>NC_020156.1:3292254-3603443 GCF_000332115.1 Nonlabens dokdonensis DSW-6
CATTCCTATGGAATCGTAGCCAGAAGAATTTGCAGCAGGAATAAGGACTAAATAACCTCCATTTTGAGTAAGCTGATTTAATTCAGTACTCAAACTTGCTGGAATATTACTTACTTCATTAATTACTACAATATTTTGATCTTTAATCAGATTATAATTGACATCTCTTTCTTTGACACTCAAATATTCAAACTGATCGTCATTATATAATCGATCTAGGAAGTTAGAATCGGCACCATTGATGCTTAGAACTTTAATTTTTTGTTTTGCACCAGTGCTTATGAATAGCTCGTTGTCAAAAGAAATACCTTGATCTTCTATATAAATTCTTCCTGTTATAGGTTCATCAATCTCGATATCAAAATTTGCCGTCCCTTTCTGGTTTTCAAGAAGTACAGAAGTTTTTGCGAGTAAAACTGTATTATTTTCTAAGGTTAAAGTAATTGGTTGTTCTACATTATAATTAGAGCTTAAATCAACTTGAAGTTTAAGATTAGCTCCAGATTGATCCACGATAAATGCTGTGTCAATAGAAATATTGTTCGTTTCTTGAGGTTCTAATTTTACTAATTCTCTTTTTACGCCTTTTAATGTATCGGGAAAAGCAGCACCATTTGTATTCTGAAAATCTGAAATAAAAATAATCTCTTTAGCAGCTGTTTTATTATCGAGTAGGGAAGAGGCCTTAAGCTGTATTTGCTCAAAAGAAAGCAACTCGCTTGAATAATTATTAGCTAGTAATTCGTTTGTAATTTGCTGTCTATTGGTATTGGTAAAAATCTTATCATTTGTAAATAATGTAAAAACTTTATCTGCTGGCAATTTTTCTAATAACTGGCTGGTAGCATTTTTATACAACGGTCCATTTTTACCATTCAATTCCATTGAGAAGGAATTATCAAGATAAATAGCGGTTTGTTTTTCTTGTGTAGCAGTATTACTACCAGGGAGAAAAGGCTGAGCAAAAGCTATAACTATACAAGCTACTGCAAGACATCGAGCAAGAAGAGTGAGCCATTTTTTGAGCTGGCGACTTTTTCTTGTTTGATTGATTAAAGGTTTGAGAAAATCGACGTTAGTAAAGGCAACTTTACTAAATTTTCTGAGCTGAAACAGATGAACAATAATAGGAACTATTAAGAA
The DNA here is from genome assembly GCF_000332115.1 of Nonlabens dokdonensis DSW-6. NCBI lineage: Bacteria > Pseudomonadati > Bacteroidota > Flavobacteriia > Flavobacteriales > Flavobacteriaceae > Nonlabens > Nonlabens dokdonensis. Next base: position 3,293,398 of record NC_020156.1, read on the forward strand.
AAATAGACCGTAAAGAATTATTGGGTTTTTAAATATCATTTATTTCTAGGATTGATCAAAGATAATATCTTCTCTAAGATTGTCCTACTTATTTTGATACAGTAATTATGAATTCAGTTCCTTTACCTAATTCTGAATTGACGCTTATGAAACCGTTAAGTTTATTTACTAACTTTTTTACCGTACTTAAGCCTATGCCGTTTCCTTTTTTACCATTACGGTCTTTCACATCAAGCGTACTAAACATTTTAAAAATCTCCTCTTTTTTATCCTCAGAAATTCCTATACCGTTGTCAATTACTTTGAAAATATAGAAGTTATCTTTTTCAACAGCATCTATTTTGATAATAACTGTTTCCTTATCGTTATATTTTAAAGCATTTGCAATAAGATTGAATAGAATTTGCTCAAGAACACTTTTATTAATATTCACTAAAATATTATCCTCAGGCAATTGAAAACCTACATCATCTGGAATTGCTAGTATGTCTTGAATAGCTTCAAGTATTGTATAAATATCAAAGACTTCTCTATCTTCAATTAAAAAAGTGTCACTTTCATAATGTGATAATATCTGGCCTACATAGTCAGAAAGGCCAAATGCGGCGTCTTTTATAAACTTCAAGTATTTTTTTCCAGAATCATCAATGGCTTCTCCATATTTTTTTGAAACGATATCAGTAGTAAGAACCATGTTTGCAAGTGGCATTTTCATATCATGAGAAACTGTATGAGCAAAGCTTTTGAGCATTTCATTGTTCTCTTCAAGTATCGCTGTTTGTACTAAGAGGTCTTCATTGAGTTTCTTTAATTCAAATTGTCTTTGGATTAAATCACCTACCATAAGAAGCGAGTTTTTATCTTCTTCGCTCAATTTATGAGGTTTATTATCTAGCACACAAATAGCACCTATGGGATAACCATCTTTAGACATTAATTTGACTCCTGCATAAAAAATAATAGGATCAACTGCAATTACTTCTGGATGATTTTCAAGTGATTCTATTTTACGCGCATCTTCAATGACAAACACTTCTTCATTTGAAGCGATTACTTTACTACAAAAAGATAATTCTCTTTTACTAGAATTTAATTCTAATCCTTTTTGAGATTTAAACCAGACTTCATCTTTTTCAACAATACTTATCAAAGATCTTGGTACTTCGGTTAAACGACACGCCAGCTCAGTAAGCTCATCAAACACCTTTTCTCGATCTCGGGAAATCCTAAGCTTCTGTATGGCTTTTAATCTAGATTCTTCTGTTAATTGAATGGCGGCTGTCATAACTAAGGTTGGATTTATTCAAAGTTAGTTTATATATAAATCAGTAAATGAGTGCTTTAACAGAATTTTATAATTCTTTAAACGCACCTAGTCCGAATAACGCAAAATCATACTTCACAGGATCAACAGGATCAAATTTACGCAGTACTTTTCCTAGCTCAGCAACCGCTTTTGCGTCGTTTTGCTTGCGTTTAAGCATTTTGAGTTTACGAGCTATATTTCCAGTATGAACATCTAGAGGTAAGGAAAGTGCACTCATAGGAATCTTATTCCAGATGCCAAAATCAACACCAGCATTATCTTTTCTTACCATCCATCTTAAAAACATATTGATGCGCTTTGCACTACTATTTTTCATGGGATCGCTCACGTGTTTTTGGGTGCGTGGCAGATGCTTTATTTCAAAAAAGATGGTTTTAAATTGAGAGATTGCCTCTTGTAAATTTGATTGTTCTCGGTACGCTTTCGCGAAAGCGTGCTCTAAACCACCATATTTGCTTTCTATATACTGCAATGATCGCATAAAAGTCTTGCAATCTTCACTATTGAAAGTGCGGTGCACAAAACCCTCAAAACGATTAAGATCGTTCTCTTCGTGATTTTTAATGAAATCTACCGGAGCATTATCCATAAGATCCATCAGTTTGTGAGCATTATTAATGATGGATTTACGATTACCCCATGCTATAGTCGCAATAAGAAATCCAGAGATCTCGATATCTTTTTTATCAGTAAAAAGATGCGGAATTTGAATAGGATCGTGAGGTATAAAGTCAGGAGTGTTGTACTGCTCGACCTTTGCGTCTAGAAATTCTTTAAGCTCTTTGCGATTCATTTATAAGAATTTACCGTCGCTCATGACCAGTTTTCGGTCTGCTAGATCTGCCAGTTCTTCATTGTGTGTAACGATAACAAAGGTTTGATTAAACTCTTTACGTAGTTGAAAAATGAGCTCGTGAAGATCGTTTGCCGTAGCGCTATCTAGATTTCCAGTAGGCTCGTCTGCAAAGATTACTTTAGGATTGTTTATCAAAGCTCTTGCTACAGCAACGCGCTGTTGCTCACCACCAGAAAGTGCGCCAGGTTTATGATCAAATCTACCTGAAAGTTTTAAATAGGAGAGCAATTCTTTGGCTCTTTTTTCTGCGACTGCCTTATCTGTATTTGCTATATATGCTGGGATACATACATTTTCTAAAGCAGTAAATTCTGGTAGTAATTGATGAAATTGAAATATAAAACCTAAGGAATTATTACGAAATTTACTCAGCTGCTTTCCTTTAAGCTTTAAGATGTCAGTACCATCAATGTAAAGACTACTCTCCTGTTTTGTGTCAGGTTGTTCTAAAGTACCTAAAATATGCAGTAGAGTTGTTTTACCAGCTCCAGAACTTCCTACTACACTTGCAATTTCGCCTGTTTTTATTTCTAGATCAACACCTTTAAGGACTTGAAGGTCACCAAAACTTTTATAAATCTGCGTAGCTTTTATCATAAGAACAAAGAAATAGTTTTTTAAGCTTTAAACCATCCTTTTGCATCATTAAAGTCTAAGAAATAAGTGACTCTTAATGAAATGTTGTGTCGTACTGGCTGTGTGAATAATTCATCTAGACTATCTTCAAAACCTATTTCTCCTTGATTATCAAAGTTAAAAATACTATTTCTGTACAGTAATGAAGCTTCACTGCCTGGGGCAAAGCGCCATCTATACGAAAGGTCTAGGTTCCAAACATTAAAGTTTGCATCTGGATCAAAATCATCAGTTAATTCATAATCTGATGGTAATAAAGTACCATCAAGAGCAAGTTCATTAAATTCTCTGCTAAACCTGGCTCTAGACCAGAAATTCCTAAAAGATAAGCTGAGTGCTTCTCTATTATTAAAATTAAAAGTTCCTGAAATAGAATTCTCAACAGTATGTGTATCTCGTCTACTTACGATGGGTTCATCATTATCTGCAGTAGTCACATAGCTTATTCGATTATTATTTTTACTCCAAGAAAGCGCATAGATCAAAAGAAATTTATCTGAGAATCTGTATCGAGGACTAAACCTGAAGTCATAGCTTTCTTCTGCATCATCAAATCTCTTGAAACGTCCCATTCTGTAATCAAAAGCAAATTTCTTTCGGTAATCTGTGGAGACAAAACCGCCTGTAAAATAACCAGACTCGTACCGGACTACTTGCCCTTCTTTACGCGACTCAAACTGATTTAGATTTCTAGAGAAAAAATTGAAATCGGCTCCAAAAGCCAGACGTTCTCTAGTAAAAAAGAATGGGTTTAATGTATATTCTGTGTTAGTATGTAAATCAGGATCTATTTGTCTTCTATGACGTACTCTAAAATCTACATCAAACCGATTAAAAATTCCTACTGGTGTGAACTGATTATAACTTAAATCTGCAGCAAAGGTTTGGGTGTTTGTTTGAAAATTACGACCTAAATCATTAGGGTTCCAATTCTTGTCTCTATAAAAGTGTGCTAATCTAGGTCTCCATTTCCCTATCGTTCTGCGCCATTGAACCTCGCTAGAATAACCAGTATTTGTTCCGGTAGGAGTAAAGCGGTTACTCATTCTTATTTCTCCACGATAATTATTTGCAGCATTCTTATCATTGTGATCTAGAACTATCGCTGTGACATTTGCATCAGTAAAGCTACCATTTCTTAAAGTGCTTGCATTAGAGATGGCAATGGAACTATTTTTACTGAATTGTTGATCTAGCACAAACATATTATAATTAGTAAACGCTTCGGTAACTTGTGTTCTCCTTTCACCAGTTACGGTGTTTTGAATAGTAGCTTCAGTTTTATCAGTAATTGCATTTAAGAAACCAATTCCTAACCTATTTGCTGTTCTACCAGTTACTTTAACTGCATTGAGTAATTGTGCATTGCTGGGGTTATCAATAATATCTTCATCATCAAACAATTCTACATTGCTAAAGCCGCTTGGAGTTTGACCTATTCTACGAGAAAAGAACAATCCTCCTTTATTGAACAAGTCTGTTCCTTCATTGAAAAAGGCTCGATTCTCTCCAAAAAGCTGTTCAAATGGTCCCAAATTGAGCTCCACCTGATCAAAAGCTACTTGACCAAAATCTGGAATTAAACTCGCATCTAGGGTAAATGCATCGTTAATTCCATATTTAATATCCATTCCGGCATTGTATTGCGTGGTAGAATTTCCATCAAAATTATCATTAATAACCGTTGCATATGGATAAAGATTCAATCGCAATGGTGGATCAATATTAGAAACACCAGTCATAAGTGCATCGTATTGCGTGTTGATTCCCTGTGTAATATCGATATAGTTATAACTGTATTCTTCGTTAAGTGATGTAATACGTCTAAAGATCTGGAAACTCCAGTCTTGCACTTCTACTTCTGGAAAGCGCAGCGTCCGGTAAGGGATTTTCATTTCTACAAACCATCCTGCATCATTGATGCTGGTTTCTGATCTGAACACTACGTTGTAACTAAAATCTTGTCTATTACCTTCTACAATGGCATCACCCAAGGCGTTTGCACTTGTTGCAAAAAACCTAGTTTGATTGATCTGGTTATTGTAGTTGTTAATGTAAAAGCCAAAAACATCAGCTTGTGTGAATACTTGATCTCTTTGAGAGAATTGCCTTGCTATACTTTCTGGATCATCATCATATAAATATGCCGCTAGGTATAAAGCATTATCATCGTAGGCTATTTTAAACTTTGTTTGATGTGTTTCTCGTTCTTTTTGCCCGTTTGTAGGCTCAATCATCACAAAGTCGCCACCTGCAGGGATTTGATCCCAAAACTTCTCAAATGGTTTACCGTCTATTTTTGGTGCAGTGGTTACTCTCTTTGCTTTATAAACTTTTCTTTGAATTTGTAGAGAGTCTTGTAGTTCTTGCGATTCCGCTTTCGCGAAAGCGAGAAAAACAAATAGTAAAACGATTAATCTTTTCAATTTTATATGGCTATGAGAAAAACGCAAAATTAACGGCTTTAAATCACGAATTCATTAAAGACATGTTAATTAAAATAACACAACAAAATATGTGATGTAACTTGCTAATAAAAGAAACATGAAAACAGCAATACTAGCAGGAGGCTGCTTCTGGTGTACCGAAGCCGTTTTTCAAAGAGTAAAAGGAGTAGAGAAGGTACGATCAGGTTTTTGTGGAGGTCATATTAAAAACCCACCATATAGAGAGGTAGTTCAAGGAAGAACAGGTCATGCAGAGGCAATAGAAATTACATATGATGAAAATCTAGTAAGTTTTAAACAGTTGTTACAAGTATTTATGGCAACCCACGATCCTACCACTTTAAATAGACAAGGCTATGATGTAGGTACACATTATAGAAGTGCTATTTTATTTCTTAATGAAGAGCAAGAACGAATAGCGAGATCATACGTAGAAGAACTAGAAAACGAGGGAGCTTTTAATGATCCTATCGTTACCGAGATAGCTCCAGCAACCACCTTTTATCCCGCTGAGGAAGTTCATGATAATTATTACAATAATAATAGGGAACAAGGATATTGTCAGGTTATCATAGATCCAAAGATTAGAAAATTACTAACTGGATTTAAAGAATTAGTCAAATAATAAAAAAGCTCCTTAATGGAGCTTTTTTATTATCTGTGATCTACGTCTATAACCGTCTTTCCTTTATTATTTTCTTCACTAGGATTTATGAGATAAGTGTAACACCACATGATAGTAAATGATGGTATAATGTCCATACCAGGCATCAATTCTTCAATAGTAGTTAGAACACCAGCGGCAACACCAGATTTTCCAGGATATAATTTAGTCATTATAAAACCAGCAATAGGCGCCCAACCCAAATCTGTAATTTCTCCAAATATGGGTATAAGGTAAGATCCTATACCTATGAGATCTAGCAAGATACCAGCAATGAGTTTAGATCGTTTTGATTGAAACATAATTATTTGTTTTTAATCATTTATAGACAAATAACGTTCCAAAAAGTGATTTTAGTGCAAATTAGAAGTGATAAGGGTCATGAACTCTGCACGAGTTTCTGTTTTTTCAAATTGACCTCTAAATCCGCTAGTTGTAGTAGAGCTATTTTGTTTTTGAACGCCTCGCATCATCATGCACATGTGAGAAGCCTCTATAACTACAGCAACACCTTTAGGTTTTAAAGTATCGTCTATACATTCTAATATGTCGTGTGTGAGCCTTTCTTGCACTTGTAATCGTCTAGCAAATACATCTACTATACGAGGAATCTTTGATAAACCAACTATATGTCCATTAGGAATATAGGCTATGTGTGCTTTTCCAAAAAACGGTAACATGTGATGCTCGCAAAGTGAATATAGCTCGATATCTTTAATAATAACCATATCGTTATAATCTTCAGCAAACATGGCTCCTTTTAAAATTTCGGCAGGATCAATGTCATAACCAGAAGTAAGAAACTGCATAGCTTTTGCTGCTCTTTCTGGTGTTTTTAATAGGCCTTCTCTTTTTACATCTTCGCCTATTTCGGTGATGACATCTCTATATTTATCTTTAATTTCTTCGGTTGTTTCAATGTTGTATTCTTCAAAAGTGCGGTATGGTGCCATCTTATATTTTTAGTTGATCAAAGGTATCTTTTTTATGTTTAACTAATTTAAAATAAAGTTAAACATTTTAGAAATTTAAGGTGACTCCGATGGCGTTGCTGGTTGCAGTAAAACTAAAGACCATTTTTTGAGGATCTCTTCCTGTTCTTCCCTTTCCGTAGCGTTTATCTCCATATCCATTTCTAGTATCTAGATAACGGTCTACGGCCTCAACTGTGGCGATAGTTATCGCGAGACTCAAAACAATGTCTGTAAGGAAATGAGCACCTGACCATAAACGAGATACTGGAGAAATAAGTCCTACTGTGTAAATACCGGCTTTTACGTATGGATTATCAAAATGTTTTGCAAGAGCATATGCTGTTGTAAATGATAAAACAGTATGTCCTGAAGGAAATGATCGATAACCAGATTCTCCAGAAAATGGACGGAATTCATGTTTACCGAGACCGGTTTCTGGCCGTGCTCTTCCTGTTACCGCTTTAAGAACCTGTTGCAGTAATCCACCAGCGCTGGCACTTGAAATCATAAGGACTCCTGTGCGTCGCCATTCTGGGCTTTTAGCAAGTAATCCATAGGTATAAATTCCTGCCGTAACTCCATAGTTATTTTGTGGGCTACCAAAGTACCATCCAAAATCGCGTAATAATTTTGGAACATCCTCTTTTTGGTCTCTAAAAAAGTCACTAGAATCTTCATCAAATGTGTAAATTCCGCCTACTAATAAGGTAGTTGCACCAGCTCTGTAGAAATCCGTTTTCCCCCAATGGAATGGTCTTGAATACGCATATGCAGCACCATTGAACATATGAAGGCCATCATATTTAAGTAATTCCCATGTAGACATATTAGATACATCGCTAGCACTATAAGAATCTGGTTTAAAATTTTGTGAGAATAAGGATGAAACTGTTAATAGTAAGATCAACAGTAAAGATTTTTTAAATAAATTCATGTGGGCAAAATTAACAATTTCAAGGGGTTATTAGATCAATAATAAAAATAGAATCTTTAATTTTAAAAATAAGTAGTGACTTTATAAAATAATACTATATTTGCAACCGCTTAGAAATAAGCAACGATTAGGTCGCGTAGCTCAGCTGGATAGAGCATCTGCCTTCTAAGCAGACGGTCACAGGTTCGAATCCTGTCGCGATCACTAGTAAAGAAAAGGTTAAAAGAATTTTGAGTTTGCTCATGGTTTCTTTTAACCTTTTCTCTTTTTACGGGCTTAGCTCGTAGACTTGCTCATCATATATACTTATTAAACAAATATTTAAACGATATAAGAGTCCTACTCATGTCAGTCTGATTAAGTTGTTTTTCATTTCAATCATTTCAGACTTTTAAATAAAAAGGTATCTTTATTACAGACAAAAGCAAGTCACAATGGAAATTGATCAACAAATTGTTTTAAGACCTAGATTTCAAGAAGTGTTATCACTGGAAAAGAAAGATATCCTCAATCTTTTTAACCAAGAGGCTGTCAAGAAGGAATATATTATCAGTATAATTGATGATCATGTTTTTGTAAGAATACCTGCTGTAAGAGCACATTTTTGGTCTCCAGAGTTACATTTAGAGCTGGTAGAAAAAAATGAAGGAACTGTATTGGTTAAAGGTCTTTTCGGTCCTAAACCTACTGTTTGGACCATGTTTATGTTCTTTCATTTTGCTGTTGCTGGACTATTTATAGCGTCTGGGATTTGGCTATATACTCGATTCACTTTGGGTGAACCAATAAGATTTCCATTAATCAGTATGATTTTAATGATTCTCGTTTGGTTTGTATTATATGTTTTAGGAAGAATAGGAAGGAAAACAGGATCTGAGCAAATGCATGAGCTCAAGATATTTCTGGATTCCTTAATTAAAATCAAATAACAATTTTTAAATTTTTTATGTTCTTTATAGATCAGTTATATGAGGATCGCTTTTGGCAATTAATTTATAACAATAAAAAAAGCTCTATTGTTGATCAATAGAGCTATATATTTTGTTGACGATAGGGAATTTAATTCACTGTATGTCCTGTCAACGTTTGTTCTGATTCAATATTTGCACTTTGCGGTACTGGTAAGGAAATACCTAAAGCGGAGAAGTCTTCTAACGTATAGTTAAGTTCATAATCTGATCTTATCAATCCGATATCTTTTGCCCAATAATTGTCTACAACTATCGCATCTTGTGGTTCTAAAACAGGAACTTGTTGTGTAAATCCAGCTATAGTAATTTCGGTCAATATAGATAAGTTTACAATTAGTTGGGAATGAATCACATCTTGATAAGTAGTTCCATTCACCATCATTTGAGAAATACTTGATTGCTGCACCGTCTTTACTACATAGTTAAAATCTAGATCATAGGTCTGAATCGTTTGTGTATTAGTTCCTTGAGTCGAGAAAAGCTCTGAGTTTGCGCTTGCATTTTGATCGTAAAGCACACCATTTGTAATTGGAACATTAAAGTTATTTAATCCTTGTAAATTTAAACCGATAACACCATTTCCTATTAATTTACCTGATTCTGCTTTTAAATCACCACCGGTAAGAATTTGTGACATAAATCCAGTAGGAGTACTTGGATTAGAGGTAAGCGTATACTCTGAACCAGTAACAGTTGCGACCGTAAGAGTTTCAGAAGAAGTATTAGTACCAGTACTCACATCATAATCCCAACTATTGCTCACAGTCAATGGAAAATATTGAAAATCATTATTTGTTCTACCAGAATCTCCATCGTCGCTTGGGTCACAAGAAGCTAAAGAAATCACACATAACGCAAGAAACAGTCTTTTTATCATTAGATTTTTATTTGAGTTCAAATATATTAGAATTAAAATAATTACAGCTATTATATTTTTATATAGCATACTGTTAACAGCTTGATTTTTAAAGTTTACTCTATAGGAGCATAAGTTACCGGTACTGCAAAGGGTACTTTAACATTTTTACCATCTGCTCTTCCTGGAAGCATTTTAGGAAGTGTAAATATTACTCTTTTTGCTTCTAGAGTTAAAAATCTGCTTTGGGATCTTCCTTGTAGATCTATTAACTGTCCATCAATATCTACTTTAAAAGATATGTAGGTACGCACCTTTTCATAGATGCCAAATATATTTCCAATTTCAGAATTATAATTAGCAACCAAGTGATCTCTTATGACTTCATTAAAACATTTCTTAACTTCCATATTCGTAGCTTCTGGACAAGAAGTAAAACGTGGTAGTTCATCAACAGGTTGAAAAGGCAGTGTCTTCGCATCCATTTTCTCAACTTCCTCTTTTGAAAAGGTCTCCTTTTCATCTTTGTTTTGTTCGTTTTCTTTTCTCCATTTTTCTTCTTTTATATTTAACTCTAGGAGCTGTAACGCTTTAGTTTTATATGGAGAATAAGCTTTTTCCATATCAATTACTTGTTGATAGGCCAGTCTAGCATCTGTAGTTTCTCCATAAGCATGAAGAATAAAACCTTTTAGAAAATACAATTCATCTAAATGAGTCCTTTCATTTTCATCAATCGCTTTTTCAATAGCATCTAGACCTTGATCGTATTGGGCATTGGCAAGATATCTTTTTGCATTTTCATAATTTGTAACAGCAACTACACCGGTAGTATTTGAAATGTTAGATTTTGATTTACAACCGCTTAAGGCGATTGCAAATAGTGTTATAAAGAAGAGTTGTTTTTTCATTATGTAATTATTAATTCTTAATCATTATAAGAAACAAATCTAATGCTTCTCAAACATTATATTTGTGGCTATGGCAGGAAACACCTTTGGTAAGCAATTTACCGTTACTACATATGGAGAATCTCATGGAGCCGCATTGGGCGGTGTAATTGACGGTTGTCCCGCAGGAATTGAAATTGATCTCGATGCAATACAACTAGATTTAGACAGGCGTAAACCTGGACAAAGCAAGATTGTAACTCAACGTAAAGAAAGTGATACGGTTAAATTCTACTCTGGAATTTTTGAAGGTAAAACTACTGGAACACCCATAGGTTTTCAGATTGTAAATGAGAACCAAAAATCTAAGGATTATTCTCATATAAAAGATACCTACCGTCCTAGTCATGCAGATAAAGTCTATGATGATAAATACGGTCATCGTGATTACCGTGGTGGTGGACGCAGCAGCGCTAGAGAAACCGCAAGTAGAGTAGTGGCTGGTGCCATCGCAAAACAACTTCTTTCTCAAGTTCAAGTTACCGCTTACACCAGCAGTGTAGGTGATCTTATTATGGATAAACCCTATCAAGAACTTGATTTCTCAGAGATAGAAAATAACATGGTGCGTTGTCCTGATATCGCTTTCGCGAAAGCGATGGAACAAAAAATAGTGGAAACTAGAAAAGAAGGTGATACCATAGGAGGAACGATTACTTGTGTCATTCAAGGAGTTCCTGCAGGATTAGGAGAACCAGTTTTTGATAAACTCCATGCAGATCTTGGTAAAGCCATGCTTTCCATCAATGCTGTAAAAGGCTTCGAATATGGCAGTGGTTTTGCAGGTTCACAAATGAAAGGAAGCGATCATAATGACTTGTATCAGCAAGATGGAACGACGCATACCAACCAAAGCGGCGGAATTCAAGGTGGTATTTCAAATGGAATGGATATTTATTTTAGAGTCGCTTTTAAACCAGTCGCTACGATTATGCAATCGCAAGAAACCATTAATTCTAGCGGTGATGTCGTGCAAATGCAAGGTAAAGGTAGACACGATCCATGTGTAGTTCCTCGAGCTGTGGTTATTGTAGAAGCAATGGCAGCTCTCGTTCTAGCCGATCATCTTTTAAGGGCGCGAACTTCAAAATTGTAACATGACGGTTAAAGACTTATTTAGATTAGTATTTAAAAGCATTGGGCTAGGTGTTTTTTTCTACAGCACCATCAACATATTTGCATTGATCGGACCTTTATTATATACTGAAGAAAAAACTCATTTCTTTCTATATCTAGCTGGTAGTTTGTTAGCTCTTATTTTAGTTTACCTATTGTTTTTTGTTTTCATAGATCGGCTTATATCCATATTAAAACTAGATCAAGGTTTTGATAGTCAAGTGGTTCATTTAGGTGAGATTTCAACTAGCAAGGTTTTTGAAATTGTTTTATTCACTTTAGGAATGATAAATATTGTTAGCGTTCTACCTGACTTTGCGCACTGGTTTTTCATGAAGTTTCAGAGTGATGTTTCTCATCAATCTACAGACCTTTATGTACAAATCAACAATTATGATATTGCTTATAACTGTTGTTATTTAGCTATCGGAGTTTTGGTTATTTTACTCAGAAAACAGATAGTCAAGCTGTTAGAATAGTGTTTATATTTCGCTTTCGCGAAAGCGGAATCACCACAAAAACTTTACTTATATTACACCTCAAGTCTCAAATACTTACTTTATCACATGAAGAAAATAGCATTACACTGGCAAATATTAATAGGAATGGTTCTTGGAATCGCTTTTGGGTTTATTATGACTCAGGTGGATTGGGGAAAAGACTTTGTAGGAGATTGGATCGAGCCTTTTGGAAAAATATTTGTCAATTTATTAAAATTGATCGCAGTACCATTAATTCTAGCCTCTCTTATTAAAGGGATTTCTGATCTAAAGGACATTGCCAAATTCCGTAATATGGGATTGCGTACGGTGCTTATTTATATTGCTACAACAGTTATTGCTATCACGATAGGATTAGGTCTGGTAAATTTATTTAAGCCTGGTGAAGGTATTTCTGAAGAAACGATTGCCAATTTAAGTTCTACGTATGAAGGAAATGAAAATATTAAAGGTAAACTAGCCACTGCAGCAGCGCAAAAAGATGCTGGACCTTTGCAAGCGCTTGTTGATATGGTTCCTGATAATGCGGTTGCTGCCATGTCTAACAATAGTTTGATGTTGCAAGTGATCTTCTTTGCTATATTTTTAGGAATATCCATGTTATTAATAGGAGAGAAGAGAGCTCAACCTTTAAAAGACTTTTTTGATAGTTTAAATGATGTAGTTCTTAAAATGGTGGACTTAATCATGTTAACTGCACCTTTTGCGGTTTTTGCTTTATTAGCAACTGTAGTAGTTACCTCAGACGATCCAGAAGTATTACTTGCTTTATTGTATTATGCTTTAACTGTGGTAGCTGGTTTATTTTTAATGATTGTAGTATACTGTTTGATTTTTACGATTTACGTAAAAAAATCTCCTTTTTGGTTTCTTAATAAAATTGCACCAGCTCAATTGTTAGCTTTTTCTACTAGTTCTAGTGCTGCGACCTTACCAGTTACAATGGAAAGGGTAGAAGAACACATGGGCGTAGAGAAAGAGGTATCTAGTTTTGTTCTTCCAGTAGGTGCTACGATAAATATGGATGGTACTAGTTTATACCAAGCGGTTGCTGCTGTATTTGTGTGTCAAGCATTGGGAATCGACCTTAACTTAGGAGCTCAACTTACTATTGTACTTACTGCTTTATTGGCTTCTATAGGTAGCGCGGCTGTCCCTGGTGCTGGAATGGTAATGCTCGTTATTGTTTTAGAATCTATCGATTTCCCAAGTGAATTATTGCCAGTAGCCCTTGCTTTAATTTTTGCAGTAGATCGCCCATTAGATATGTTGCGTACCACTGTAAATGTTACCGGTGATGCTACTGTTGCATCTGTAGTTGCAAAGAGCTTAGGTAAATTTGGTGAACCAAAGGTTAAAGAATGGGACGACCATCTCGACGAAGTGTCGTCTTAAGGAATAGTTAAATACTAATTGACGTTTTTTACAATTCGTTAAACTAATTTCATTAGATTTATAGAGTCAAAAGTATATTTTTGATATAAAATAACCTCTGATGAATAAATTCTTTACTCTAATTATCTTGTTGTCAGGTTTTCTAATGACCGCCCAAGTAGGAATAGGAACGGCTACTCCTGATCCTGCAGCAGCATTAGATATCGACTCGCAGTTGCCAGATGGCTCATATGGAGGTTTAAAATTACCTACCATGACTCTGGCAGATCGTGCTACGATAGCAACTCCTATTCCTGACGGTTTGATGATATATATACAAGATGGAGCAACGAGGTGTGTACAAATTTGGGATGCTACACAATCTAGCTGGATGAATTGGTATTGTATGAATCAATTACCTGTTGCTAGCGCTGTAAATTATACAGGGACCAGAGAAGTAGGTGAAACGCTTACTGGTAGTTATACTTATACAGACTTTGAGAATGATACCGAGTCAGGGACTTCTTTTCAATGGTACAGAGCTACTGATGTTAGTGGAACAGGTAGTGCACCTATTAGCGGAGCGACTTCAATAGCTTATACCACCATAAATGCAGACGGAAATCAATTTTTAGCTTTAGGTGTTACTCCACAAGCAAGTAGTGGAGCAAGTCCAGGCGTTGAAGTATTAAGCACTTTTCAACAAATTTCATTCGTACCAACTTTATTGGAGTTTGATAGAAACGCGACAACTATTCCAGAAGGAGATTTTAGAACTATTCCTATAACGATTTCGAATCCTAATCCAACTACCGCAACTACTGTGGAGATTGCTTTAGATTCTGGAAACACGAGCACATTTGGTGTTTTAGGAACTGACTATACGATTGATAATGATGGTACAAATGTTACTGGTTATCCTTTTACCGTTACCATTCCTGCTGGTGCAACTACTTTCAATAATGTAACGATATCCATTCTCCAAGACAATGATAATGCTATTAATGAAGAACTCTATTTAATATTACAAAATCCAAGTGGTGGTACTACCGCTGCGTTAAGCGGTAATCAAAATGATCATGTAGTTTATAGTGATGACGATGAGTTTCCTACTGAAGTAGAATTTGTTTCTACATCTTCTAGTGTTGAAGAGCCAGTAACTCCAGATAATACACGTACTATCAATATAGCAATAACAAACCCATCATCTACTGCATCTACTACGGTCTTAGTGACTTTAAATGCGAGTAGCACAGTTGAATCTGGTGATTATTCTATAGATTATGATGGAAGTCCAGTAACATTTCCTTTTACGGTAACTTTTCTTGCGGGACAAGCGGCAAATGAAAGTTTTACCATAACCTCATTAAATGATATAGACACTGACGATGAGATTTTAAATATTGACCTCATATCTCCAGCAGGCGGAATACCTGCCGCTGCTATAGGAACTAATGATGCTCATGAGTTAACAATTAATGATGATGAGACGCCAGCAGGAGCTTCAGATTTGTTTATTTCGGAATATATCGAAGATGGCGGTGAGAAGGGTTTAGAAATAGCTAATTTCACTGGAGCACCTGTAAATCTAAATGATTACACTATAAGAGGATATCAGAATTCGAATACTGCAGTTGGGTGGTCGGTAGCTCTTTCAGGTACATTAGCGAATGGAGATGTTTACGTAGTGGCATCAAGTTCAGTATCAGTTACGAGAGATCAAACAACTTCAAGTTTTCAATTTAACGGTAATGATGCTGTTGCTCTAGAAACAGATGGTGGTACATTAATCGATTTACTTGGAACCATTGGAACAGCGACCAATTATGGAGAAAGTACAGTTTTAAGAAGAAGACCAGGTTTCGGTCCATCAACTACATATGATGTAAACGAATTTGATACTTATTCAAGTTCTATATTAACAGGCTTTGGCTCTCATACTTTCTAATATGAAACTTATCTATTACATTTCATTTTTAATAATAGGTTTTTTCTCATCTGCCCAAATAGGAATCAATACTAATGATCCTGACGCTGCCGCTGCACTTGATATAAATGCTCAAAACACAATTAATTTTGGAGGATTAGCAATACCTGTAGTTTCAGAAACGCAAAGAAATACGATCGCAGTAACGGCAAGTAGTGAAGGGACTATGCTATTTGTTACCTATGCAAGTGGTGATAGATGTCTAGAAATTTATGATGGTATTCAAGATACCTGGCAAAAGATCAATTGTTTAACCATAGGACCATTAATTCTTTGGCAACAAGATTTTGACACTAATACTACATGGAATTACTCAAGTGATGTGTCATTCTTTGACAATGGGTCTGATGGATTTTATGGTATCACAACTACTTTACCTTTCTATAGCTCGACCATTATGCAAAATGACTTTGTCGGAATAGATGACTTAAATGATGAAGGTAATGGAACCAGTGGTTTTGCTACCTTAACTTTCGATACGGTTGCTGTTTCTGGTAATAATATAAGTATCCAATTTGATTATGATATTCAAGAATGGGATAACAATGATGATGTTTATTATACTGCAGTAGTGGATGGAGTGGATCAAACAGAAGTATTTTTCTTTGATGGTATAGGAGATTTAAGTGCAAACGGCACAGAGATTATAAGTGTTCCTAACGGTACATCAACGGTAGGTTTTAGAATAAGATTTAGACAAAATGGCCCTGATCGAGGAGGCTTTGATAATTTTAGGGTCGTAAGGAACTAATATTTTTGTATCTCACTTTCGCGAAAGCGGAAAAACAATCCCTATCCTTTTAATTATTAGAACTTCTTAACGCAATACATCATATTTTCTTCTTAGTTTGCGTCCTTATTCAACCAAAAAAACGAAGACATGAACATTTGTTTTATTATGTATCCTTGGGAAGAAATTAAAGCAGAAGAGGATTCTACGCTTACTTTGATCCATGAATGCATCAAACGTGGGCATAAAGTGGCCATCGCTACTCCTGCAAATCTTACTATAAGAAACAGTATTGCATATGCATTTTCTAAAGTAATCAAGAAAATGGATAAAGTACCTGCTCAAATCAAGTCCTTTTACAAACAAGCCGAACTGAAAGAGAAGATGTTGCCACTCGCTGGTTTTGATGTGATTATGATGAGAGCAAATCCGCCATTGGATCCTATTGCTTTAAACTTTTTGGATTCCGTAAAAGATGATGTGTTTATCGTAAATGATATTGAAGGGTTGAGAGAAGCCAATAATAAGTTATATACCGCTTGTTTTGACGATCCTAACAATGAGATTATTCCAGCAACTCATGTTTCTAAGAATAAGCAATATCTTAAAAGTGTGATCAAGGAAAATCCAAGAGATAAAATGATCATGAAACCATTAAATGGATATGGTGGAAGTGGCGTTATTATGATAGAAAAAAGTGCGATGGGAAATGTGAATTCCTTACTTGATTTCTATATCGATAATAAAGACGGTACTACAAACTATGTGATTCTACAAGATTATATAGAAGGAGCAGATCAAGGCGACTCCCGTATATTATTGCTTAATGGGGAACCTATAGGAGCTGTGAGACGCGTTCCTGGCGATGAAGATCATAGATCTAATATTAGTGCCGGAGGAACTTTCCAACGTCACCAGCTTACTAAAGCAGAGAAAAATCTTTGTAAAAAAATAGGTCCTAAGCTAATTAAGGATGGGCTTTACTTTGTTGGCATAGACGTCATTAATGGTATGCTGGTAGAAGTGAATGTAATGTCTCCTGGTGGAATCGTTCAAATCAACAAAGCCTCTAAAGTAAAAATACAGGCAAAAATTATAGACTATTTTGAAGATGTAGTTCAAGACCGTATTAAGTCTTTAGAACGTCGCAATAAACTTAAAAGCACCATTGTAGATGCTTAAACTCTCTATTTTACAGATCATAGAGCGCATAGAAAAAGAAGAGACTTTTCATGCGGTCGTTGAGGATTATTCCTTTTCTATTAAAATTGATGATTATGTTCCCTATGCATGCGCAGCAGTGCATGATGGGCATCATTTTTCCAAAGACTTATGGGATAATTGCTTGCATACAGAACATGATCGCTGGTATGAAGAAGATCCTTGTACCGGTCAGATGATTTCTGGTTTACCTATTACTTTAATAGCACATGACAGCAGGTTTGAATATGATCTTAATCGTCATCCAGATACTGCTATTTATGATACCGCATGGGGGAAAAAGTTATGGAAGAAGCCTCTGACAGAAAAACAAAAAGATAGAGCTTTAACAAAGCACGATAATTTTTATAAGGTAGTACTTACATTATCGGTGAAGTTAGAAGAGCTTTTTGGAAGTTGTGTTTTTTATGACATGCACTCTTACAACTGGAAGCGATGGGATCGCAAGGTTCCCGTTTTTAATTTAGGTACTTCAAATGTTGATCAAGAAAAATATAGTGTCGCTATTAAACAGTGGCAAGAAATTCTTGACGACATGCCGCTACCTTTTGAAGAGAAAGTTACTTGTACGATAAATGATGTTTTTCAAGGGAATGGGTTCTTTTTAAAGTATGTTACTTCAAATACAGTAAACACTCTAGTTTTAGCTACCGAAATCTCCAAGATCTACTGTGATGAGTTAACTGGACAAATATTTCCAGAAGTAGTTCATTCTGTGCAAGATTTATTTCGTTATTATATTAAAGCACACGCACATCGTTTTTATGACCGACATGATGTCTAACAATACCACTGATACAGACCTTTCCCAATATCAAGACGTTCTTGATATTGATGCAAATATTCACAGAATTGTAAAAAATCTAGAGCTTCTAGCTTACATCAATCCTTTGAACATTGCCCAAGAGCGAAAGGAATTTTTTAAGTCAAAATACACTCACGAGCCAAAATTCAAGTATCGTAAACTTAAATTTAAGCCCTATAAATTGCATCGCATGTTTTTTAGCCAGCGGCTAGAGCGCATTGAAGATGAAGATATTAGATCGTTGTATAAGGATATTATTTATACATACAGTGGTTTAGTACAATGCATTGAGACCATTAGCGAGTCTAATAGTAAGTTCTATTTTAACAGCTTGCGCTTTTTTGGAACACCTACAGAAAAGATGGTAGAAAATGCAAAGTTTATCTTGCATTTTCAAAATGAAGAGCTGGTAGAAAAAAAGCATGATGCTATTTTGAGCACAGAAGAAGCCGAAGCTTTTTTCATCAACTATCGAGAGTTGTACGATTTTGATTTTACCATAAAGACCAGCAGCGCTATGAGTGCAGCTGCGATGGTTTCTAATAAAGACAGGTCGCTTATTTTAAAAAAGGGACATTTATATTCACAACATGAGCTCAATGTACTTGCTCATCACGAAATAGGAGTCCATCTGGTTACTACTTTTAATGCTATAGATCAACCTTTAAAAATTTTTAGTAATGGTTTTCCTAACAATGTAGAAACGCAAGAAGGACTTGCTGTAATGTCAGAATATATGAGCGGTAACCTTACTTTAAATCGCTTAAAAGAACTGGCTTACCGTGTGATTGCTACAGATTCTCTTATCAAGGGATATTCTTTTGCAGATACATTTGACCTGATTCACAGTCAGTATAAACTTGATCGTGAGCGAGCTTTTAATATAACCTTACGTACCCATCGTGGAGGTGGTTTTACTAAGGACGCGTTGTACCTTTCTGGACTTAAAAAGATTTACGATCTTCATAAATCAAATACAAATTTTGATAATATGCTCTTAGGTAAGTGTTCATTAGAATACAATCCGATCATAGAAAAAATGAAAGGTTTGAATTTAGTTCTTCCTGCAGCTCATCACGCTAAAAGTTTTGATGTTCAGCTTAATAATAATCCGACTATAGATTTTATCTTAAATAATTTAAAATAGGAGAGTAGAAGTTGTTGTAATTCCGCTTTCGCGAAAGCAATATCTTAACAGCTTTTTTACTTAAAATTGCATTTGAGATGTTTACATATTTTGTAGAATGATGTACTTATCAATCAATCTAAAATCTCATAATCAATATCTAGCTTTCTCAACGCTCGTAATGCTGACCCAGAATTTTTATCGGCTACTTCAATCTGAACCGCATCACCTTCCAGCAATATTTCGGTAAGTTCATGTGCTAAAGACGGTTCTAATTGCGTAGAAATTTCTAGCATACAAGCTGTTATTGCTCTTTTATCAGGTCTTATGGAATCACAGGATAGTAAGTTTAATTTCATAGCAATGGTTTCTTGCTAAGATACTTTAGAATTTAATAGTATTGGCATACCATAAATTCAAAACAAGACCATTTCAATAAACTAATTCTAATTATTTAAGTTGTTCACTTATCAATTTGAAGATACCAGATGAAATCTCTAATTCTTATAAATTTTCTGTTTAGTAATTTGACCGCTGGAGCTCAAACCTTTTATAACGTATAATCCATTTGATAGTTGTGATATATCTATCTTATTTACGCCTTCCTTTAAACTTCCTGTTTTCAATAGTTTCCCACTTAAGTCATATAAGGAATAGGTTGCATTTTGCTTTGTGCTTACAAATAGTTCTTCTAAAGCTGGATTAGGATAAAGTATCCACATATCTTCATGCTGTAAATTCTCTGTAGACAGCGTGTTACTTACAACTGTAGAATAAGTATTAGTAGTGATCGGTAAGTTGTAATCAAAATAAATATTTGCAGTTGCTTCAAAATCATCACCTAAAACAGCTGTACTTTTTGACTTGATTTTGTAGAAAATCCATCCGTGGCTATTGGGCTCATTTGTAGTGCTATCTTCTAAATTAATATTGTTGAATGTGTAAGTAAGTTCATTCCCATTGTTTAAGGATGTGGTGTAGGAATGAGACGCAGTTAACGGTTGAAATGTGCTCCAGTCTAATTCTTGATCTAATGTGGTTTTTACAATAATATTCACTGCCGAGGCTGTTCCTGTATTTTGGAAACGGATTCTATATGTCAAATCATCTCCTACTTGAGCTGGTGTTATTTGATCACCTTCAATACACAAAACATCATTGGGGTCATAAGCATTAACTACTGGCTGATCAAAATCAATATTATTATTTGAAGGATTTACGTCTGTAAGAGGTGTGATATTACCAGTAAAATTTAAAGTCTCACCAGAATTAACTGTAGGTGGTGTAAAAATATTGAATGTTAATGTGATGTTCCTTATCTCTAGTGGAGTCAAATTACTATAATTCCAGGTGATGGAATTGCTGCTAATGTTTGAAGGTGTTATTGAAGAAGATAGGTATGTCATCTTAGTTGCATCAAAATTTAATACAATCGATTCTGATCCTGTGGTTATGTTTCCGTTGTTTGTATAAATAAGATCATAATCTACATCAAAGCCAGGTCTTGCAAGCGTTTGACTTATAAGTTGAGTGCTTACATCTACTCCGTTTATATTACTCTCAAGGCAAAAGTCATTGTTCAAGTAAGAATTTGTGGTAGCATCTATCGTTAAGTTAATTGAGTTAGGAGTAGAAATCAGATTACCGCTATTTACTGGCTCAATTGTGAAGTTGCCAGTAATATTTGGCAATAAGAAAGTGTAATTGCCATTTATAGTAGATGTGAATGAAGTAGAATTATCTCCCAAGTTTGTAATTTTCATAGGGTAATTATTGAGCATATTAGGATTTGAACAACTTGCTGCATTAATTGAACCACTAACTATTTTTGGATTATGAATTCCTAAACTTGCACCATCGAGAAAAAACTGGCAACTAGGAATTGTAATTCTAAGCTGGTAGTTACCTGCTTGAATATTTGAAAAAACTAAGAGACTATTTTTAGGATTGGGCCAGCCTGTACAAGTTCCTGCTACAGTATTTATGGTAGTAGCACTAATCGCAGCATTGTTAGAGTCTATTAATTCAAAAATCGCTGGGGTTCCTGTATAAATAATACCATATTCTAATTCTAACTGGTAAAAGCCATCAGCTCCTATACCAAATATAGGAGAGGTTACTGTTGCGTTTGGGTTCCCTAAATTATCCACAAAAATAGATTGACAACCACCATTAAACCACGAGTTAGAAACTGTACTTGGTAACACAGTCCAGTCGGCAACATCTGCAGCGGTTGTAAATGAACTAGATGGAATAGGTACGTTCTGACTTTGAGAGATTTGAGCGGAAAGTAAACTGATAATACCGATAATAAGTAAAGCTTTTTTCATAATAATTTATCTTTAAAAGAATGAAACTTAGTACTCGAAGGTATCTGTTTAAGTCGTCTCAAATAACTTGCAACTGTTTAAAGGAAGACATGAATAGATCAATGAAGGATTTCACACTATAAAGTGTAATAGGCTCTCTGTGGAATAGAAACTTTATGCTTACAATTCCTTTATAACTTGTTATATTTTTTCTTGTGTTACAAAATCAGTGGATCTATTAAAGGGCTAAGCAATCTTGAATGATTATTGACACGTTATAGATGGATCTGATCTCGCTTTCGCGAAAGCGGAATAACATAAAATTCTTAGCTTTTTAAAGAAAATTTGCGAGCTATTAACTATTTATAATTTAATAGTTGTCGGGATTACGACAGAAATCATTGAACAATTTTATAAGATTTCATTCTTAAAGTGGCTGTATTTACCCAAATTGAAATTCTAGTATTTATACTGTTTTAAATCATTGATTATCAACCTACTTTTATCATGCGTTTCAAAACAATCTATCGATTGAGTAGCTACAATTAGTTTTAAACGTGAAAGGCGTAATCCGAAAAGCCTAATTTTTTAATAGAGTAGGAGAACCAAAATACTTAATATTATGAGTAGTGAAATGAAAATGAACAAAGCTGAGATTTTATCCCAATTAAAAAAAGAAGGGGTAACAAGTTTAGATGAGTTTGCAGATATGCTTATCAAGAAAACACACAAGGATGGTGATGAAAACAAACCTATTGTTATGGCTGCAATAGTTTACCAACACGGTTTCGTATCGCACTAGATTTATCAAACAGGTTGTAGCTTTTAAGGTACAGCCTGTTTTATTTTAATACAAATACTCATTTTATGACTGCTTTACTGAATGCAAAAGATCAAAAAAAAATGCTAGACGGCCTATTAATGTGGTTAAATTCTAACATGTTACATTTTTGCACTCCTAATGAAAGGGAATTTATAGGAATTCATCCAGAAGAAATAGAGCCAGAGATTACTAGAAAAGCATTCACAGAGTTGGGACTGGCAATTAGGTTTGCACAAAATTCTAAGAAGGTATGCCACCATCCTGTTTTTATAGAACTAAAGAACAAATGGATCAAAAATATTACGGATAGCTCCTTTTTCTTTGATACTAAAAGAAGATTAAGGTTATTTCCTCATAGAACTCTAGCATACGCAACATTAAGATCTTTAGGAATCGAGAACAAGCAAGTTAAACATGACCTTGAAACGGTAATGAGTAGAAATTATATGGATAGAGTAGAACGTAGTGCTTGGGATAAACTGGATATGAAATATTATACTGAAATTGCTCAATTACCCAACGATTTTCCTAGTTACCGAAGATTATTTCAGGATTCCATTTTAGAAAATTTGCCTAGTCATTCTTATGCACAAAATTTAGATTTTTATGGCTTAACACATTTGATATTTCATCTTTCTGATTTCTCTAAAAATGACATGAAAATAATCGCTGGAAAAAAGTTTGAAGAAATCCAAGAGTACATAGATGCGACTCTTTGTTTATGTCTCATAGAGCAAGATTGGGATCTGGTGCAAGAGCTTTTAATCAATCAATACTGTATGAGAAAAACTTTTACAGAATTAGATGTATACTCAGCAAGTGCTATTAAAGATATACAGCAACCACAAGGTTTTATACCAGGAAGAAACTGGGTTAAGAATCAACATAAGGATGTGAATTTTGATAAAAACCAACACAGTTTTGAAGATGTTTATCACCCAACCATATTAGGTTTATTTTTATTAATCCTTGAATTAAAAGATACTGATGAATAACACATATAAACAGTCTTTACGAAACACATACCTATGGTTAAACAGCTTGTCAACCGAACGAATCAACGAACAAGTAATTGAACTTTTAGCTTTGATAAACGTTTGTAAGCTAGACAGTAGTGTTTTACAAGAAGAATTTGACTCATTAGGCACAAAATTTCTTAATCAAGTAGGTACTATAGATTATGTTAAGCAGGACTTATTTCATGCCTTACTAGCTTTAGATTTTGTTGAACGTTTAGGAAACCCTACACAAAAAGCAGATGCAATAGCGTACAGATCTATTTTAAAAGAATTATGGAGTGAAGGACTTTATGCTGAAAAGAAAACTCTTTTAGATAGTATTTTTTGTGATAACAAAGAAAGTTCTGATACTGTAAACATGACCATAAGATTAGATCGATTCAACTTAGATATTGATAAGGAAATTTTAAAATTTATTGAGCAAGTAGAAACGCAAAGTAATTATGGAAAGAAAACCATAATAACTGATGAGTTAAGCATTCTAAAAATGGAAGCAATGGCAACTAGAGCTCAAAGGTCAAATGATATTATTACTGCAGCGAGATGTTTAAGGTCAAGAACATATTTATCAAACCATGATTCATTACTTATGAAATCTGGCATGAAATTTTTGCTTTCTCAACAATGTTATGACGGTAGTTTTGGTGACTACGAAGCAGATATGCTTAAGATAAAAGACTCGGAATCTCGAGATAAATCGACTCTTAAAATTAAATTGATAGTTTCTATTCAAATTATATGGACCGTTATGGAGTTTAACGGTCATAGTTTGTTTTCTTCTCTTCAACGTGATAACCACTACTCAATTGCAACAAATCGATACTAAATTATGCTTACTAAAGAACAAATAGAATCATTTAAAGAAGATGGAGTTTTAATTCTCCGTAATTTTTTTCCAAAACAAGAGATGAACACATGGAGAAATGAAGCCCATGATTATCATAAAAATCCTTTAACAAGTGAAGATTGGAAAAACGCAATAATGAATTATTCTGGGAATACTTTTAATTTTAAAAATGATGCTCATCCAGCTTTTCATAATAAAATGAAGGATTTATATCAATGTTTTAATGACCAAATAGAATGGAATGGTGAAAATGAACTAGTTGCTAGATGGCCAGAAATTGATGCAGAATGGCTGGGAGCGAGAACACCACATCTAGATTTTCCAGTTTATGATAGAATAAGAACACTTGCAAATAGCGTTTTTTACTTAAATGATGTAACTATAAAAGGGGCGCCTTTAATGTACTGGAAAAAGAGTCACAAAGTAGCTTGGGAATATTTTAAAAAACACCCTTCACATTACATGGCTCAAGGAGAGTTAAGTCAAGGACAAATATTTGAGATCCTTACAGATGCTATGGATTCAGAACCTATACCTTTTTACGGTAAAGCTGGAGATTTAATGATATGGCATTCTTTGATACTGCATTCACCATCTGTAAATTTATCTCATGATGCAAGGCTAGCAGTAATAGGAAGATGGGGAGCAACGATTAAAGAAGATGAATTTAGATTTGATTTTTCTAAAGATATTTGGGACAAATGGAATCTAAATTCCATTTAATACACATTTTTTCATTGCATTTGATTAAATCATTAAATGATGATGGATAAATTTTAAACCTATTAAAAGGTAGGATCTGGCTGTCTACGTTGATCCCATTTGATGTCGCTTAATGCACTGGCTTTTATTCCAATAAAGAAGAACCAGCTGTTTTGCGGTCCGATAGGAGTCCAGTTAAAGCTCATTGTAAAACTTTCTAGGTCTCGTTGAAACCTAATAGTACTGAAGGAAATACCTTTGTTAGCAAAGTCATAACCAGTATTACCACCTATGGACCAGCGAGGAGAAAGCTCTACATCACCACTTACCATCAAACTTTGTTGATTGATCATGTTTTGTCGCTGTGCATTAATATAAGTCATCGTGTAAGCAAAATTCAAATTCCATGGTATTTTAAATCGGTACCGATCCTTTTTGATATTAACATCTTGTTTTTCTACCTCTTGCGATTGATCACGACTATAATCTACTGATTCTCCAAATAATCCATCATCACGACCTCCGTTTTCCAAAGTTCGTTCTTGAGATTGTTTATCTTCTTTATCTTCAGTTTTTTCAAAATCTTTACTGCTCAACCTGAAGCTAGTTCTAAATCCAGCTCTTGTTAAGCGAAATAAACTACCACCATTGTTAATATTAAAGGTGTTGATTCTATTGTTATTATTGTCTAGTGCATAAGGATCAAAATTGGCATCTAGATTAATATCTATATTCTTGGTTATAGGTATCACACCTCTTACTTGTAAAGGGCTCCAGTTTAATGAATCTCCGGCAAGATTATAAGCCGTATTAAAAGAGAGCGTTTTAAGAATTTGTATTTTTTTGAGTTCTGTTTTTGTAGAATCCCGATCCCTGACTTTTGCTTCTATATTATTCTGTACTCCTAAGTTGATGCTGCTAGAAAATACACGACCTGGTGCACCGAATAGTGTTCCGTCAAAACGGCTGTAAAACTGTTCCTCTCTTCCCGGAGCGTCTAGACCTTGCTCTGTCACTAGCCTGTCATAGTATTGATCAAAACTAGGATTTGCCGAGTAGCTGATATTAGGTCTTATGATGTGTCTTACGGCTTGTATTTTTGACTCAGGATTTTTTGATTTCCAGCTACCGTAAATAGTAGTTCCCACGCTGGCACCATAACTGTAGGTCCTGTAAGCTGCAAAACCACTTATAGTGTCTCTAACTGTATTGAAAACTCCGTTATCATTTTCTTCAAGAGTCTGTCTAAAAGTTTCAAATACCCAATTTTCTTCAAAATTAGCATTGGCGCTCACACTAAAGTATCCTAATTTGAAGTTAGTGGCCACTGGAATACTATGTTGCAATCCCATTATGGCATTATCAAACATATTCTCAGAAAGGAAATCTTCATCTGTAGTAGTGATGCGATTCTCTCCTCTTAAATTATACTGTAGGTTAATATTTTGAAAAGCCCCTTTTTTAGTTCCTTCTTTGGGTGCAAAAGGGAACATTCTAGAAATACTACCTTGTAGAGTAGGTAAAGTGAGGTTGACAACATTTGTATTGGTGTTTTGATTGTGCGTTGCACTCGCACTTATGTTTACTTGAGGTTCTCCAGGAAAAGTTTTGCTATAAGTAACAGAACTGCTCAAATTATTGACCAGTGTCGCACTTTGATTCACCTGATTAAAGGATTGCCTAAAAAACTGGCTGCTACCTAGATTTACACTCGCACTAAATCTGGAATTAGGATTAGATTTAGGATCTTGTGAGTGCTGCCAGTTGATGTTGTAGCGAGACGTTTGCGCAAAATCAGAAAATCCTCGCTCACTTTGCAATTGGTTCTCATATAAAAATCTAAAACTACCGTTGAACTTGTAGCGCACTTTGTAATTACTTTCTACTCGTGCACCATAACTACCATTTGTAAAGTAATCTCCTAGAAGTGTAAGATCTAAATAATCATTTACTGCAAAATAATATCCACCATTTTGTAAGAAGTAACCTTGACTATTGTTATTCCCAAAGCTTGGTAAAATGACACCGCTTTTACGCTCATTAGTCATAGGAAAAAAAGCAAAGGGAAGTCCAAGTGGAGTAGGAACATCTGCTATGTACATGTTAACTAAGCCAGTAACTATCTTTTTCTTGGGCACAAACTTTATTTTTCTTGCGTAGAAATAGTATTCTGGATTCTTAGGATCTTTGGAGGTAGTGAATCTTGCGTTTTCCATGTAGAAAACAGAATCATTAACTTTCTTAGTGGTTTCGGCAAGTACATTAAATTCACCTTGAGTGGTTTCAGAATTGTACGTAAGTGCTTTTTGAGAATCTTTATTAAATATAATGGAGTCTGGCTTTACTACGTTAGTTCCTTGAGAAAACACTGGTTTTTGGGTATAACCTAAAGAATCTACTGTTATACCGTATGCAAAAACGTCTCCCGTATTATTATTTATAACAATCTTTCCAGCTTCTATAGTTATATCGCCGTAGACTATTTTTGCCTCGTTATATAATGTGATCGTATTTCTTTTTCTATCTATGCGCTTATAGTCTTTGGCAGTAGATTCTATACGGTATTCTAGAAATGATTTTGGCTTCTTTACAGAGTCATTCTCCGTTGTATCAACTGCTTTAAGTGGTATTTCTACTTTCTGCGGAATTTCCTTTTTCTCTTCTTGTGCTTTAGTAGGTTGTGGTTTTTCAGCGGGAATAGGAGTAGCTTCAGACGGTATTTCTTGAGCGGTAACCAGTGCGTTAACTGTTAAAAACAGTATGAACAAAATTATATACTTAATCTGTGAATGCAATCTAGGATAAACTATTTTCGTTGTTAGAATGGTCTGGTTTTTGAAACGTCAAAACTACATATAAATTTTAAGTGGATTGTAATAAATCCGCTTTCGCGAAAGCGAACTAATAAACAACACATTCACAACATACAGTTTGTATATGAAAACGAAGATATATCTTATTATTGCCTTGCTGATACTTCCTATTTTATCTGGGGCAAATATACCGATCGATTCTACTAAAACGAATCAAAAAAAGGTCTTTACCGTTGTATTAGACGCTGGACATGGTGGAAAAGACCCTGGTAAGTACGTTGCAAAAACAGCAGAAAAAGATATCGCTCTTAAAGTGGTTCAACTTCTAGGGAAAAAGTTAGAGAGTCATCCCAATATAAAAGTCATTTATACACGTACCACTGATGTATTTATAGGACTAGATCAACGTGCTGCTATTGCAAATAAAGCAAAAGCAGATTTTTTTGTTTCTGTTCATTGTAATGCGGCTGCGGCAACTAGTGCCAAAGGAAATGAAACATTTGTACTAGGATTGCATAATAATGCAGCAAATCTTGAGGTTGTGAAAAGAGAAAACTCTGTGATCGAGTTAGAGGAGAACTATCAAGAAAAGTATACTGGCTTTGATTTAAACGATCCTTCTAGTTTTGCAACTAATTTAATGGTGCAAGAAGAATACCTCGATAACAGCATAGAAATGGGTGCGATGGTACAAACTAATTTTCAAAAAGATTTAAAGCGTAAAAATAGAGGTGTAAAGCAAGCAGGACTTGCTGTGTTGCGACTTTCTTACATGCCTAGTGTTTTAATTGAAACTGGGTTTTTAACTAATAAAGAAGAGCGCAACTTCTTAAGAAGCGAGGCGGGACAAAAGAAAGTTGCAGAGTCGATTTATGATGCTATTCTTGGATATCAGCAAAATAGGGACATTAATCTTTTTGAGGTAGAAGAAATCAATAGCTCTGCGATTGCGATAGAACCAGTCAATGAAAAAGCCATTTATAAGGTACAAATAAGCGCTAGTAGTAATAAGCTGGAGCCGCAATCTTACAACTTTCATAAGTTGCCTGAAATTTCACGAGAAAAGGAAGGCAATATCTACCGCTATTTTACCGGTAATTTTTCTTCACTTAAAGAAGCCACAAAATTAAAAGCTACAGCGGTTGCAAAAGGTTATAAATCAGCATTTATTGTGGTTTATGAAGATGGCGTGCGTCGCAGGCTGTAATAATTACTAAAGAAATGTTAGCTGCTATATTTATAGCTTGTCTTATCTTTACATTCGCAAGAAAGACGTAATTATGAAATTCTCAAAAGAAATCAAAGTTGGTATGCTCACTGTAGGAGCTATTGCACTTTTTATTTTTGGATATCAATATTTGAAAGGGCGCAATTTACTCAATGATGATCGTACGTTCTATGCGGTTTATGATAATGTGGAAGGCCTTACTTCTTCAGCTCCGGTAACTGTAAATGGTTTACGCATTGGAAATATTGACAACATTGATTTTTTAGATAGTTCTGGACGTCTTCTAGTTAAGTTTCATGTAGACGAGTCTTTTAAATTTTCTTCAGAAAGTACGGCATCAGTTTATAGTACGGGACTTATAGGTGGTAAAGCTCTTGCTATCGTACCTAATTATGAGAGCACAGCAAGAGAGGCTATTGATGGAGATACTTTAAATTCTGAGATTGACGAAGGTTTACAGAGTCAAGTAATGAAAGAATTTATTCCACTAAAAGACAAAATAGAAAACATGGTAGTAAGTGCAGACTCTGTGCTTACAGCTGTCAACAAAACGCTTAACCCTAAAACAAGAATAGCAATTACAAATAGTCTTGATGAAGTAAATAGAACTTTGGTAGAAATACGAGGTCTTTCTCGCAATGCTAATTCCTTATTATCAGATAACAGAGAACAATTAGATCGAACGATTTCTAACTTAGATACTACAACTAAGAACTTTGCTGCAATTTCTGATACGCTTGCCCAAGTAGAAATTGCTGGAACAGTAAAGGAATTAGAAAGTGCTATTTCTAAATTTAATGTCGTTCTCGATGATATCGCTTCTGGAAAAGGAAGCCTAGGTAAATTAATGACTGATGATAAGTTGTATGAAAACCTAGAAAGAACGACTAGACAAGCAGAGATGCTTATGCAAGACATTAAGTTAAATCCTAAACGTTATGTTCATTTCTCAGTTTTTGGAAAAAGACCTGGAGAATATGAAAAACCAGAAGATAGAGACCAATAATTACACATGGAATATATACCTAACATCATTTTTATTCTACTCCTTGTTGCAGGAATAGGATATTTTGCAAGCAACATTAAAAAAATCATCCGTAATGTAAAATTAGGGAAAGAAGTAGATCGATCTGATCGTAAAGGTGAGCGCTTTGCTCAAATGGCGCGTATAGCGTTAGGTCAGTCTAAAATGGTAAAAAGACCTATTGCAGGCTTTCTTCACATTATTGTTTACGTAGGATTTGTAATCATTAATATAGAAGTTCTTGAAATTATTATAGACGGAATTACCGGTAGTCATAGAATTTTTGCACCGTATTTAGGTGGTGTTTATGATTTCTTAATCGCAACCTTTGAAATTCTAGCGCTTCTTGTTTTAATTACTGTAGTTGTTTTTTGGGTAAGAAGAAACGCTTTGAATATCAAACGTTTTACAATGGGTGAATTAAAAGGCTGGCCTAAGAATGATGCCAATTATATTCTTTATTTTGAAGTAGTATTAATGAGCTTATTCTTAATAATGAATGCTACCGACTTTATTTTACAAACTAGAGGAGTAGAAGGTTATGCACATGCAGGTGAGATTTTTGGTTCATTTCCGGTATCCCAATTTGTTGCAATTCCATTTGAAACAATGGCAGATGGTACATTAATAGCTATAGAAAGAACCGCCTGGTGGTTGCACATTGCTGGGATTTTAGTATTTCTTAATTATTTATATTGGTCTAAGCATTTACATATTATGCTGGCTTTCCCTAACGTTTACTTTGCAAAACTTACACCTCAAGGACAGTTTACTAATATGGAAGCTGTAACTAAGGAAGTAAAAATGATGATGGATCCTAATGCAGATCCATTTGCAGCGCCAGATCCTAACGAGGCAGATGAAGAACCAGCATCTTTAGGAGCAGCAGATATTTTTGATTTGAATCAAGTACAGCTACTTAATGCCTACACTTGTACAGAATGTGGTCGTTGTACCTCAGAGTGTCCTGCAAATATTACAGGTAAGAAACTCAGCCCGCGTAAAATCATGATCGATACTCGAGACAGGTTAGAAGAAGTAGGTTCAGTGATTAATAAAGAAGGTGAGTGGAAAGACGATGGTAAGACATTATTAAACGACTACATCACCACAGAAGAACTTTGGGCATGTACCACTTGCAACGCTTGTGTAGAGGCTTGTCCTATAGGAATAGACCCATTGAGTATTATCATGGAAATGAGAAGGTATTTAGTACTTGAAAATAGTGCGGCACCTAGCGAACTTAATGTTACTATGGGTAATATTGAAAACAACGGCGCGCCATGGCCTTACAATCAAATGGACCGTCTTAACTGGGCAAACGAGTAAATTATGAGTGAAGAACAATTTAAAGAAGCATTAAATGAAGATGGATCGCTTGCTAGTCCTGTACTTGCAGATGGTGTCAAGAATTATTTAATTGATATAGACGGTACTGTTACAGAAGATGTACCTAATGAAGAGCCAGAAAGAATGGCGACTTGTCAACCTTTTCCTGACGCTTTAAAGACATTGAATGAGTGGTATGATGACGGTCATGTCATCTGTTTTTTCACTTCAAGAACCGAAGAGCATCGAGAAGTTACAGAAAACTGGCTTCAAGAGCATGGCTTTAAATATCACAGCCTCTTGATGGGTAAACCTAGAGGTGGTAACTACCATTGGATTGATAATCACATGGTAAGAGCTACGCGTTATACAGGTGAGTTCACCCATTTAGTGGAGAAAGAAGTGACCATAGAGGTTTTTAAAAACCATAAATAGGTGAATAGGTCCGCTTTCGCGAAAGCGGAATTCATACAACCTTAATTTATAAAATTACAATTCTGAATTCTAGAAGCAGAGTTCTCAATTAAAGAAATATGAGTAACAATTTAGTAGTACCAACAGCCGCAGAATTTATAGCACAAGGAAAACAGCCTGAGGTGTTGTTTTGGGTAGGATGTAGTGGAAGTTTTGACGATAGAGCAAAGAAAATCACCAAAGCTTTTGTGAAATTGCTCAATAAGGCAGGAGTAGAGTTTGCAGTTTTAGGAGCTGAAGAAAGTTGTTCTGGAGATCCAGCAAAACGTGCTGGGAATGAATTTCTTTTCCAGATGCAAGCGATGATGAATATCGAGGTGTTGAATGGCTATGAGGTTAAAAACATAGTAACTGCTTGTCCGCATTGTTTCAATACTCTTAAAAATGAATATCCAGAATTAGGTGGTAATTATGAAGTAGTTCATCATACTCAATTTTTGAAAACCCTCATTTCTGATGGAAGATTAAAAATTGAAGGAGGAAAATTTAAGGGTAAGAAGATCACTTATCACGATCCGTGTTATCTAGGTAGAGCAAATAATGAATATGAAGCACCTAGAGAACTTCTTGAGAAATTAGATGTAGCGCTGGTTGAAATGAAACGCAGCCGTCGTAATGGTTTATGTTGCGGTGCTGGTGGAGCCCAAATGTTTAAAGAACCTGAAGAAGGAAATAAAGATATCAATATAGAACGTACAGATGAGGCTATAGATACTGGAGCCGATATTATTGCTGCAGGTTGCCCTTTCTGTAATACGATGATGACAGATGGTGTTAAAGCCGCAGAGAAAGAAGAAAAAATCGAAGTACTAGACATAGCAGAATTAATCGCAAACGCAGAAGAATTATAATGAAAAAACTAACCATCCTATTACTCGTATTTATTACCAGTACGATCGTCAATGCACAAAAATTTGATGATGCTGTTGTGACAGAACTTTCAGACAAAGTTTGTGAGTGCTTGAAAACAAAAGGAAAAATAGAAACAAAAGCGCAAGCTGAATTAGAATTAGGTACCTGTATGCTCAGTGCTTATTCCAAAAATCAAGAATACTTTGATAAAAATGGCGCTAACTTCCTTGAAGGCGATAATGCAGAAAAACTTGGAGAACAAATAGGAATAAAATTGGTGGGTTTTTGTCCAGAATCGTTACCATTATTTATGCTCTTTGCAGATGAATTTGCTGATGAAATGGAGTCCGAGTCTGATAACAATGAGGAAAATATAATTATCACTGGTAAAATTACAAAAGTTGAAAACGATAAGTTCAAATCCTTTGAAATCAAAGATGAAAATGGACGTAAGCGTAATGTGTTATGGCTTACCTATGTTGATAATGATCAACTGCTAGAAGATGCTGTAAAAGGTAAAAAGACTTATCAATTCACCGCATTGGAACTAGATATATATGATCCTCGTATAGGAGAATACCGTAATATGCTAGTGTTAGACCGTATTGAAGAAAAGCAAGAGTAATTGAAAGAAAAAACAGACTATAAAAGCATTGTGCTTTCCGGATCTTTTGGAGGTCTTGTTTACGCAATCCTCATGTCTATTTTCTATCAATTTACTGATGATAAAGGGTTTAGCATCATAAAGTTTGTGATAGACTTTACGATGTTTGGGATTTTAATTGCTGTAGTGATATGGTGGTCCATGAGAAAGTCAAAAAAGAATAAAAACAAATGAGTTTATTTGACTGTGATACAAGTCAATTCAGTTTGGTATAGTAACTGGTTGAATGATGTCATTTTTTAGTTCAAAGTTGTTATTAAAACTGATTTGTAGTTTTTGAATTATTAGTTTTCTAATTATTTTATAAATAGGCACTTCTCGCTTCTTTCTTGCAGGAATAATGGTTAAAAAAAACTTCTAAGATGATTGCAAATAAGGAAACTAGAGCATCGTTTCAATCGAGATTGATATATTCGATAGCTATTTCAGGTGGATTCACGTTGTTTTTTGAATCTTTAGATTACTTTTTTGTCGATGAGCCATTTCAAATATGGGTTGCTATAACTTCATTTATTCTATTTGCCATAGCACTTTTAATAATGAGTTATTATTTTATGACTAAAAAAGTAAAGCGATAAAGACCAAAACAGAATAGAGTAAGGATCATCTAAACAAAAAGAAACAAAACTATAAATTATGCATGCAAATTTTAAAGATCTTCCTGATGAGTCTAGAGTATGGATTTATCAAGCCAATAGACCCTTTACAACTGATGAGCTTAATGAGCTAAAACCTCAAATGGATAACTTCCTTCAAAAATGGACCGCTCATGGCAAAGATCTTGTTGCTGGTGTAGAATATCCTTATAACCGTTTCATTGTAATAGGATTAGACCAGTCTAATGCAGGTGCAACTGGCTGCTCAATAGATGCTAGTGTACGTTTTATTCAGTCGGTCGAAAAAGCATTTCGTATAGATTTGATGGATAAAATGAATGTGACATTTAAAAATGGTCAATACGTTGCCCATAAAGAGTTATCTGATTTCAAAAAAATGGCTAAGGCAAAGTCGGTCTCTCCTAATACAATAGTTTTCAATAATCTGGTAGAAACTGTAGGAGAGTATAAAGAGAATTGGGAAGTTCCTGCTAGTGAAAGCTGGCATTCGAGATTTTTTTGATCTTTTAATTTTCATCGATTTTATATCATTAAATACCTATAGTTAAATTTTATTGTGGCATCTGAGTTAATTTGCCTTATATAAACAGTTCATAAATCAGTTCACAAACCAGTCTAAATTAGGCTGGTTTTTTTATGCCATGCCTTTACTTTTCGGTATCTTTCGATTGAGGAACGATTGTTGGTTCCTTAATGAAAATGCAGGAAAAATAATATGAAATTTAAATATGCTTTAAGGCTTTTTGTGGTTGTAGCTTTCGCGAAAGCGTACACATCACAAGCTCAATTAAACAGCAACACTCCTTTAATATCAAATGATTCTATCGCACAAAAACAATGGGTGGATAGTGTTTACAATAGTTTATCTCAGAAAGAAAAAATAGGTCAATTATTCATGGTGGACTTGTTTTCTAATAAGGGAAAAGCACATGTGGACAAAGTGAGAAAACTAGTTACCGATCATAAAATAGGTGGAATCATCTTCTCTAAAGGTGGACCAGTGCAACAAGCATATCTAACAAATGAACTGCAAGAAAAGTCCAAGACTAAAATGCTCATTGCGATGGATGCAGAATGGGGACTTGCAATGAGACTGGACAGTACGTATGCTTTTCCTTGGAACATGACGCTAGGAGCGACGCCAGGTAAGCAATCTAGTTATGAAGTAGGTAAACGTATAGGAGAACATTGTAAACGGTTAGGAGTTCACATCAATTTTGCACCAGATGTTGATATTAATACAAATCCGCTGAATCCTATTATAGGAAATAGAAGTTTTGGAGAAGACATGAATAATGTTACTGATAAAGCAAGTGCATTTATGAATGGTATGCAAAGTACGGGAACGCTCGCTTGTGCTAAACACTTTCCAGGTCATGGAGATACAGATACCGATAGCCATAAGACATTACCTACTGTAGATTTCAGTGCAGAGCGCATCGATAGTGTAGAATTATATCCTTATAAGAGGCTTATTGATAAAGGTATGGCCAGTGTGATGGTGGCTCATTTAAATATCCCTAGTCTAGAGCCCAGACCAGGATATCCTACCAGCATTAGTGAAAAAGTTGTTACAGACTTATTGAAAACCAAGTTAGGATTCAACGGATTGATTTTTACAGATGCTTTAAATATGAAAGGAGCCAGTAACTTTAGCGCTCCTGGAGAGATAGATTTGCAAGCTTTTAAAGCTGGAAATGATGTATTGCTAATTTCTGAAGACGTACCCAAATCAATTGAAAAAATTCAAGCAGCGATTGAGGCAGGAGAACTAACAGAAGAGCGACTGGAGCATTCGGTTAAAAAGATCTTGATGTCTAAGTATGTGGTTGGGCTTCACAATTATGAGCCAGTTCAAATCCCACAATTAGTTGAAGACCTCAATACAGAGAAGGATGATGTGGTTTATGAAAATGCTATTTCTGCGGCAGTTACTGTTTTGAAAAATAAAAGCGATATCCTTCCTATTAAGAATTTAGAAACTAAAAAAATTGCTTATGTAGAATTAGGCGATGACTCTGGAACGGTGTTTTTAAATGAGTTGAATAAATATACTCAGGTAGATCAAGTGAAAAGTACTCAACTAGACGGTTTGCTTAAAAATCTGGAAAAATATAATACGGTTATCATCGGATTACACAGAAGTAATGAAAACCCATGGAAATCTTACAAATTAAAAGAAAAGGAACTAACCTGGCTCTACGAGATTTCACGTAAGCACGATGTGATTTTTGACGGATTTGTAAGACCATACATGCTGGAGCAACTCAAGACTATTGAAAACTTAGAAGGTATCATAATGTCTTATCAAAATAGCGAATGGAGTCAGAAGGTGAGCGCTCAAATTATTTTTGGAGCTCGTGATGCTGTTGGAACCTTGCCTGTAAGCTCTGGACTATTTAAGGTAAATGAAGGGATTAAAGTGGAGAATATTAAACGACTTAGTTATGGAAGTAACCCTTCTAGTGTTGGCTTTGATTCTAAAATGGTATCAAAAATAGATAGTATAGCAATGCATACTATCAATGGTAAAGGTGCACCAGGAATACAAATTCTTGTAGCAAGAAGAGGCAAGGTCGTTCTAGATAAAACCTATGGTTATCATACCTATGATAAAAAAGATGCCGTTAAAAGTAATGACGTTTATGATATTGCATCAGTAACTAAGATTCTAGCAACTTTACCATTAGTAATGGAACTAGAAGAGAATAACGTCATTTCTTTAGACGATGCCATCTCAAAACTTGATACAGACCTTAAAAGCACTAATAAAGAGCAAATTACTGTTAAACAGATGCTCTCTCACTATGGAAGACTCAAGCCTTGGATTCCGTTTTATGTTTATACTCTAGATTCTATAACTAACAAGCCATCACCGCTGTTTTATAGTTCTGGTTCTAAATCTAGTTTCAATATTCCAGTGGCCGATAGGTTATTTGCTAATGCGACTGTTCAAGACAGAATGTATAATCAGATTAAAGAAAGTGAGTTAAGAGATAAATTAGAATACAAGTACAGTGATTTACCTTACTATATAATGAAAAGGTATATAGAAAAACACTACAATAAAAACCTTGATGAACTCACACAGAATCATTTTTACAGTTCCTTGGGGATGAATCGTACTGGTTATTTGCCATTAAATAAATTCCCTAAAAAAGAAATCATTCCTACTGAAGATGACAAAACCTTTAGAAATCAATTGATTCATGGTTATGTGCATGATCAAGGTGCTGCTATGCAAGGTGGAATAGGTGGACACGCAGGAATATTCTCTACCACAAATGATGTTGCAAAAATGATGCAAATGTATTTACAAGGAGGTACATACGGTGGTAGACAATACCTTAAGCAAGAAACCATTGATAAATTTAATACTTGTTATTATTGTGAAAATGATGTGAGACGCGGCGTAGGCTTTGATAAACCTCAATTAGAAGATTCTGGACCTACTTGCGGTTGCGTAGGTAGAAGTAGCTTCGGTCATAGTGGTTTTACAGGAGCTTATACTTGGGCAGATCCAGAAGAGGAAATAGTTTATGTGTTTCTTTCTAACAGAGTACATCCAGATGCTGATAACAGGTTTATTATTCAAGAAAATATAAGAACTAATATTCAGCAAATAATCTATGACTCGATCATAGACTAAAAATACAATTAATGAAACTAGCTATAGTTTGTTATCCTACCTTCGGAGGAAGTGGAGTAGTGGCTACCATGCTCGGTACTGCACTTGCAGAGAGAGGACATGAAGTACATTTTGTTACCTACAAGCAACCAGTACGACTAGAATTGCTTTCTAGAAATATATTTTTTCATGAAGTAAATGTAGAGGAATATCCATTATTTCATTATCAACCTTATGACCTAGCACTTTCTAGTAAATTAGTAAATGTAGTTCAAGAATATGGTATCGAATTATTACATGTACATTATGCGATACCACATGCTTATGCCGGCTATATGGCGCAGCAAATGCTCAAGGATCATGGAATTACCTTACCCATGGTAACTACACTTCATGGAACTGATATAACTTTGGTAGGTAACCATCCAGTTTATAAACCTTCTGTTACTTTTAGTATTAATCATAGTGATGTGGTTACCTCTGTATCTGCTAGTTTAAAAAATGACACAATAGAGCTTTTTGATATTACTAAACATATAGATGTAGTTCCTAACTTTATCGATATGTCTCAATATAAAACCGAATTCAAAGACTGTGATCGTACGATCATGGCATTCCCGCAGGAGCGTATTATTACACATATCAGTAACATGCGACCAGTGAAACGCATTATGGATGTAGTTAAAGTCTTTGAAAAAATAGAAAAGGAAATCCCTTCGATCTTAATTATGGTAGGCGATGGGCCAGAACGTTTTGCGGCAGAAGAATATGCCAACAAAGCAGGATTAAAATTGAAGATCAAATGGGTAGGAAACAGTACTGAAATAGATCGTATTCTCTGTTTTTCTGATTTGTTTTTACTACCATCTGAGAAAGAAAGCTTTGGACTGGCAGCTTTGGAGGCTATGGCAAATCGTACGCCAGTTATTTCAACTAACACAGGTGGATTGCCAGAAGTAAATGAGGACGGCGTTTCTGGTTTTACTTGCTCCGTTGGTGATATAGATGGAATGGCTGCAAAAGCTATTAAAATATTACAAGAAGATCACGTTCTTGATACGTTTAAGAATGCCGCTTTCGCGAAAGCGGAACAATACGACATATTAAAAATAATACCACAATATGAGAAATTATATGAAACTGTGCTTGCTAGCTCTCACGATTCTTAGTCTAAGTTCATGCAATAGTAAAAAAGGGATGAAAGATCTAACTCTCAAAACCAGTACTGAGGAATTTGTAGTTTTTATGGAGGATAGCAATACCAATATTATGGAACAAACAACCATGATAATAAGTTCTCAAAAAGAGTTAGAAACTTTTTTTACCGTGTTTAATGCAACTAAAAATCCCAAGGTAGATTTGCCAATTGTTGATTTTAAAAATCAAAGT
This sequence comes from Nonlabens dokdonensis DSW-6, assembly GCF_000332115.1. Taxonomy (NCBI): domain Bacteria; kingdom Pseudomonadati; phylum Bacteroidota; class Flavobacteriia; order Flavobacteriales; family Flavobacteriaceae; genus Nonlabens; species Nonlabens dokdonensis. The sequence continues at coordinate 3,332,590 of NC_020156.1, forward strand.
GTTCTCGTTGCTGGAATGGGGCAAAAATCATCTGGCGGCTACTCATTTCAGGAACCTGAAGTAGTAAACAAAAAAACCAAAACTTATAACTTCAAGGTAATCTCACCTGGACCAAAAGATCTGGTAACAATGTCGCTCACGACTCCAGGAATGATCGTTATTGCAAATCAGCCAGCAGAAAAGGTTAAAATAAACCTTGTTGATTAATAGTTTTTATTGAAAACTAAGTTGAGCTTTCAAAGGTGAAAATCCCTAATTAATCATTTTATTATAACCTTTAGGTGAATCCAATTGCTCCAAATTGCTATTCTAAAACATTTAAGAGTTGATTTTTAAAATTAATTTAAGATAAGAGTATGGTTTATTAATATTCAATTTTATTTTCGTTTTGTATCTTTTGAAATCAACTTATAAAAGCAGGATAACATTAAAAAGATGAAAACGAAACCAGACGACAAAGTCCTAGAATTAAAGAAGGAAGTACAGGAAAGTAAAGCAACTTCTAAAACAGATAAAAAAGCAGAAATAAAGAAGTCTTTTACTTATAAGTGGGAAAACCATCGTTATCTAGCAGTACGTGCTTCATATCAGTTTTTTAATGCCATCTGGACTGTTGTAATGGCTATTGGGATGTTTCTAGCCTGGTTAATTGCTGTACTCGCTACCTAATGCAAAGACGTCCATTAAAAAGTTTACATATAGTTTTTGTTATTTGCTTGATTTTATATGCTATAGTTCAATTATTAAAATTTAAAGAATATCAAGCTAACTCATTTATATATAATTATTTAAATGATCTATTAGTCATCCCAATAGTAGCCTTCATCTGTTTAAATGCAGTATGGTTTTTAAAAAGAGATTATTCTATACGATTGAGCTTCATGAGCTTATTAAGCCTAGTGGCGTTGTATGCTATTTATTTTGAAGTTTATTTACCTAGTTATCACGAGCGCTACACTGCAGATTTTTGGGATGTATTTTGTTATACGATTGGAGGACTAGTTTTCTACTTATTACAAAAGTTCCCTTGAATAACTAAATCTTTATGAATAAGAATATAATTGCAGTAATTACCTTATTCTTTATTCACGACTAAATTAAATTGAGATTTTAAATACTTATCAGACCATCTATCTTTAATGGCGATAGAACAGTTTATTGGATTAATTTTGACCTGATCATCGACAGTAATACTTCCAAAAATTTGCTTTTTGAGTTCTTTCGCTTCAACAGGATTGGGAATCATGTTAGGGTTTGTCATTAGTACCTCATTATTTGAGTCAGCAATCGTTACAGAACATTCTATGCTAACCATTCCATTTTCATCCTGTACAAAACCTTCAAGCCCTTCTACGATAAAATAAACTTGCTCAAATGGCATTATTAAATTGTCAATTATAGATATATCTCGATCACCGCTGTATAAATATAATATGTCGTATTTAATACCATTTACATCATTCAAGAACCTAGGATGATTGATAATGGTAAAACTTTTATTCCAATGATAAAATGCATCACTTTTTTTATCAATTATTTCGACATGTATGGAATAAGTCTTCCCTGGTAGAAATGGATCAGCAAATGTTACAGAATTAAAGAGATCTAGTTTACTTTCCTTAAACTCTTCCTTAAGATCATTAAAAAGATTTTCTTTAGACATCACGGTATCTCCTTTAACATCTAGTGCATAAATATTCATATCTAGATAAGCGATGCTATCGGTAAGTTTAAAACCAGTAATATTATCATAGTGAAAATCAACTTTTTCTCCATAATATATTTGCGACCTTTTAATCAAACCTGTATGATTTGTCATTCTAATGCCTTCAAATTCTAGGACATTATTGGATTTTTCGAAGTTTTTAATATAAATGCTATTAGATTCCACCTCTTGTGCAGACCCCACTAAAGAAATTAACATTAACAGCTTACAACATAAATTAATTTTCAATTTCATATACTTATGAGTTTAATAAATACCATTGTAAGCTAATGATACTTATGGAATTATGAAAATAATTGTTTTGTAATTTCTCTTTAATTTCAGACTTGGGAATTTTAATGAGTTGAATATCCTCTTTTTCAGAAATAGATCCTCCACCTTTGGAGGTTTTTTGTTTAGTTGTTACTTCTCCATAGAAAATACTAATTTGCTCAGATAGCATTCCTGGTGACGGGAAATACTCTACAATAAATTCTAATTCACTGACTTGATAACCTATTTCTTCTTTCACTTCTCTAATGGCAGCCTCATGAGCTGTTTCCTTCTCATCAATTGCACCTGCAGGAATTTCGATCATCCAGGAATGACCATGTCTAGAACTAGGATAACGGTACTGTTTTATAAATAAAAAGCTATCGGTATCTTTTTCGTATAATAAAACAGCAATAGCGTTACCACGATCTAAGGCTAAGCGAGTAGAGGTGATAGAATTTTCACTATTAAAACTGTCGTGGGTAACTTCAGCTTTATAAATTTTCAGGAAATCATTAAAAACGAGTTCTTCTTTGTTGATTTTATGTTTCATAAATCTTTATCCCTAATTCGTTTTAACTCTTGAATATCAAGCAAATCTTTAGGTCTCCCAACTTTTATTTTACTAGTTATCAAATCATCAAAAGACATGACTCTCCATCGCAAAACTTTCTCATCAATTACTTCAACTAGTTCACAATCTTTAAAAACATCATCAAAAGGTCGATTTACAGAGAATTTCGTTATTAATTCTAAATTAAGGCTTGACGGTGTAAATTTGATAGATATATTTTGTTCTTGATTTTTGACCTGATTTGGGAACTCGTTGATATCATAATCTAGATCTTGAAAAACCTTTACTAATTGAGCTAAATTGGTTTCATTTGTGTCGATCCAGAAATCAATATCAGCAGAGTGCCTTTGATAACCATGGAAGTATACTGCTCCACCACCAACTAGAATCATTTTAACTTTGTGCTTATCTGCTAGAAATAAAAATTGTTTGATATGTTCGTCCCATCCTGCAATCATTATTTCTTCTTTTTTTCTAAAATAAAATTATCAGGATTAGGTTGAAATGGTCTTGCTTGAGGCATATTGATCATAGAAGTACTTATTGATATAAAACGCATCAACCGTTCGCCACCAGACAGTTTCAAGAATTCTTCTTCTTGCAGTAGATTGCTTTGTTCTTTAGTTGTGAAGGTTACTTTCATTTGCATTTAATTTCTTACAACTAACTTTTTTGCGGTCGACCCATTCTCACCGACAATAATAACGAAGTAGATACCTTTCTTAATTTTTTCGGTATTAAACATAACCAAAGTACTGGAATTTTGTAAAGCTTTAATATTTAATTTTTTTCCTTTAACGTCATAGATAGAAACTTTTAAAACAGGAATTATACTTTCTATGTAAACCAAACCTTTAGAAGGATTTGGGTACATTTTAAAGACTGTGCTTTCTTGTGATTCTAGACTTAAGAAAACATTGATTTCTAAATAATCAGCAATACCAGAATTATCTGTATCATCATCAGTAGGATCTCCATTATTATTATAATCCTCGTCTATGGTCAGCACGCCATCACCATCATCATCAGTATCCAGATAATTAGGAATAGAATCCATATCAGTATCATCATCAGTTAATAACCCATTAGAATTTACATCCTCCCGTATATCAATAACCCCATCGTTATCACTATCTGTACAATCTAATGCCACTAACTCTAGTGAACTAACATCAAAACAAACTGGACTAGATGAGTTTTCTACTCGGACAAAAATAGTTTGATTATTAGGCGTAATATTGCTGTAGAGTTGTGTTAAAGCATTAGTATTGTTAGAAGCGTCTGTAAGATTTGAGTGATAGGAAATGCTTATATTTTGTACTCCAGTAGTTTGACCATTTACTATTTCCACATCTTTGGTTGATAAATCAAATACTTCAAATCCATCAAGATTAGAATCACAAACCTCAAATGGTGTTAATGAAACACCAACAGGAGCATAAGAGATAATCAAATCAAATAAATGTTGATCCCAGCCTCCTGTTGAACTGGTAACTCTCGTATAAATAGTTTGTGGATTTGTTGAATTAACGAATGAATTTGGATTTGTAATAACGTCAGTATTAGAAATAGCACCTGCCTGACTTAAATGATATGATACGGTAAAATTATTAGGATTTTGATTTCCTAAAACTGTAGTATCAAAAATACTCAAATCAAATGTTTCAACACCATCATTAGAAAGGTCGTCACAAACTTCAAAATCTGGAACAGGAAAGGCTATTTGAGCATTTGATAAATTTAATATTAATAGAACTATTAGATAACAATATTTTTTTTTCATACCAGCAATTTAATCATTTTAAATACTATTGCAAAAAGACAAAACCTGTAAGATTCCCATTTAATGCATCTCAAATAGAAATACATTTTAAAATGGTAAAACCTCACAGGTTATGTTTCAATCAGAAATTTTGATTTTCAAGATTTCTTAATCGATATACGGTCTTTTCACCTTTTTATCTCAGCATCATATTTATTCATATAACGCTCATAAAGTTCCGTTTGATGAGAATTTAAAGAAATGTCTCTACCGTCGATAAATGCTCTTGTCAGCTGGTTACCTCGCATATCTAATGCATTTCCTCTAGAAATAAATAGAGTAGCGCTTTTACCTTGCTCAAGTGAACCGTAATCTTTATCGATTCCTAGAATTTTTGCAGGAGTTAAAGTAATCATCATCAAAGCTTTTTCCATATCCATTCCATGACCTGCAACAGTACCAGCGTAGAAAGGGAAGTTACGAGCTTGATGTCTTTCCATACTTCCAGAATTTTCTAAAGCTACCATCACGCCCTTATCAGCTAGTAATTTTGGAAATTTATAGGGCATATCATAATCTTCATCTTCTCGAGCAGGAAGATCATGTACACGACTAGCAAGTACAGGAACATTCATAGCTACTAATTCTGCAGCAACTTTATCGCCTTCACGACCACCTACAATAACAGGCTTTTCGACATTGTTTGCTTTCACAAAAGTTAAAACATCTCTAATACCTTTTTCTCCATCTACGTGAAAATAAATATTATCATCACCATTCATTGCGTCTTTCAATGCAGCATACTTTAAATTGACTCCTACTGGATTAGGTGTTGCGCTATATGCTTTTGCACTATTCAAAAAGTCTGTCAACTCCGTAACTTGTTCATCATAATTTTTACTTGGTTCTATGGGTCCTGGATTTCTCCATGATCCAGATCTACTAAAACTAGAAGGCCAGTTGATGTGAATCCCATCATCAGTGCGTATTGCGGCATCTTCCCAGTTCCACGCATCTAACTGTACTACGCTAGATTTACCAGAAATACGTCCGCCACGAGGTACTACCTGCGCTATCAATACACCATTAGGTCTCATAGATTCTACCACGCGACTCTCTGCATTATAAGCAATAATTGATCTTATATGCGGATTGTAAGTTCCTATCTCGCGCTCATCATCACTTGCGTTAACCGCATCAACTTCAACAAGTCCTAAAGTAGAGTTCATGGCAATTATTCCAGGATATACATGCATTCCATAGGCATCTATTTTTTCTCCCTTAATATCCATGCGTACCGTTGTAGCATCTGCAATAGCGGTAATTTTACCGTTTTCTATCACTATAACTGAATTCTCTATAACGTCACCATTTCCTATGTGAGCCGTAGCATTCATAATAGTATAAACTCCAGTTTGTTCTGGTGCTGGGGTCTGTTGTGCTGTTGCATGTAAGGCAAATAAGGCACAAATTGTATATAATAATTTTTTCATTGTCTTCATTTTACCAGTGGATTGTTTCGCATTCATACAGACCTTTGTCTTTTTTCTTCGGTGTTTGCGTTTTCATTCCTTTGTTCTTTGCAAGGATCATTTCATTTACCAATTGTTGTCTTTCTTTTTTTATGCTTTCGCGAAAGCGTAAGTCACGTACCAGCTCAAAAAATACAATTCCATCTATCATGGTGATTTCTGGCTTTGCGGTAACACTCAACGGATTAGTATTCCAAAGCACTAAATCAGCATCTTTTCCTTTCTTGATACTTCCTGTACGGTCATCAATATGTAAAAGCTTTGCTGGGTTAAGAGTAACAAATTTCCATGCTTCTTCTTCACTTACACCACCGTACTTCACCGCTTTGGCAGCTTCTTGATTCAAACGTCTTGACATTTCAGCATCGTCAGAATTGAATGCTGTAAGAACACCTTGCGAGTGCATGATGGCACCATTATAAGGTATGGCGTCATTAACTTCATATTTGTATGCCCACCAGTCGCTAAATGTAGAACCACCTGCACCATGCTCTGCCATTTTATCAGCCACTTTATAACCTTCTAAAATGTGTGTAAATGTGTTGATACGGAAACCGTGCTTCTCTGCAACTTTCATTAACATATTTATCTCGCTCTGTACGTAGGAGTGACATGAAACAAAACGCTCGCTTTCTAAAATTTCTAAAAGCACTTCCATCTCTTCATCATACCTGAAATCACTTTTACCTTTAGAATTAGCATATTCTCTAGCTCTTGAGAAGTAATCTTCAAAAACTTGTTCAACACCCATTCGAGTTTGCGGAAAACGAACTCCATATTGATAACGAGATTGCTTAACATTTTCACCTAACGCAAATTTTATAAACTTAGGTGAGTTGTCATAAATCATCTCGTCTGCCTTATAGCCCCATTTTAGTTTAATGATCGCACTACGTCCACCTATAGGGTTTGCACTACCATGCAGGAGTTGAGAAGTAGTTACGCCACCTGCAAGATCACGATAAATGTTGATATCTTCATGGTCTACCACGTCTTCTATGGTAACCTCTGCAGTAGAATTGTGTCCTGCCTCGTTTACTCCGTTATCAATGGCTATATGAGAATGTTCATCGACAATACCTGAGGTTAAGTGTTTACCTGTTGCGTCTACAACACGTGCGCTTCCTGCGCTTAAGTTTTTACCGATTTTAGAAATCTTTCCATCTTTTACAAGTACGTCTGTATTTTCTAGGATTCCTTCTTCTTCGTTAGTCCAAACGGTTGCATTGCGATACAAAACAGTTTCCTCTTGAGGTTTTGAAATACTACCGTAGCCAATATTAGGAAAGGTCATCGTTCCCATTTCAGCTATAGATTCATCTTTATCCTCATCTTTTGACTTGGATTCATCTTTAGTTTCTTCTGCCTTCACAGCTGTAAAACGAACCTCATTACCGTTAGTCAAGTATGCTGTTCCAGTGAGCTGCTCATTTTCAGAAGTTGCTAGAAAACGAGTGTAGGCTTTATCTTCAGCATCTTTTTGAGTAGTAACGATATTGATCCAGTCACCATCATAAGTAATCTTTGACCCTAATGTTGTACTATCAATTTTCACAGTAACCTTTTTTCCTTTTCCTTTAATCGCAAGGTCGTAGGTAGTTCCACCGATAGTGGTAGTATAGTCACCATCGATATCCTTTGTCGTTCTATCTTTTAATATGTGTTTAGATCCTTTTACCCAATTCTCATAAATAACAGTATCGTCTTCAAATAATTTATCTGAGGTCATAATAAAATTGGCTAGCTTTCCTTTTTCTAAAGTTCCAACCATATTACTCACTTGTAAGATACTTGCAGGAGTAGTAGTCAAGGCAGCAAGAGCTTGATCTTCCGTAAGGCCATATTCTATAGCTCTTTTAAGATTTTTCATCAATTCAGCCGGCGATTTAAGATCTTTTGTAGTAATGGCATAAGTAATACCAGCTTTAGAAAGCATCATTAAATTACCTGGAGCTTGTTTCCATTCTCTCATGTCTCCTAAATTCACAAACCATTCTAGATTAGGATTAGAAACATCATAAGCATCAGGGAAATTGATAGGAACAATTAAAGAGGCATTAGTTGCTTTTATATCGTCTATCATTTCATAAGAGTCTTCACCACCTACGATAACAAATTGCTTTCCTACGCGATCACCTAGTTTATCAACTCTTAAAACATTTTTCTTGTTTCCCGCCTCAATAATTTGAACTAGATTTTTCTTTGCATTCAAAGCCTCTAAAGAAAGGTCTTTGGTTTTAGAATGACCGTTTGCATACCAGTCTGCATCAAAGTGAGTCTGACGTAGCAATGCAAGTGTCCCCATTAAAGAAGTAGGGTAAGACTGTCTGGACTGACGGCTTTTAGAAAGAGAAAAGAAATTACCACTCTCTTGTTTTAAAATACGCTCGGCATTAGTGCCTTCATTATCTAGAGCAATCAACATACCATTACCACGAGCAATACCGTCGTGTAAATGTGTTTGTAATGTACCATAGCCAGCATCTATAAATTTCTGAGCTTCTTTTTCATCATATTCATAGAAATTCATGGCGCTTTGCTCTGCTCTGATGTGATCATTCCAGTAGTAGCCTTTTCGACCTTCATCATATTGAGCAACACTGCTTCCTGGCGCTCTAGGTGGAGTTTTCATCGCCACATCACCGTATGGTTCAATAAAGGATGGATAGATATAATTACCGCCAGCATCTTCTACAACAGCGTTTTTAGGAATGGTAACATTATTACCTATGGCTTCAATCTTACCATTTTTGATAATTATGGTACCATTAGTGATCATTTTTCCTGGACTCGTAACAATATTGGCATTTTTTATAACGCGAGTGATATGACTTACCGCGCTAATGTCATCATTGTTAGGGAAATACTCTTGTGCCTGCAAAGAAAAGCAAGCCAAAAGCATGAGAGATAGTATTCTTTTCATGTAATTAAAATTTATTTGATAAAGATAGCCAAATCCCAAAAGAACCTTTCTCATAAAGATTTCTTAAAACATGAATTTGAATTAAAACCTGTTGATAACCTAAGCTTTATTTAATCATCCATTAAAAATGACTCACAAAAAAAGCTCAAATTCACAGTTAATTTGAGCTTATAATTTGTGTTCTAAAATGATTTATTTCATCTTTCTGTTTGCTTTTTTAGCAAGACGTTTTACTTTTTTATTCAGGTCTTTCATTAATTTTTCAACTGCACTTTCACACATAGGCTGTATCTTTTTAGGAGTCATCACTGGAATTCCACCTACCATTACTGCTTTCTTTTTGGACCCTGCAACTTCATTGAATTGAAAAATACTATTGTTATTATTAGTATATAGGTCCATACTATATCTCGCTTGGATACTTACATAGCCGAAGCTACCAACACCGGTTTTTACAAAACCAAACGATAATTTCACAAACATAATAGCATCTACGTCTAGGGCTTCTGCAACTGATTTTAAAGCCTTAACATTATCTCTATATGCTGGAATTGCTTGATATCCATCAATAGCAACTGTAGTTTCAGAGTTCGTAATTAGATTTTTACCTTGTGAATACACTGGTTTGAAAGCTTTGTAGGCTTCATTATTCAGAACAGTTTGTTCATCAATTATTTCAAAATCAAAATTCTCTTTATACTCTGCAAAAAAGGCTTTGTGCAACTTTTTTAAAGGCTCCGTAAGATTAAAATTAGGATCTTCACTTAAACTGGTGTTCTTAGTTGCTAGGTCAGCGGCACCACTAATGTTCGATAAATCAATTGTTTTGTTAGCATAAAAGGTGATAACAGCGACTTTTTTCTTTTGAGCTGTTGAAAGCATACTTAGACAAAGAAATGCTATAAAAATGATAGTACTTAAATTTTTCATTAGGTTGATTTTTATTTATAAGATAGGAAAGGTAAACGTTTTCAAGCAAATAGAACGTTACCTACTTATAATAATTCACTAACAAGGCTACCACATAACTATAAGTTTCCATTCCGCCAGGTTGATTGTTTGCTTTGAGATAAGCGTTATAAGTGACTTGAGAAACATCTTCAATAACACCTTCATATTGCTTCCAGAAATCTCTTAGTTCTTTATAATTTTTAAAAATACCATCCTTGATTAATGGTCTAATGTTTTCATACTTTTCAAGATCACGTCGGTACAAATCATTAATACAATAGCGCAGTGCAAAAATGGACGCACTATACTGAAAATATAGATCGTCATGATTCATTCCTGCAATGATGGCAATAAAATTGGCCTCATTTTCTTTTGCAAAACCCAACTGATGCGACATTTCATGTAAGGTAAGAACTGGTGTTTTGTAATTATTGATCCAAGCGTTAGTATGCGCCTCACCAGTCAGCGGATTCAAATAACCGCTATATCCCATGTAGGATAACGGTATGGTAAGTAAGGATTTTTTGATACTCGCATTTCCATAACTCAATGCTGGATAAATGTGATCAATATTTTCAAATCCTTGTGGTGCGAGTTCAAAAAGCTCTGATTGAGAACGCTCAAAAACAACTGGCAAAGAATCCACCGGCTGTAGTTGATCATGCAATTTATTTGAAGTATAAATCAGTTGACGAACTACGGTTTCCAGTTCTTCGGTGGTATACTCATTATCTAAATCAAGAACTTCATGCAATGGTTCACGATAATAATTAAAACCCCACATGCAGTGAAAAAGGGCAATAATTATATTTAAGGAAAGAAATAGTTGTGTGTAACGCTTTCGCGAAAGCGAGATCAAATCCCTATTACTCAACCACAACCATCTTATGATCATGATGATAGAAACCGAATAAACGATATCACCAAACGAGAACGGAATCCAACCAAGACCAAACCGCATCGCTTTTGCGATATAAGGATAAATTCCAGTGCTGTATAACGATTCTACTGTCGCAGGAAAATATCGCAAACTATAATAAAACAAGATTTGAAGAAAAAATAAACCAATGGCGATAAGCAGTAATCGATTTTTACGCATGCAGTAGGAACCTCTTTTAAATTTTACTCAAATATATTTGTTTTGGTGATTCTTTTACGACCTTTGAATTTCAAATTGATCAGAAATGAACTTCATCCTATCAGACTTTAATAAACACACCACTTTATTACCATTTACATATACACGACCTACTTGTGAGCTGCGTTGTGGAATCTTAACACTACGAGAGAAATGGGAAAAACTTCTAGGTGAAAAAGTAAGCTTTCAAACAGAAGAATACCTGCAGGCTAAATATCCTTTGGTGGAAACTGATGATAATATCGTTATTGCAGGAAATGTTTTTGCCACAGCTGCATTATGTAAAGCGATCAAGAATTTGAAACCAGAACAAAAATTGCTGGCTGGAAATGAGATCATCGCTTACCGCGTTAAAGAACTGCATACGCCTACCATAGAACTAGAGCAAGTTCTTTTCTTAGAAGAAGAAGTGGATGCTATAGACTTTACCTGGGATATTTTTGCAAAAAATGGTAAAGCCCTAGAAGCCGATTTTGATTTGATCACCGCAGGAAGAAAAAGTCAACCTATTCCTGATTCTGTAAATTATATAAATGAGGACCGCATTTTTATAGAAGAAGGAGCACAACTTCAATTTGCTACTTTAAATGCGTCTACAGGTTCTATATATATAGGTAAAGATGCCGAAGTGATGGAAGGATCTATCATACGCGGTGCTTTTGCACTTTGTGATCATAGTTCTACTAAACTAGGAACTAAAGTTTATGGGCCGACTACCGTAGGGCCACATTCGAAAATAGGCGGTGAAGTTAGCAACTCTGTTATTTTTGGCTTTTCTAATAAAGGACATGAAGGTTTTCTAGGAAATTCAGTTCTTGGAGAATGGTGCAATCTAGGAGCAGATACGAATACGAGTAACCTAAAAAACAACTATGCCGAAGTAAAGTTATGGAGCTATGAAACAGGCCGTTTTGCCAAAACTGGCTTACAGTTTTGTGGTTTGATGATGGGCGATCATTCTAAATGTGGAATCAACACCATGTTCAACACAGGAACGGTGATAGGAGTAAGTGCTAATATTTACGGCGCTGGCTATCCTCGTAATTTTATCCCATCATTCAATTGGGGTGGACCACAAGGTAATATGACCTATAAGACTAATAAAGCCTATGAGGTTGCCGATGTCGTTATGAAAAGACGTGGTTTATCACTTGAACAAATGGACATCGATATTCTAGATCATATTTTTGAGGCGACCACAAAGTACCGCAAAGATTAATTAACTCTGACATAACGCTCTCCGCAAGGTTCAATGCAAAAATGATTTACTTCAAGCATGTTCCCATTGAGTACATAAGTACCTGTGCAATTATCTACATCTATCGTGGTGTTGGCTGTGTCATATGTACCTGTGGTTGTTGCTTGTGTTAAACTACCAAAACAAAAACTTACATTGCAATTTACCACTCCAGTAGATAGAAACTGAAGCGTTTTTCCAGTCGCTGGTTGGTAAGTACCGCTACCATCACCTGGATCGGCTAGAATTGCAACTAATTGCCAATTTCCCTCTATTCCTAGATTAGTATTAGAACTATCATCATCCGTATTACAAGAAATTACGATGAGTGTTAATGAAAATAAGAAAAGTAACTTTTTCATGGCTGGGTCATTTATTCAATAGATGCAAGTAATATTAAAAGGTTGCGTTTCTATTATTTTAATTCTTGTAAGAATCCGCTACCTTTAGTTTTTAAAATTAGCTCATGAAAAGTTTCTATCACATTTTTTTGTTGTTTTTGTTGGTTTCCGCTTTTGCGAAAGCGCAATCCACAACATCATCTCAACCATTTACAGGCTATTACGATTTTACCTATAATGAAGATAAAGGAACTATACTTCTAGAGGTCAAAGACTTGAATAAAGAATTTCTTTATGTCCACTCTTTAACTAGTGGTGTAGGATCTAACGATTTAGGATTAGATCGAGGACAATTAGGTGATGGAGTAGTAGTCAAATGGATCAAAAGTGGGAATAAGTTATTATTAATGCAACCTAATTTAAACTATCGTGCCAGTTCTACAAATCCAGACGAAAAAGCCTCTATAGAACAAGCTTTCGCACGATCAGTATTATTCGGTTTTGAGATAAAAGAAAAGAAAAACGGTAATTTCATAATCGATTTGACTCCATTCTTGATGCAAGATGCTCACGGAGTTGCAAAACGCTTAAAAGACCGCAAACAAGGTGCTTATAAATTAGATAAATCTCGCAGCGTTTTATGGATGGAAAACACCAAGAGTTTTCCTAAAAACACCGAGTTTGAAGCCATGCTTACGTTTACAGGAACACCTACTGGTAGAGAAGTACGCAGTGTTGCACCAGATGCTAGTAGTATCACGGTTATTCAGCACCATAGTTTTGTGGAGTTGCCAGATAGTAATTATGAACCAAGAGTATTTCATCCTCGTAGTGGATCGTTTTATAGAAGTTATATGGATTACAGCGCACCAGTTTATGAGCCGATTCAAAAGCGATTTATTACACGCCATAGATTAGAAAAGAAAAATCTGCAAGCTGCCGTAAGCGAGCCTGTAGAACCTATTATTTATTACCTAGATCGTGGCACACCAGAACCAGTAAGAAGTGCTTTATTAGAAGGTGCAAGCTGGTGGAATCAAGCTTTTGAGTCGGCTGGATATTCTAATGCATTTCAAGTAAAAATGCTACCAGAAGATGCCGATCCTATGGATGTGCGTTACAATATCATTCAATGGGTACATCGCAGTACGCGAGGCTGGAGTTATGGCGGTAGCGTGGTAGATCCACGAACTGGTGAGATTATTAAAGGTCACGTAAGTTTAGGAAGTTTGCGCATCCGCCAGGATTTTATGATTGCACAAGGGTTGTTAAAAGAACCATTTAATGAAAATGATGATAATCATGATGCGATGATGGAAATGGCGCTAGCAAGAATCAGACAACTAGGAGCTCATGAAGTAGGTCATACACTAGGTTTTGCTCATAATTTTGCCGCAAGTACTGAGAACCGCACAAGTGTAATGGATTATCCGCATCCTAAGTATGATATTATAGATGGTGAAATTTCTTTAAAAGATGCTTATGCTGAAGGAATCGGAAGCTGGGATGATTTGACCGTTCAATATTCCTATGGATTGCCTAATAAAAATCAAACTGAAGCCGAATATTTAGCATCCATCCTGAAAAAAGCTACTGCCGCCCAGCATAAATTTATTTCAGATAGTGATGCAAGAGCTGCAGGTGGCGCAAATGCTAGTGCGCATTTGTGGGATAATGGCGAAAATCCGGCAGAAGAATTAAAACATATATTGAACGTAAGACAGATTGCTATGAATCAATTCTCGATTCATAATATCAAGTCTGGTGAACCTTTGAGTGTTTTAGAAGATGTTTTTGTACCAGTTTATTTTGCCCATCGCTATCAAGTAGAAGCAACGGTAAAATTGATAGGTGGAGTAGCGTATGAGTATGAAACAAAAGATGGAACAAATGCTGAGTTTAAAAATGTAGCCACTGTAAATCAAAAAGAAGCTTTGCGCGCAATTTTAAAAACCATCGATCCGGCGAATTTAAAAATCCCTAAAAATGTGTTGGACCTATTTCCACCACGAGCTTATGGTTATGGTAGAACTAGAGAAAGTTTCAAATCAAAAACCGGTGTTACATTTGATGCATTAACAGCGGCTGCAACTAGCGTGGATATGACTTTTGATTTATTGTTTCATCCGCATCGTATGAATAGAATCGCTACTCAAAATGCTTTACATAAACAAAATAATGCCGATTCTGATAGTGCTGCAATGACACTAGACGTAATTCTTTCTCAGATATCTGATCAAGTATTTATGGACAGAAATACTAACGATTCGTACGGAACTGCGATTATTCAAAGTAACCAAGAATTATTTTTAAATCACCTTATGAATTTAATCGCTAGCTCTAGAACTATCGTTCAAGTTAAAGCTGCTGCAAGATATCAACTGGATGAAATAGAAAACGATTTAAGTAAAAGAAAAGCGTTTGACAAAGAACTCTTATCTCAAATACAACACTTCAATGCACATCCAGAATTATTTAAAGTGAAGCCTTTGCCTAGTATTCCTGATGGAAGTCCTATTGGCTGTGGAGTTTCTGGAAGCTAATCTTTTTAGAATTTGATTTCCGCTTTCGCGAAAGCGAGATTTTAACAACAATACAAAAGCTCCTAAAAGTTAGAAACCTTTTAAGAGCTTTTGATTTAATGATAAGTACTGTATTAAATACTATTTACAAAGTCTTGAAAAACTTCTTTGTGTTTCTCTAAATCAAGATCTGGAGAAAGAGAAGCACGAACAATGTAATCTTTATCGCCTTCCTTTGTGGTTCCTTGAGTGGATGTCGCTGGAATAGTCCAGTAGCAGCCTTTCAATTGCCCGTAGCTCACACAAAATTTACTTTCATCAGGAATTTCGGTGATCATTAAGTTGATCAATTTAAGATTTAACTCTCTTTTATATCGTTCCTTTTCTTCCTCAGTCGCTCCTTGAGTAGGTAAATCCATTGAGAATACAGAAGGAGTAAAACCTTCACTGGCAAGCTCTTCTGATACAAAATTGATTTTGGCACTAGGCAGTGTTTCCTCGATAAAGCTTACAAATTCACGTGTGTTTTTGTACGCATCTGCAATGCGCTGATTCATAGATGGCAATTGCTCAGCAAGGATTTCATATTGAAGTTGTGTCGCTTCATTATCGCAAAGTTCTAGATGCAAGGAAATTTTATCCATCAATCGTTGTGTTTTATTGTTTCCTACGCAATAACCAGCGGTACAACGGCCACCACTAGGGAATTTAGATCCACTAGCATAAGCAATAGTTCTTACTGTGCTAAGCATCTTGTTTTCTCCTAAGAAGTGAACGTTGGGACAAAAAGTCTGATCGAGAATAAAAACTGGATCGATAGCGGTCTCCCCATTTGCTGTTTTACGTTCTTTACTAAGAACTTCTTTCAATTTAACAAGATCTGGAACTTCCACACGTGGATTAGTTGGTATCTCTGCAATGATATAAGGTATGGCGTCTTGCTGTGCGATATTTTCTAAAACACGATCAATACTTTGCACCATATCATTTTCACCATCTACAGGAAGGTCTACAATTTCTATATGATCTAAGCAAGCAGCTACGCGTCTAGCTTGATCGTTTGTACCTCCATAACAATTAGGTGGAACAACAAATTTAATAGCTTTACCATGATGGTTTTCTTGTGCATCATGAATCAGTCCCATCATGATCGCGTATTGAACAGACAATCCACTAGAACCTACTAATGGAGTGATTTGAGTTCCTGTAATTTCCTTAATGGATTCTAAAACACTTGCTTTGTTATTCTCTAAATTACTATCAACAACACCAATAGATTCACCAACAAATTCGTGCAATGCAGTTAGGGAGTCGGCTGGAGTCATGGCAACAGTTTCTCTTCTACGCACATGCTGTATATCGGCAACGTAATCGTTATTATCTTCACCATTAATGACAAGAATACTTCCTAAACGGCCATGCAAACTGATGGAAAAATCTACGTTGGGATTCATTTCTACCGTATCAATTTTATCTTTTTTAGCGATGAAAATTGTACTACCATTAAAGGCTTTTATCTCAGAAATATTAGAAACTTGATTCAATTCAAAATGGTAACCATAAATTTCTTTAATCAATTGATCGTTAAAAGATTCAGGTAATTCACCTAAATAATTAATTTGGGTCTTTTTCTTATGAAATAAGTTTGCTCTCAACACCGCTAGAACTGGAACTGTTTGTGAAGCAAAACTAATAACATTCTCTGCATCAATGCCATGTTGCTTTGCTATTGCCCATTCTAACACACAAGAAAGCGGATGACCTAATCTAATATAATCATAAGCCGTAGGTAAGTTCTCTAAAGCAGCAGCATCTGCAACATCGTCCTTGTATAGGTTTTCAAAATACTCTAGGAACTGAGTTTTGGCCAGTTTTTCATTATAAATATCCAGTCTATGTGTGGTAATATCTACCCAGCCAGCTGGTTGATGATTTAATACTTGTTTTAAGAAACTTACAATCTTTGCTTTTTGTGTCATATCCTTGATTATTAATTGCAAAAATAGGGTTTATTAGAACCGATAGAAAAGCTTTAACAAGACCTTTTCATTGCGTAAAAGACGTCATATGATGAGCTTATTTAACAGAAAGTTATCTATTTCATGTTACTAATAATGACGGTTTGAGATTATCTTTATAGGAAATTAAGATCATGAGATATATCTGTTTACTAGTAGCGTTTTGTATGAGTACAACCATTTTTGGTCAAGATATTTCCAGAACAAAGGTCGATGGTAAAATTATTGTAGAAGGAAGCGATATTTATGGGATCACCATTTACAATACCAATTCTAAACAGGGAACATTAACCGATGCAAAAGGAGCCTTTACTATAGAAGTTGCTTTGAATGACTTGATTGAAGTGAGAGCCATTGAATATAAAAACTTTGATTTACGTATAAATCAAGCACAAATAGATTCTAAAAAGTTATTTGTATTCTTAATTGAAGAAATTGAAAAACTAGACGAGGTAGTCATCGTTTCGGCCAACAAATTGACTGGAGACTTAAAACAAGATGTAACTAGATCCAAGCCTTATGTTTTAAATTCCAACGCAGCTTACTTTGGAGTAAAGAAAGATATCAAAGACTTTGGTGGAAATAACAAAGAACAAATTGAAGAAATAGGTGTGCAATCTCAATCGATGCAAGTTGTTAATAGTTTGAACTTAACGAATGTTGTAGATCAATTGTTGATACCTCTTTTTAGATCTGAAGTTCAAGATAAAAAATCTGCTGGTGTACCAGAAGTACCAGCTAAATCTATTAAATATTACTTAGGTTCTTCATTTCTGGTAAATAATTTCAATATACCAGAGCATCGAGTAGAGGAATTTATTCGTTATGTGGAATCAAAAAGTTTTGATTTCAACCTTTTAAATTATGGGAATGAACTGGAGTTTCTTGCGTTACTAGATAAAAAGAGTAAAGAATTTTTAAAGACTAAAACAAAGAAAGAATAACCTCTAAGACTTTCTCAACCATCCTACCTTATATTTCCATAATTTCATCTCTTGCTGACGCGATTCAAGGTTATTAGGGCAATGGTTGTTTTCATTTACGGCTTGTGCTCTTATGATTTGAGTTTGCTCTTCTACAGTGTTCCATCCTAAATGGTTCCTTCTCTTGTTTACCGTTGATAGATCATCATATTTTTGCGGACTCAAAAGACCGTTGGCGTCCCAATCAAACTGAGTACAGAATAGTTGTGGTTGTTCCTCAAAAACGGCTATTCTATCGCTTAAATAAGCTAATTGCTCTTTCGATATTTGACTAGGACTTTCCACTTTCATCAGCAACTCTTGATACCTTTTCATAAAACTAGGTAAACTTATGGCGTGCTGTACCACTAGCCATGCAGCTTGACTAGCTTCCTTACCTATTTTTTCGAGGATTGGAAATCCATATTGATCAATAATCTCGTTGAGCCTATGAGCATTAGAAATATGCAGCTCTTCCATTGCTTTATGGTAGCCTTCAAATAACTTTCCTTCTTTTACTAGCCGATCTCGCAAAGCTAAATCTGCTGTTTTGAGTGCAATAATCTCTTCAATTACATCTTGATGGTACATTAAAAAAATAGTCATTTATCGATATGGTGGCCCAGAAACCCAACCTACGATACTTTGTCTGGTGCCTTTGGTAATAGGAGTGACGCGGTGCATAATAAAGGAAGGGAAAATAACTATGGTTCCTTTTTTCCTTGGTGCAGTCACAATTTCTTTATTAATCATAAACTGTAGATCGCCGCCTTCATACTCTTCTTCATCAGATAATTGAATGGTCATACTTAATTTTCTAGCAGAGATTTCTCCTGCTCCAAAATCTAAGTGCCAATCAAAAAAATTACCTTCAGAATACTTTGTGAGTTGAAGTTCTTGATGAAATCCTAATAAATCAAAATTATAGCGCTCTCTATTGCAATTGATGGCCAATGCTCCTAATTTGCTATAAATCCAATCATTCTCTGGTGTGTTATCAATAAACATAACCGAGCTTTTACGCAGCTCATCATTGTATTTTTTATCGCCGCTCAACGTGGCTTTAATGGTTTTATCGTCATCCCAAAAACCGATGATTTTATCTACCTCATGTGGAAGAAATAAACCTTGATAGTATATGAACTCAGCAAAATTGTGGAGTAAAGGTAATCCGAATGTATAATTAATGGACATGAGAAATATGGTTAGTTGTAAGTCTTAAAAATACTGTTTTTTTTAAATTCATTTGTATATAAAAACATAGTCCTTGATTTACACAAACAGCGCATTGATGTTCCATATAGTTAATTTTTAAATTCTTTTTAACCGTTTGACAAGTAATTCCTTATAAAACGACTTATAAATTATAATTATTAATCACGAACATTTCTTATGAATAAATTCATACTACTATTATTGTTACTACCATGTGTAGTTATAGCTCAAGAGACTAAAGAAGAAGATGTATATACCTATAAAAAAGGAGATCCTAATGGTACTGGAAAGTGGTATATGGGAAGAGAAATTGCTTATGTGATGGGCTATCAAGGTATGAGCTGGTTAGATAGGCCAGAACGGGAAAAGGAAGAGAACACCTCAAAATTATTAAAAAATATGAATCTTAAACCAGGGGACACCATTGCTGATATAGGTGCTGGATCTGGTTATCATGTTTTTAAAATGGCACCAAATTTAACTAGGGGTTTGTTTATGCCGTTCATATTCAGGACGAAATGCTAGAGGTGATGGATCAACGAATTGTACAATCACAAATCAATAACGTTGCGACCATAAAAGGCAGTGAAAAGACCGTTAATCTACCTGAGAATTCCGTAGATAAAATACTTATGGTAGATGTGTATCACGAATTTAGTTTCCCGGTAGAAATGATCGCATCCATCAAAAAAGCTTTAAAAGCTGATGGTAAAATTTACTTGATTGAGTACCGTGCAGAAGATTCTAGCGTACCCATAAAAGAGGTGCATAAAATGAGTGAAAAGCAAGCCGTAAAGGAAATGAAAGCAGCAGGCTTCAAATTAGAAAGTAATTCAACCAACTTACCATGGCAACATTGTATGGTATTTGTTAGGCAATAATTGGCTTTTAATTCTTTTCAAATAAAAATAGCTTTCTTGTTTATCAACCTATTTAAAACAGGTATTTGTAAGTCGCTTTATTCCGCTTTCGCGAAAGCGAGATTATTTTTAAACCTAATTTCTTACTACTGTTCATTAATTCAAATAGATACCTTATCAATAGGTTAAGATTAAAGTTCTAAAGCAGCGGTATAACTTTCTAGCAATTGTTCTTCCTTAATAACTATGTCTGTCATAGAAATGGATAAGTACATCAATAAACGTTTCATAGCCTTCTCATTACCGTCAAAACCCATAGTAATCAAACCGGATAGTAACATGTTTGAGAATTGCTTGTAAGATTCCTGCTTGCCATAAATATCATTCAGACGCTGGATTTCATCCACAGGTATGTTGGTGACAAGTCCAGTTTGTATGGCCGTTTCAAAAGCACTGTTGTTGAGAATCACTGTATTTACACCTCTAAAGAAAGTAGGTCGTACCGGTTTAACAAATTGCTGATTTAAATAATAACGCGTACTATCACGTAGTGTACGATGGTAGTCGATAACATTTTCAATTTTACTTTTATTACTCTGAATTTCGTTTTCAATGCTGTTAAGAACCACACTGGTTTTTTCTTCGTCTCTATTGCTTGCAGACCAGTTGGAGATTAAAAAACCTAAAAACACACCTATCATTACCTATATGATTTGGATGATTAAGTCACTAATTTTATCTTTCATTGGAATGGTTTTAACGATAACTCTGATTAGAGAAGAAATATATAAAAAATTCCGCATTTATGAATAGAGTTAGTGATGCGTTAACCTCTCAATCTCTTTTTTTAAATTGGGATAAAGTGCCGTAAGTTCTTTTCTGGATTTTAATTCAAAATCGTCAAAATCAAATCCAGGAGAAACCGTGCAACCTATTAATGAAAAACTATCTTTTTCTATGACCTCACCAGCAAACCAGCAGTTACCAGGAACTACAAATTGAGGAACTTCGCCATTCTCTATATTACGTCCTATCATATGTGTACTATACTCGCCAGCATTAGTTATGATATGTAATTTAATAGGGGCACCATAATAAAAATGCCAGATTTCATCTTGTTCAATCCTATGCAATGCAGAAAACTTCTCTGAGGTAAGCATAAAATAGATACAAGTGGAAAAATTACGTTTTCCACTATAACCATCTCCTAGACTTTCTTGAGGTATTTTTCCTGTACTTCTATAGGTTTCTTTAAAATAGCCACCTTCTGGATGTGGTTGTAATTCTAACTTATCGATTATTTGTTGTGCTGAGAGCATAAGTTTTAAGGCTTAATTATATTTTATATTATCAATAGAATACTCCAATTGCGGTTGAGCAGAAATCTTATATTGAGAAGTAATTTGAATAGGATTTTTACGAAAAGCATCAACTTTCTCAATTAACATAGGAGTGGTGAGGCCGCTAGCATTATAAGGCAAAAGAATATCTTTGTAAATAACTATTTCTGTTAGTAGTAGAAGACAGTCATATATTTGCCAGTCTTCCTTGGTAATTGTGCATTGCTGTTCAGAAAAAACTTCTGAATTATTAATATTACACTCTGTATTGTTCGATGGATAAAATGATTTCTTACTTACTTCAAATACATTTACCGAAGGATAAATATTAGATGTAGCAAACTGTTCTTCTATGGATTCGGCTTTTTTATTGAATCCAAAATGTAACGCTATTTTTTCAGGAATAAAAACAGTTTCTGGACCTACTTGCTTCATTAGATTCATATAAATAGGCACCTGCTGTTCTTTTATGAGGCTGTTTTGCATGGTTTCACTAATAATAACATCTGGTTGTTTACTAGTATTTATTTGATAGGTTGTGGCATTGTCATTTACAAAAGTAATATGGTATTGATCGAGACCTATTTTTGAAGCTACTTTTTGCAGTACTTCAAAGGTAAAGGGATTGATTTCTAAAAATGTATAAGATATTTGCTCAGGAGCATATTTAAAGATGATAGGCATGATCAATGTTGCAAAAGGTCCAGTTCCTGCATAAAGAATATGAATCTTTTTCTTTTCCTTTAATTGTTCTTGAACTGCTCTATCTATTCCTCTAATGAACTGTCTCGTTCTAATTACGTCATCTAGGCACAAACCTGCCCAATAAGCTCCAATGGCTTTACCATTCTCAGATTCCATATCAACCCTACCTTTTTCTATATTCAGGTCTTGTTCTGAGAGAAATTCTAAAATTGATTTGAATTCTTGTGTGGCTTTAAACAGCTTATCATACTGGATCTTATCATCAAAATAGGTGGCTGTAACTTTTAGAATTTTCTCTTTATAATTCATTCCGGTACTTTTCAATTTATAAAGGTAAAATATTCATTTTGATGCTGATTGAAATTATAGCACAAAAGCCTTTTAAATAATAACATGATGTAGATTAAAGGTATTATTATATTCTCGCTTTCGCGAAAGCGTGCTTTTTGTAAATATCACTCTTGCTTTACCAAACGATTCTTCCAATAGTAACTGTCTGGCCATCGTTGTTCCATTGCGTACTGATGTGTCAGTTTTTGTACATAAGAATTGGCGCCATTGGTGATGATATAATGGTAACTTAAAAAAGCATCCTTTTCATTATGGAGTTGACTTGCAATCGCATGTGCTCCATAATAACCAGATGCAATGGCAGATGTAATGCCATAGGAAGAAATCGGATCATAAGAAAAAGCAGCATCACCTACAGCAAGCCAATTCTTACCGTAAGGTTTCTTTAAATAACTGGTTCCACTAGGCATTATTTTATGATCTGAAAGCTCTTTGTCAGTAGGTTTTATGATAAGTCGTATTTCTTGAGTTTTATAAAGCTCTTTTTTTAGAAAAGCTGGCATTTTACTCTTTTTTGGTATAAGCTCTTTGAGCGTAAAAAACATAACATTAACCTTGTTATCAGAAGATGGCGAAAGGTACCACCAACCATTTTCTGTGGCTTCTATCCAGATTTGACGCTCAATTTTATGAGCAGATTCATGCCAGAACGTACAAGTCATTTGCTGGTCCATTTCTTCTTTTACGATTCCTAAATGCCTGCATATAGATGCTTTTCTACCAGTGGCATCTATAATATAGCTGGCTTGCAATTGCGGCTTTGTAGAATTATGGAACATGCTTATTTCTAGTTGATCTTCGTTTTGTGTAATTCTTTTAATTTGATGTTTCTTATAAAAAGGCGTTTGCTTTTCTTGTACTAATTCTCTCAATTGGTTTTCAAAATGCAGCCGGTCTAATAAATAACCATGTCCATGCTTGTTTTCTATAAACTCTTTTTGATGTGCAATATTTGTTCCCCAAATACTCTTGTTTCCATAATAAGGAATGTGCTTTTTACTTTCTAATAGTCCTAGAATCCCTAATTGTTTGAACAAAGGTTTGGAAGTAGGAGGCAAGGCATCACCTGGCTTAGGAACCGCTGCCTCATTTGCGTCTATAATGCAATGTGAAATTCCGTAAGCCGATAAGGTCAAAGAAGCAGCAAGCCCAGATGGACCTGCTCCTGCAATAATAACATCATACTTTTCTTTGTTCATAACAGCCTATTTACATCTCGTCACGCCCATAAGTTTTATGGTCGGTAGCTGTTCTTTCTAATTTAGTGGCGCTGGATTTTCTAGCGGATTTAGCCATTAGTTTTTCTTGCTCATCATCTTTTTTAGTCACTTGTAAGATGGTTTCTTCAGCATAAAGTACTTGATCAAAACTAGGATCACTTACTGGTAATGGTCTTCCAGACTCGACCCATGCCACTTTTGGTAACAATCCATCGCTGCCTTCTATATGTTCTTCGTGTTTAGCAACTATTCCTAGATTGTGCCATTTATGTACCATATTATTAATCTTACTTAAGTATTGTGTTCCTAAATCTCTTAACCAGTCTTGACGGTAATCAAAATGTTTAAGTCGCTGTCCTATGTTGACATGAGCATCGTTAAGTCGTACAAATCCATCCTCACTCAACACTTGATTAGGAACTCGTGCTGCCCAAAAGGAAGGAATAGGTAGGTAAGTAGCAGGATTATAGCCAGATAAGCAACTAGCTTCATCGGTTTGCCATGGTACGCCTAGCCATCTTGTTAACGATCCTGGGCCGCTTACTGACAAAGGACCGTTTTCACTAAGTGCAATTTGAGGTGAAAGTAATGGACCAAATTTCAACTTTGTAGGTTCTCCTTTATCAACGACATTCAGTCGGTAGGGCGTTTTCCACATAGATTTAACACGCATGGGCCAAGTGAGTTCTATTCCTGGATGAAAAGGACCTCCTAAACATTCTTCCAGTGGTGCTTGATTTAAGGCATCTAACTGTTCTTCTAGATCAAGCTCTTCAAATGCTTTTTTATTTGTCAAAGATCCAGTAGTAAAATCGCCTTTGGACCATTTTTCTAGTCGATTGTATTGTGTTTTTGTAATCGGTAAGTCTACAATTGCTAGTCCTTGATATTCTCCAAACCCATCTCCGTAAAAAGGCGCAATTTGTTGTGGTTCATATTTCTTAGAACTAGGGTCTCTAAACCATTCAAATACTTTTTCTCTCACGTCTTTTGTCGCCGCACTTGGATCTTCTAAAAGTTTTAAAAAGGCAGGATCGGTAAAATTTGATGGAGAATTATGACCGAAGAGCATAGAAAAACCTTCGTTTACCCACTGCGTGTTGGTCATTCGTTCTAAAATAGGATAGATGTGCTCGTAAAACACCACTCCATTAGTGGCTGGATCTGGATAGTGCATTTCTCTTATAAACAGATCTTGCACCACATCATTCATGGTAACCACTCCAAAAAGTCCAGGTCCAAAGTTAGGAGGCGTCACTGCAACCATGGCAGGCGTTGCTTCTATTGTTTTTCCATCTATTTCTACGGTGACACGTATGATGCCATCACAAGTATCATCATGCCAGCCTTCATTATTAGCAAAAGTAGTTGGTGGTTCATTATCATGAGACGCCGCATCTCCAGAACCTGGAATAAAAATAATTCTTCCCTGCGCGTCTGTTTCTACACTTCCAAGGTTCACTTTTGTTCCAAAAAATTCGCCGTCGTCAAAAGTATTAGAAGGATCTTGTACATTTTCACCGCTAATCTCGATAGGTGATGGTTTGATGGCCAACTGCGATCTGTCTTTTACGGAGCTATTTCTATAAGCAGAGGGAATTCCTGCTTGTGGAAGGTCCAGCGCATTATTAAACTCATACCATGCTGCTTTTACGTTAGCTACATGAACATGCCAATTCAATGTTGCGTGACTGCTGGTAATTTCTCCTAATGCTTTTCCTTCTTTATCAAACGCGTACACTCTAAATTTTACCGCTTGTTTTTTAATACGTCCTTCTTGATCCTTATAACCATTTGCTGGTGATGGTTCTACGCCAGGTATTTCAGAGGCTAAAAAGTATTCTGGAGCGTTTCCTATTCGGGCGATGCCTATAGGTGGATATATCGCTATACTATCAATTCTTGAGGTTTCCATGACTAGTTGTTTTGAGGTTGTTAGTAGTTTATTGAATTTTAAGACTTATTATTTTCTGAATCTTTGCAATCAAATAAAAAAGTCCATTTAAAAGTATAAAAAGAAAGCTTGTTGACCTCCTTATTTACTGCAACTTATTGAAATTTGGGTATTTATAACCAAAAGCATTGGGTGTTTTCTGCTATAGAAAACTTAAAATAATCTCAAATTCTGCTATGATAGTTTTATAAGGACATCATTTGTTAAGTGTGCTATTTTTAATAGAAGTTCCGCTTTCGCGAAAGCGAGATCCTAATAACTTATCAAAGTAATAGGAGTGAGGTGCTGGTTACCAATTCTGGAAAACAAGGCAAACAGAATTTTATAAAAGAAAGACTATCTTTTCAAATCAAAAATTTGCTGCATCAAATCAGTCATATTGGAATCGGTGAAGTCTGCTGGAGTGTATAACGGATGGTATTTTTCTTTCTTTCTGCTGATGTAAGCGGTACTGAGACCGGCTTTTTTGGCTCCAAATAAATCCCAATCGTGCGTCGCCACCATAACGATTTCTTCTCTTTTTAGATCTTCTTGCTGCGCAACCTTAAGGTAAATGTCTTCAAAAGGCTTGTATTTACTAACATCATCTACAGAATAATAAGAATCAAAAAGCGCGATAATTTCTGCATTAGAAAGTTGTTCCTTAATCATATCCAGAGATGAATTAGAAATCGCTATCACACGTATGTCATTTGCTCTTAGCAACTGCAACGCTGGTCGAACATCATTGTAGGCGGGCAATTTTTTAAAAGCTCCTAAAATTTCGTTTTTAGTTTCTTGACTCAAAGCCAAATCATTTTCATAAAACAGCTGTTCTAAAGCAACAGCAGCCAGCTCGCCAAAATCTCTATAAGCTCCCATAATTCCCATCACCGTAGAACTGTGCAACAACTTTGTAAACCAATACTTAAGGACATACTTATCCTCAAAATGCTTATTAAACTGCTTCTCTAGAAGACTTAGGTTCAACAGCGTTTCATTCATATCAAAGAAGACGGCTTTTTTCATGGGAAAATGATTTCTGTCATAAAAGTATTACAGCTTGTTCCTTTTCTAAAGATTCTATGCGGTAAATTACTTCTTTGATTTCTTCATCAATTTCTTGATTTTCCTAGAAGGTTTCATGTTATTATCAGAATTTGCACAGTAATCAACTAGTAATTGCTCAGAGCGATTGTAAATCTCATCACTAGTTAATGCTCCGTCTGTGTTTTCTATCACGACTTTAGACATCGCGGCCATGTATAAACCTAATAAGTCAGAATTTCCTTTAGATAGTGACATTGCATTATCTCCTAGCTCAAACGTATAATCTGGAGTTCCTGTCATCCATTTCATAATATACTGCACGGCTCTCAATCTATTAACCTCTTCATGGTCTGCAGGATTATTAAACAGGTAATTAGTAAGTAACAATACTTGCGGCTCTGCTTCTTTGTAGCTTTCTTTGGAGTCCAGTTCAGGCTGCTCGATATCACTATAGTTTTGAGCAAAAGAAAGCATGCCAACTAAGGCAAAAACGGAGGTTAGGATTAAATTTTTCATAGGTTTTAATTTTTAATTATTTGGGTTGGTTTGGTTTCGCTTTCGTGAAAGATAGTTATTTAATAAGCTCTATAGAAAATAGGAGGTGAGTGGTGGGATTAGAACTATTTGTAGTTATTAGTTTGATAACTACTTCTCAGCTTTCGTTTTTGTAAGTTTTTGTATTATCATTTTTACTTTTCAAAATAATTTATAACTTTATATTGAATTTCTGTATTTGTGGCGTTTAGAACTTCGATTCGTAAGCCTCGAAATCCTATAATTTTTGTCTCGGATAAATCATAACGTAAATCTTGAGTAAATGCAGGTCTTGCGTAATCATTTATATATTCTCGATAAGCAAATTTAAGAGCATCACCGACTCGGCCATTGTAAATGAATTCTTGTTTAAAGTAATCCTTATTCTTTACAATTACTTTTCTTTTAGTGTATTCTATTTTCTCAACAGGAATTGTAAAATTCATTCCAAACTGACTAAAACCGGTTGAGTAGATTCCATCAGTATCATTAGAAGTACTAATCATTGGATTTCCCTCGATTTTAGGTATTGCTATGACGTGTGTTGAGTCAGAATCAATGCTGTACAAATCATATTTTTCTGTGGTATAGTTATTTATAAAAATTTGACCTGCTTCAATAACCTTAAGATTATTATTTTGCTCAACCTTGAATTCTTTTGTAATTTCTATTGCATCATAACTTAAACCTTGTTCTTTTGTTACAAGAGATATCCCAAGTTCTGCGTTACTGATTTCTTTCAAGCTAGGATGGAATAATGTAGAAACTTCAGGATTTACAGCCGCTTTTTTCGATGCACATGAAACCATGATAATTGAAAGAATGAATAATAATAACCTGCTCATATTAGTTTTAAAAGTTCGTAATTTTCTAGTTTAGAATAATTGAGTATACAACCATTAAAGTTAGTAAATAGATCACACTTAAATACAAGTGATATCTTTTGCAGGTAGATTTGATTAAACCTTAATTACTGTCTGTAACAAGCTCTTAAAACAAGCCTTTGCCATAGCAAAATCAGGACTCATTTATTATGATTCTTACAAAAGTACTCTAGTGATAAAATAAAGCAGGTTTTACTTGTATTATACCACAGAGCTTTGTTAGAGCAAGTTTTTTATTTAATCAAATTTTCAATTGATGTTATTAACTCAGCCCAAGGTCTAGCCGCTTTATTTGTGAAATCTAAGTATTGTAATGACTCAAGCCTTGGGTGAAGTGGTGTTTGCTTTAATAGAATAGGAAATATTTTTTTCCCTTTACCCCAAGCAAATGCCCATTCATAAGTTACATACTCAGATTTTCTTGCCTCAGGTGTCATTACCGCTATTACTGCTATTGAATTTTCAATACCTTGATCAATTTCCTCTCTCCAATCCTGGCCGATTTTTAAACGCTCGCTGTCAATCCACCCAGCTAATCCCTTTTTTTCTAATCTTAACTTTAAAAGTTCTGCAAAATCCGAATCATCGTGATCATGAGAGATAAATAAAATTTTGTCTTTTTTATTAGTTTGTTGTTCTTGATTTACGTTCTCTTTTTTAGGTGTAGTATTTAGATTTAGAATAATATTCTTAATTGTCTTCATAAGATTGATGATGACTTTGTCAGAATCAGCTTTAGAATAATCAGATATCGGTATAATTTCAGATGGAATTAATTTACTTTTAATAATCCAATTAAAAGATCCAAACTCGGATTGCTCAAGATAGATGGGAAACAAGTACCTTTTCTTACTATCAATAATTTCATCAAGCGCATTTTCAACAGATGGCGGAACATATTCTAAATAGATGGGTGAAATAATTGGAATTACAATATCAGCTTTAGCAATTGCTTCAACAGTTTTTTTTTCCCAATGTTGTATACTACCTTCTAGATCTGAATAAGTTTTAATTAAAACCTCTTCTTTGAAAACACTAAGAAATCGTTCTTTTAATTTTGTAGCAAAATCTTTGTCATTACTATCACCACCGTAATTATCAATATATATATTTAATTTCTTCATATTTTTTAATTTGCCCTAACTGTAGTTCGTCTTAAAACTGCCTAATTTTATTTTAAATATACGTTAGAAAAGTGAAGTGCATGGCTTTTAAGAAGGTAAGTTTGTAAGTTTATAATGATTAGATAGTCCTTATTGCTGTTTCTAATAAGTTCTTAAAACAAGCCTTTGCCATTGCAAAATCAGGACTTATTTACGATGATTTTTACAGAAGTACTCTAGTGATAGAATAAAGCAAGTTTTACTTGTTTTTTATCACAGTACTTTTTTTAGTAAATGTATCTTATTTATGACTTGAAGTCTGTTCGATCAGAATAGACTGTATTACTTTGATTTAGTTTTGGTTCATTCGGAAATGTGACAGGTAACCCTATCAGTCCTCCAGGAAATATATTCCCAGACCAATTTATAGGCTGACCATTTGAATCTACAAATAGGTATTCTTCGACCAATTGCCAAAGTACATAAACCGTAGTTGTTCCTTTTGATACGTTAATATTATACGTATCAGTGATCGTGGTCTCATTAGATATTGTCACTGAATGACCAACAGTAGCGGTTATTTTTGCAGAAAGTGCTCCATAAGCAACTCCAACTTCTGCACTTAAAGTCTCTGATTTAGTAGTTGACATCCCATTTGTATAAGATATTTCTTTTATATAAACTTGCTCTCCAACTATAACTGCTGTTCCAACTTGTTTCCAATACGTACTGAACTGAAGGTGAATATTGGTAGGAAATGAAGGTCGAGTAGGAAATTTACTGCTAGGTACAAAAGCTTTACCATTTAGGTTTATATTCAAGTTACTAATTGGATTAGATGATACAATTAGTTTATTTGATTCAGTTGGCGGTAAATCGTTTGGGCTAGTTGGTTTTGGTATTGGTGGAGTGGGAATGTTTGACTCTTCAGTAGTTTGAGGTATTTCATTTAAATCTTCTTTCTGTAACCAATTTACAAGAGGCTTTTCAGTTATGATAAGTTTATTATTAAATTCATCATACCCATTGTCTTGAAGTATTCTAGACATATCATCCGTGTAAAATTTTTCTATTGAGCTCGGTAAATTAAGAGTTTTCAACTCTCCAGAATGTACATTGTAAAGATTTACTTTTTTCATGTTTTTTATATTAAAAATTATTTGAATTTATCTAAACGCTACTGTATCTCTTATAAAGGATTATTTTGAGTGTAGTTTTTTGTGTTTGGCTAACGGTCTCGGCTATGAGTAGTTGCGTGGGTTAGCACTTAACTTTGCAAGTACACACCAAGTTGGAAATTCCGCAGTAATTTCCAAAGTAGGAGAGAACAAGCAATTACTTATAGCCATTGTTGTGTATAGTTTTTATTCGTTCAATTTCTTGGAAAAACGACAATTACTTTTCCTTTTGAATCGGTGATTTTTCCATTCTCCAATTCAATTTTTTCGGTAAGAGGTAATTTAGATAATTTCTCCACAATTGTTTTAGTTAATAATTTTATTTCGTCAGAAGGATTGGTAATTCCTTCGTCCTGCATTTGCATTCGAATTTTATAAATTCCTAAATAGTGTTTTACGTCCAAATTACCCATCTATTGAAACACCAACTTGTTTATTATTCTCAAAATGAACATTGAAAAAGTTGTTTTGCCCTTCTTTTTCTTGAAACGCCATTTCAAATCCTTCATCACCTACTGATATTCCTTTCAGTTCAAAATGCTCTTCAATCGACACAAATTCAATTTCTGCATTTTCAAACGGTTCTTTAAGTGCTTTTTCTGATTCAGATTTTATTTCCGTTTCGTTATTCAGCGCATTGAGTAAAATCCGCTTTTGGTTTTCAGATATTCCATCTTTATTTCCTGCGATTAAAATTTCAATATTGCAATTAAGAAACCTTTTATTCACTTGCCAACCAACATCATTTCCTCTCGTGCTAAAGCTCTCTATTTCTCCAAAATCAGAGTCAGTAGTTTTCAGTTTTTTACTTCCAAATAGATTTCCAAATATTCCCATTTAGCTTGTTTTTAATTCAGTTGCTTAAATTACACACAACGGCAGTCTGTCTCAAAACTCATTTTGGATCTCTGAGAATGCCGTATTTTAATTTTTTCAAAGATACCTGTCCGAATACTTGACTCAAAAAACTGGGGTTTTGAGACAGTCTGACGTCTCGTATATGAAAAATAGCGCTGAAAATAGGCGGTTTCTTTTCGGATGAACACAAGCCGAATTTTTAAATTTTACTATTTATTTTATTTTTGGGAAATTGTCAAATTTAAAAATATGGCGACTTTCCAAATATGTCTTAACTTTAAATTAATCAATTAAATAGTTATGAGTTATATAAGTTGTTCCCCACAGTTTTTATTCGATCTTTATTGATTGCAATTATCTGTGAATATTATTTTTCATTTTTGTTTTCTCAGTAGAGTTTAGAGATAATTGATTTAAAGAGAAGTCATTTCCGTAGGGTTTTTTAAGTACAAGATTATTTCGTCCATTGGAATGATATACTCCTACATAGCCAATAGTTATATAAACTTCTCTGTTTTTGTAATATTTGGTTTCGTCACTTTTAATAAAAACTTGCTTTAAAATCTTTGCTAAAATCGGTAAAGTTTGCTTTTCTATAATTTCAGAGCTTAATTGGTCTCGAAATTTGGAAGTTTTTACTTGAAACAAAGCAAAATGCCACATTTGACTATCTTTTTTAAAACCTATAATATCTGCTGGTGTCCAACTATAATCAGTTAAACAGAATTCATATTCTGGGTAATCTTTTCGCAGTTTCGTTAAAACATATTTTTCCCCTTTAATTCCGATTTCTTTATTTTCGACCACTCCAGCCATACCATATAAACCTTGTTCTCGTTTCCGCCAAGCTGTAACAAGTTCAGACGTAAAGTTTTTAAGTTTCATAAGTGTTTAAATGATTTTGGTTAATCTTTAATGTAGTTTAATTATTCATCTTCTAATATTTCAATTTCCGATATATGCTTGGTTAATTTTGTGGCAACCATAAAATCGAAACGTTTTATATATTTTCCAAGGTCAGAATAATTTACATTAAAATGAACTTTCTTAGCTTTTGCTACACCATTATTCAATTCAATATTTTTTTGAATTTCGTCAAATGAACTTCCATATTCAGCAGTTTCTATAACTAACGCCATAAATGATAGTTTCTCCCTTTTTCCAATTCCAGTTGTAGTATGTTCACCTGCGCTTAGTCCAATTAGAAAATATTTGTCCATATCAATTCCGTGGTCGTTGCACAACTTAAACAGGTCAGCTCCACTATGACCGTCTATTTGAATATATCCTCCATAATCTCCGTATTGTGTTCTTACTAGATCTTCAATTAGTTCTAAATTATAATTATTTGTATTCATCGATGTTTGTTTTAAATTATGGGCAACTCGTTATATCTTCTCAATTAAGCACTTGATCCACTACTTATTACAGGATAAGCGCCTATTTTCTTTACTATTTTATATTCTCGTCCAAATTAAAACCCTATTCTCAAAGTTCCTTACGGGAAACCGTAATCGAGCTTATTTTATTGGAGAATACAAGGATTATTCACTTTAAACCTTATAAATGTAATTCATGAAACCTATTTAGCCGCCTTTTTTCTTACAACTTATTGAAAATTGGGTAATTACCGTCAAATGCTTTTGGGTAAAAACTGTTAGTGGTTTAAAGAAATAGGAGGTGAGTTTGTTTTCTTTTAGTTTTCTGCGCAATCTAAATAGTAGATTATGTTTTACAAATAATAATTTTATCAATTAGATCTGTTGGGTATCTTCTTTCGCGAAAGCGATATCAAAACAAAAAACCACCCTACTTAAAAAAGATAGGATGGTTCAAATCTCTGGGAAATGCGAGACTTAAGTGATGGAGCTGTCTGTCTTATTCAAATCTTCCAGAATATTATCGGCAGCATTGATGGCAAGTGCTGCGATGGTTAAGGTAGGATTTGCTGTAGTAATGGTAGGGAAAATACCGCTTCCTACGAGATACAAATTGCTGTGATCCCAAGTTTGCTGGCGCTCATTGACCACAGAGTTTTCTTTAGTGGTTCCCATGCGATAGGTTCCTACGATGTGACCAGCGCCATAAAACTTATAGTTCTCGCCTTTGTACTGGAAATTTGTAGAGGTAAGCTCCTTATCAGTATCTGTGACGTTAAAAACTGGCTTATCGGCAGGTTTGGTATATTCTGTGGCGCCTAAAGCATCATAGATTTGAGTAGAAACTTCCTTTGCCGATGTAAATGCATTCCGCACATAATCTTCTTCTATTTTGTACGTAACTTTAGGTCTAGGCAATCCTAAATTATCTGTGAGCGTATCAGAAAGTTCTACGCGGTTTTTAGGATTAGGCAATTGTTCTATTAAATAACCTAAGCGAATTTGTCTGGTGAAAATACCGTTTAAATTTTGGGTCAGTGCATCGCCAAAAAGCTGCGCATTATCTGGTAAATCGGGATTGAATTTAAGACTCTTGCCTTGTGGGCCAGTTCCAGCGGCATTAGTTTGCGAGTTGTTCTGACCGAAAACAAAGTCGGCTAGCGTGGTAAAAGGATCGTTTGCTGCCCATTGCCAGCCTTCGTTTCCTATTTCAATCCTATAAGCAGATCGATCTGCACGGAATGCGCCATCTCTTAAGGTTTCTATTCCAGACGTAGAAAGCGGTCCTCTGAATGGATAGACTGGATTTTTTGCCAACGCCCAAGACAAGTACATGATATGATCCATTAAATTTCTTCCTACTTGGTCGCTGCTGTTAGCCACTCCATTAGGGAAATTGACATTATTTTTAGACATCAGGAGCAACTTAGGCGTTTCAATCGCATGCGCTGCGATAACATATTTTGTTGCTGTTACGGTACCATTTCCTGTGGAGTCGCCAGTTTGCGTATCATAAGTAATGTAATCGATACCGCTTATCTGGTCGGTATCAACATCTACCTGAATATTACTTGCCACATGTTGATATAACACATCTACATTGCCAGTTTGTAAAGCTCTAGCTAGTGTTACCGTCGCATCGTATTTTGCCTGAATCGGGCAAATAGGAATACAGTTGGTATTTCCTGCACACTGACGTCTTTCTCCTGGTCTGGAATTTCTTCCTTGTGGAGTAGGAGTAGTGTAGATTTCTGTATTATCTATAGTCATATTTTTTACGTGAGTAGTAAAATCATTATCTACTAAAGATTCATCTATTGCCGGCATAGGATAATCATAGTCGGCTCCAAAAGTTTGCTGTCCGTCAAAACCGCTGTACAATTTATCTAATTGTTGTTTACTACCAGCGACGCCTATTTCATCGGTTGCTTTTTCATAATACGGAACAAGTTTATCATAGAAGGCTTTTCCGCCAGGCCAGTCGACACCAACGCCGTATTTAGATTTCATCACAAAATCATTAGGTATAAAACGCAAACTTGTTCCTAACCAGTGCCAGGTCGTCCCACCACCGATGCGCTCGTAAGAACTTGCAAATGCAAAGTTGGCATCTGGACTATCTGGCGATAACACACCAGGCTGATCTTGATAATCAAAGTAACACTGCTTGGGCTTGCGCCAAGAATCGATTTGTAAAACCGTGTAGCGCGGTGTGTTTTCCTTCCCAGGATCTGGTAATCCAAGAGGATTATCTGCAGTTGAGGAATTTGGGTCTTGCGTACTTGGTGGATAAGGAGATTCTGGAGTTTTTGCGTTTGCTTTAAAGAAGGTTTTCATGTAATTGCTTCTGTCTGCTGGTACTTTGGGTCCTGCTTCTAGAATTAGTACTTTTTTACCTTGCTTTCCTAAGTTATATGCGATAATGGCGCCAGCAATACCAGAGCCTACAATAACAACGTCGTAATTTTTTTCTTGTGCCATGATATTAACTGTTTGATTTACCTAAATATTGATTTAACGGCGCTGGTGCTTCTGACCAGTAACCGTATCTGTAATTGGAACTTCCCATAGGATGAGATTGCATGACTTGCCACACCAGACCTGCGTTATAACTTTTAGTAGAAAGTAAAACGCTGCTGGTTGATGTACCATCTGCCGAAAGCGTAGGCCATGCGCCTGAATACCATAAGAAAATAAGTTTTCTACAGGCAAGAACAAAGTCGGCACCGTTTGTTGCAGCGAGCATTTGTTCTCCTATCATTTGAGATGAGTTATTACTATCTGAAGCGAGAGTAGCGTATTTATCTAAGATAGAAGTGGCAAGCGCTGTCCCAGTTTTTTCTGTCCATGCGGCGAGATATTCTTCTTTTACATTGATTTGGTCTATAGTTGGTGCTATGATGGAACTATCAAAGCCCGTAAGCACCGCACTTAAGCCTGTGAATTGTTGCATTGTATTCATGAGATGAGATTTGGATGGTTATTATTTTTTAGTCTGCGCACGTTGAAGCAGGTAGGTGAAATCAGAAAATCTACCAGAAGTCATGCTTGCATTATTATGACATGCGATACAACTGCTGGAAGTTTGTTCTACCGTTCCTTGAATATAGGTTTCTAGTGTGGTATTGGCTAAAAAGCTAGGAGCAGGTTTTCCTGTAGGATCGCTTACACTTGTTGCATCTGTAGGCCATTGTGTACTTATCAGATCATAATTTGCCCATACAGAACCTGGAACGGCATTTTCTAAAAGTGCATGATACTTATCATTCAACGCTTTTGCATCATCTGTAATAGGAATCACACGTTCTATTTGTGATGGAGTAGTGTAGGGAATCGCTGGATTCCAAGGTCTTGCTGGCGGCTCATTAACTTCCATGTCGCTATTTGCGTCATAAAAATTGTAGAAATCCTTATCGGCAGTTTCATTTTGAGTTGGTACATTGTCTTTGTGTTCAAAAGTAGACCAAACCCATTGCGGCTCATCTTCTGTTTTATGAGCGATATGGAAACCTACTAATCCTACTTCAACTAGCTCGCAGGCAGGTTTTACACCGCTTTGTTCTTCTGGATTGTTATACACCAGCGCCATGGTCGTATGGAATTTACTGGAATCATATTTTCCACCCATTTTTACCCATGCTGACTTCACCATAATTGCACCGACTTTATCGTTACTGGTACTGCTTGAAGGAAAATCGGCATCTTTATTATAAATCGCTTGCCCTTTTTTGTTATATAGTTTGTTGTCCACGATGTAATCAAACATCGATTGATTAGTAAAAATCTCATATCGCGTATACTGACCGTTTTGATCAATGAGTGGTCCGGTTTGGAAAGGTTCTCCACTTTCATCTAGAACATTAGGTGTCTTTCCTACTTGAGTCAACGAAATTTGCGCTTTGCTAAAATCGCTACCATTTAAATGGTCGCAAACTACTGGTGGCGGGACATCTTCATTCCATCCTTTGGGTTGTGCGCCGTTTTTTAGAAAAATGTCCCGACTACTTTTCCAGGATTGCCATACGGTAAGTGCATTTTGATCTTGGCCTATGACCATATTGGTATTAGGAGTTCCGTCTTCATTTGCTGGCCAGTTTAAAGCTATAAAGGATTCCCATGAGAACACATCAAAATCATGTTGTAAAGATTCTAATGTTGGTGGCTGTGTAGAAACCGTAATTTCTAATGGAACGGTGGAACTTAAGGAGTCATTTGCTAGAGCAACAAGTTCCGTAGTTTCTGCTACTGCTTCGCTACTTTCTACATCGTCTTTGTTTGGGTCTTTTTCATTAACCTGTTTACAGGATGAAATCAATATTAGTATTCCAACTAATACGACATACTCAATTGTTTTTTTCATGATAGAGAATTTTGGTTGGTGGTTCTAAATTAGAAAAAGTTATGTTAAATAAAGTACTTTTGTTCAGTAACCTGTTGATATTTGGGTAATTATACCCATAAATGTTAAAGAATAATGATGAAATCGAGCTGATAATTTGATTTGTTCTCGCTTTCGCGAAAGCGGAATTAAAAACCATCTACCCAATAAAAGGTAAAGATTTGAGGGATTGAAAATGTGACTTTGAGAGTTTATAATTGTTTGTAGAGATGGTCTAACTATAAATTATACTTATAGATAATATATAAAATATAAATTAAAATTAATCTATTAATATTCTAATATTTGCAACGTCAAATGAATTGATGCCCTAAAATTTACTTATGACTTCACATAACAATTTGCTCACGGATGCCTCGGTAGCATCACAGGCCAACAGCCCAGCAAATAGTTCGCAACAGCTCTCCAAAATATTTAATGTCGTTCTATGGCTTTCTTGCCTGATTAATATAGGTGTGCTGGTTTTCTTTTTTCCAGATATCCCAGAATGGAATTACAACAATCTACTTATTATCAATGGTTTTACTGTTCTTATATGGGCAACGGTGACGTTTTTTAGCGCTTTGATAAGCAGTTATTCTAAGAATTATTTAATTGGCTTCAGGTACGCCAGCCGATTTAAATTGTTAAGTTTTGGATTTACATTAGCCTTAATGCTATTTGTAATGTCTAACCATGTCGCATTAATCATATTGAGCTGGCTTTTGATAGGGTTTTTAATGTCTCGATTAATAGGAGTCGATAGAGAATGGGCTGAAGCGAGAGAAGCAGCAAAATTCACTCTAAAGTATTTTCTAGCAGGAACCTTTTTTCTAGCCGCTGGATTAGGCTTGCTAGCATTCCAATTAGATAATTACTTCTTAAAGGAGATGATAACGCAATTAGACAATCTTCCTTATCATATCGTTCTTATTGCTGCTATTTGTATCATCATTGCTGCAATCATACAATCTGCGATTTATCCTTTTCACAAATGGTTGTTATCTGCCATGACGTCGCCTACGCCGGCATCTGCTTTGATGCATGCTGGATTTGTAAACGGTTCTGGAATTTTACTCGCCTTGTTTGCCTCACTTATTTTTGTATCTGAAACACATGAAGTTCTTTTGATTATAGGCGGTCTTACGGCAATCATGGCTCAATTTACTAAGCTGATTCAAGTGAATGTAAAACATAAATTAGCTTGTTCAACTATCGCACAAATGGGTTTTATGATCATGCAGTGTGGTCTAGGATTCTATAATGCAGCAGTGGTACATTTGATTCTTCATGGTTTTTATAAGGCTTATTTATTTCTATCTTCTGGAGAAGAAATAAAACATTCCGCACCTCAAGAATCAAAGCGAATTCTCATCAAACCTTTGCAAGCTGTAGCTGTACTGATTTTTGGAACTATTGCGGCAATTTTCTTCTCATTTATCACAGGAAAAGGTACGGCGCTAGACAGCGGTATTTTTTTAACACTTATCGTGGCTATTACCGTAGGTCAAGTGACTTATAATATAGTGAAAGAGAAAAGTCTTTCTACCGGACAAAAAATCATAATTCCAGCTGTATTATTTCTATTAGGAATAGGTGCATACGGCTTGATGTATAACGCAGTAACAGCTATAATGAGTGATATGCCATACGTAGCACAAGCTTTACCGTTAAGCGCTGTTCAAATAATATTTGGAATCGTGTTTTTGTTAGGTTTCTTTATCATGAAATTGGGTTATTACAGGAAAATACCATGGCTGTATGTGAAACTCCTGAATGATTCACAACCTTATAAAAAGACCATTTTAACCTATAAATCAAAATCCTAATGCTACCAATTGAAATATCAAAAGCTGTAGAACAAGCGGCAAAGGTGATAGGTAAAACCTGGCCTTTGTATTCTTTTGTAACATCTAATCCGCTTACTGGATATGAGTCGTCTCATTTTAGAGATGCCGTTGCAAGCGCTAAGCATTACTTAAATGCCAAAGTCTTTCCTGATGCGACAGTAT
The DNA here is from genome assembly GCF_000332115.1 of Nonlabens dokdonensis DSW-6. NCBI lineage: Bacteria > Pseudomonadati > Bacteroidota > Flavobacteriia > Flavobacteriales > Flavobacteriaceae > Nonlabens > Nonlabens dokdonensis. The sequence continues at coordinate 3,371,528 of NC_020156.1, forward strand.
TTAAGACAGCATTTGATAATGGAGAAATAGATAATAATGTTCTCAATAATTTGCTCAAGGAAAATGGCTGGAATGAATCTCCTCATTTTTATCTCGATCAAATGAGTCAAGATAGAGTAGAAGAACGCACTACAGATCGTGAGTTAGACCTAATCATGGCTAAATGGCTGGCTGCTTTTATGGATGAAGGACTGGCAGAGTGGTCCATGCCAGGCAAAGAAGAAGGTTTTTATAAGTCATGGCGAAAACTCGCTAAATACGATAGGTCTTTAAAAATAGATAAGAAAAGCCCACTTCCTGAGAACGGTGAAGAAGCCTTGACTCAATTGCTCAACGATTACCCTAAAGAGCAGTGGCAAGAATTATGTACCCAACATCTTGCTGCATTACCAGGATGGACTGGATACATTAATTATAGAACTGAAGCCGCTTCTGGATGGCAATTGCAATACCCTATAGATCTTGTACAGTATCTCGCAGTACGATTGACTATTGCCAAGAGCATGAAAATCAATTTTTTAAATGACGCTAAGCCAACCGACGAAATTGCTGATACTTCTTTAAAGTATATTTGGTTAAAAGCATGGGAACGCAGCTGGCAGAATTATATGATCTCGGTCGCTTCTCAAAATAGTAATGCATTAGCATCTACTGATGTACCAGACGCTCAACTCGTTTTTTGTATTGATACGAGATCTGAATTGATAAGAAGGCATGTAGAAGCTCAAGGAAACTATGAGACTTATGGCTATGCCGGTTTCTTTGGTATTGCCATGGATTACACTAACTTAGAAGATAATATAACTAGAAAATCTTGTCCACCAATTGTAGGTTCTGCCTACGAGGTAACGGAAAGCGCCATGGCTGGAAAAGATACCGAAATGGCCGCTTTTGAAAAGAAAAATGATTTGGCTAAGTTCAGGAATTACTTCTTGAAGAGAATGAAGAACATGTTGCCATCTACTTTTGGATTTGTAGAAGGAGCAGGCTTTTTCTATGGTTTTTCATTACTAGGACGTACTTTGAAATCAGGAAGTTTATACCGCAGAAAGAACAAAAAAGATACCTCGTTTGAGAATATAACTTCGCCACAAATCAATTGCACTGGAGAATCGGCTTCTTCTGACGGAATCCCGTTAGCAGATAAAGTTGCCATTGTAAAAGGAGCTTTTGATTTGACTGGTTGGAAGAAATTTGCGCCATTAGTAGTTTTTGCTGGTCACGGAAGTCATACAGCAAACAACCCATTTGGTTCTAGTCTCGATTGTGGTGCTTGTGCTGCAAGTCCCGGAAGACATAATGCAAGAATGCTCGCAAAACTGGCTAATTTAAAAGAAGTAAGAGCAGAGTTAGCTGCTCAACATCAAATAGTTATACCTAAAGAAACCGTTTTTGTAGGAGCAGAGCATAATACAACAACAGATGAAATTGAACTGTTTGATATAGAAGTACCTGCTAGTCATAAAGCTCCGTTGGCCGATTTGAAAGAGAGCTTAAAAAAAGCCCAACAAACCGCAGCAAAGAATAGACTAGGAGTAAAGGACTCTGTCGGATTGGCAGAAAAAAAAGCCAATAATTGGAGTGAAACAAGACCAGAATGGGGATTGGCAAAAAATGCTGGATTTATAGTAGCGCCAAGATCCTTGACTAAAAATGAAAATTTACACAGCAGGTGTTTTTTACATTCTTATGATTGGCAACAAGATATCACTGGTGCGGCGTTAGAAGGAATCATGCAAGGACCAATGGTAGTAACGCAATGGATCAACAATCATTATTATTTCAGTACGGTTGATAATAAAACCTTCGGAGGCGGAACTAAAATCACTCAAAACGTAACTGGTCGTTATGGAGTATTGCAAGGAAATGGCGGCGACCTAAAAATGGGATTGCCTTTACAATCGGTGAGTGAAACAGATTCAAAATTGTACCATCAGCCGCTGCGATTATCGGTATTAATAAATGCACCACTGCCAAAAGTTATTGATATCTTATCACGCAATGCGCATTTACAAACCTTATTAGATAATGAGTGGATTTATCTAATGGTTATGGACCCAACAGATGATAACAGCATTAAAACCTATGAAAAAGGAATGCAATGGTCGCTATCGTCTCAAAAACAAGACGCTGTATTGTCCTCAAAAACACCTGATTCAGAAATGGTTGTGGCGGTTTAATTGAGATAATTTTATTACATATAGTAAAGAGAACTAAAATAGTTCTCTTTACTTAATCAAACTTTTCCTGTTGGAAATGTAAGTCACCTAGGAGAGTGGCTTCATTAATTTTTAGCCCATCAATTTATTTTTAACCGTTTTAATGTGTTGATCAATTCTGTGAGTTGTTATATCCATCTCCTTTGCTTTATTAAAGTATTCTAAAGCCTTATTATAAGAACCGTTATCGTAATGATAAATACCAAAATTAAGATAGCAATAGGAATTGGTACCATCTAAACTCATTGATTTGTTAAGGTCAGATAATCCTTCTTTAAAATGACCGAGTTTGATTTTTGATAAACCTCGATTATTATAAGCATATGCAAATTCATTTTCTAGTGAAATAACTTCATTAAAATCTATCATTGCGCTTTTATAATTTTCAATTAAATTATAAGTATAACCTCGATTATTTAATGCAATTGTATTTGTAGGATTTAGTTCTACAGCCATATTATAATCTGTAATAGCTTCCTGATAATTACCAAAGTGGGATTTTAGCAAGCCTGAACAAGCATAGTCATTTGAGTTGTATTCTTCTCTTTTTTCGTTAAAAAAAATATCGTTAATTTTTAGTGCATTATTATAATCTCTCAATTGGTAATAGCTATTCCATATCAATCTGTAAACAATACTTTCATTAAAGCCTTTATTTAAAGCATTTTCAAACTGTACAACCGCCAAATCATACTGTTTATTATTATACAATTCTATACCTAGATTGTATTCTGCTGTAAATGATCTAAGTATCAAAAGATCAATTATTTGCTTGCCATCATTATAAGTTTGTGTATTGTCATGAAGTACTATTGGTGTGCTATTTGGAATTATATTAATGAAGAAATCGTAATAAGTAGAAAAGTTGAATACAAATAGCCCCATTTTGATACCATCATTAATATTAGTACAAAAAATGATATAAGATAATACAAGAGATAAGGTTAATGATGCAATTGGTCCCATGAAGGTAATAAGCAATTGCCTATTTATAGAAACAGACTCTTCTATAATACAAAGTCCAGTTCCCCAATGATTGGTGTTTTTATTGAAAAATAATTCCAATCTAGCAATCTTGAGCTTTAAACTTTTTTCTGGATCGCCGTATGATCCTATGTATAAAGTAACTTTCTTGTTAGTAAATAGTAAAGCAGGAATTCCATGACCTAATTCATGAATCAGAGTAGATACAGGTCTTACAATGAGGAAAAACGCAAGTAATATAAATATCAAGTAAACAATTCCCATTTACTATTTGTGTTATTAGATATTTGTGATTTTATTTTTCAAATATGCGATTAATATTTACAGTGATGGCTATTTTAAATTGCATATCTGTTTCTGAAGAACAATGATTTGTTAATGTACGATTCTTATAAAACATTATGTGATAGCTACAGTTGCTTGTAACAAAGGCTTTACAATAGATATATTTGAACTATAATATATATTATGTCAAATAGGATGTTTAGGAATGTTATCGCTATTCAAACTAGATTTAATTCTCCTCTTCTAACAACAGCTCTAGCTTTTCTATGTGAGAATTGAGAGCAAACTTAAACGTATATAAATTACTGTAATAAGAATCCATGGCAATTAACTCCATGTGAGCTACTCGATTTTTATAATGTGTACTTCTAAAATAAGCATATTCAGAAACATCAAGATCGCCGCCACCTATAAGTTTATGATACCAATCATAATTATCTCTCAAGTATTCTAGATTACCTAGTAATTCTTTAACAATAACCTCTTCACTTATTTTGAGTTCTTCATGAGCCGAGTTATAATCGCTTTCTATATCATCTAAAAGATCTTTTAAGCCTTGTTGCGTAATGGTTGTGTTACTAAGCTGGTTCACTACTTTAGGTTCTAAATTTAAAATGGTGAAACCTACAGTTACCAGAAACGGCGCATCGTTCAATAAAATAACCTTTTCTTCTAGCGTTGGTTCACGATCCATTAATAGAAGCTCATAGATTTGTTCTTGCTCGTCCATTTTTTCGAGAACTTTATCTATTTCTACCACATCTCTTTTCATTTGTTCCACCACATTCTGAGCGAGATATCGTTGCCTTTCGTTATCTTTTTTCGTTTGGTTCCAATTGTTGATCCATAGCGCAATTAAAATTCCTATCACAACTAAAATGATCTCACCTATTGCATATAAGATGTACTTTTTAAAACGGCTGTTGCTTACCGTTTTACTTCTTGCTTTATTAAAAAATCGCATATTTTTGTGGTTGGTTGAATCGTAAGACTACTCTATTTCTTTGAAAATGAGTGTTCCTTCATATTTCATAAAGGTACGGTGACTACTGTTAACAGAAAGATTTACGCTATTGAGGCTGTAAATCATAAGTTCAACGTCTACACTTTCTGTTTTATTTGAAGCCTTAAATTTGTAAGAAAGGTAACCGTTCTTTGCAATAATCTGATTATTGCTTACTTCTATAGCACTCGTAAAATCAAATCCTGTATTGTCCCCATTATAACCGCCGCTCAAACGACGTTCACCATAAAAAGGTAGATTGAATTGCGCCTTCTTCTCTCCTACTTGCACGCTGTAATTATTGCCTTGTAGATTGATGCGATTTGCGTTATTACCTGTTTGTAAAAGCAAATCGTTTGCTACATTATTAAATGCTTGTGTTTGAAACGGAAAGGCTGCATCTGCTTGAAATTCAAAGGATTTACTTTCTAAATCCTTTTGTATCGCTGTTAATTCCATGCGCTTTGTTTCGGTAAAACTAGACTTACATGAAATCAAGCTCAAACTAATAAGTACTAAAAGACCTGTGATTAATTTTTTCATAATGCTTTTTCTTTAAATGCTACATAAATAATGCCGTGATCATGGTTTTGATCTCGCTTTCGCGAAAGCGGAACTGCAAACAACACCTTTATTATTTCCAAAACAGTGCCGAAAAAACAGTATTCTGACCGTAAGAGCCGCTAAATCGATTGCTCGATTTTACCACAATTGCATGACGTCCTTTGCTCAAACTATCTATAGCAATGTAAGAAAGGTAACCTTCTTCACCGCTAAATGGGTGTTTGTAACGCTGCCATTTTAAACTATCTAATGGCTTATCATCCATTCTCACTCTATACAATCGATTAATGGCCGTATTGTAGGTAACCGCACGATTTTCATAGAAATCAGATCGTAAACTGTCTGTTTTAAATCGTGGTAATTCCTGCTTTTTAAAATCCAGACTGTCCATAACGTGTTGTAGGTAATAATCGTTATGCTTCCAGTGTACGACAAATAATTTTAAATAATCTTCTTTGATGAGCTCGCTCTGTATGCAACCATAATAAAAAACTGCGCCTTCTTTATAATTGTCTTCATACAGTGCACTGTCCATATTATAAACTCCTTCAATATTATAGGTCGTGCGATCATCAAACAACGGAATCTTGAAAGTACCATATTGATAAAAATCACCAATTTGACTTACTGAAATCACAAGACATAACAACAAGTAAGCTGCGCCAAAACTTAAAATGACCCATGTTTTCCCGTTAGTACGCAATACCAATAGCTCACGGCGGTATAAAAACAAACCGCTTACGTAGTAATAAACATTATAAAGCAATCGTCGTACAGCGGCAAATTTAGTTCTAGCACCAGACTTTCTTTTTACTAAAAAGTCAAATACTCCTAATTGCAGCAACAAGATGAACACTGCCATGACATAGTTTACCAGTGGATTTTGAATCCAATCATAAAGTCCTAAAACCTCTACCATAAACACCTGACTCAAGAACATTACAATAAATGTACTCAAGACTACAAATGTGAAAATAATGGCTACGGCAAAGGATAAGTTAGCATACTTATCAAGCCTAGTCAGTCGGACAATGGCCTTCTCTCTTTTACGCATTTGCTCTAATCCTTCGTGATTGAGCTTTAATTTATCAAAAGAAACACCATTAGGAAACCAATAAGAAATACCGGAATATGCCATCCAGACACCTCTAAGTAAAACATTTGCCACAAAACCAATTAATAAAGCACGTGTTAGTACATAAGTCCCGAAAAATAGCAAGCCTTGATCATAATCAAAATTACTGATGGGATATTTATGAAGGAAGATTTCCTTAAAATAGTCGGTGCTTTTATACAAGGAGAAAATAACTCCACCTGCGATAAGAAATTCTAATTGCCAGCTTATGGGAGCGTAATTCTTATTTAATACTTTTTTATGTTTCGTTTCAATAGACATGAACTTAATTATCTTTTTAAAGCAAAATGACCAGAAATTATTTGATCATTATAATAGAGCTTGAACCAGTAATCATCACTAGGCAACGGTTGATTGCGGTATAATCCATCCCAGCCTACTTCCAGATTGTTGATTTGGTTGAGCAGCTTACCATACCGATCAAATATTTCTAATCGTGCTTGTGGAAAACGATCTATTCCTCTTATCTCAAAGGTATCATTAAATCCGTCATTATTAGGAGTAAAATATTTAGGAATATCTATTCTTAGAAATTCTTGGGTTACTACATCGCAACCTTGATCATCTCTAACTCTTGCAACTACTTGTAAAAAGGTAGTAATATCAAAAGTATTAGTTGTTGTCCAGTCTCTACCGTTGATACTAAATTGAAAATTACCTGAATTCTCTAATACTATGGTCAACTGGTTATCATTTACAACTAACTCCTCAATAATTGGTAACTCAACAACTTCCACATTAAATATTGCAGTAGAAGAACATCCTGCCGCATTAATTACTTCACAAATATAATTTCCTGCTGCATTCACTTGGATAATTGAAGTTGTTTCACCAGTACTCCATTCATAACTATTACCAGGCGATTGTGTATCTAAAAAAGCAGTATCTCCAGGACAAATTAAAAAATCTTCAGAATTTACCACTGGTGAATCTTCAAAAATATAATTAACAGGAACTCGAGAGGAGCTGATGCAACCACTTGCAATATCTCGTGTTTCTACATAGTAAGTACCAGGAACAGTTGTAGAATAATCTATAGAATCCTCATTAACTAATGTTCCTCCAGTGGGACTATCGTACCAGTTTGCTTCTAATCCAGGCGAAATACTCACAATTAAATCTTCTAGCTCGCCATTACAAGATATAAAAGGATCACTTAATGATACAGCGAGATCAACTATTATTCTTTCAAATTCAAAGATTTCGGAAAAATTGATACATTGCGAGTTGTTGAGATTTACAGCATCTTCTGCAACTTTTACTCGATAAGCTGTATTAGTATTTAAAACTGGTGTAGTATAAGTGCTGTTAGTCGCACCAGCAATATCTGTAAAATTTCCTCCTGTATTTACTTGCCACTGGTAAGCTGGTGTACTGAATATACTTGTAGAAGCTGTTGCTGTTAAAATCACAGAAGTACCAGGGTCATTCTCACAAATCGTTGTTGAATTAGAGCCTGTAGCATTTATAATACTCGTTTGATCTCCACAAGGTCTAAATTCTATGTCGTCTATGGCAAGATCATTTCCACAACCACCTATTCCTTCATTGATAAGCTTTAGAATACAACCATTCTGACCAGTTGCAGTGGTAAAAGTAAGACCATAACGCACCCAGGAAGGTGCAGGATCAGAACCACGCGGATTCATAACACCATCAGCTAATAATGTTGTGTCTGTACTGTCCCATATTTCAAACCTCACTTGAATAGGGATTTCATTTGCACCACAAGGATTATTACTACTTAAAACATTGATTACCCAAGAACTAAATTCATAAGGTGTATTCTCACACAATCCACTAATAGGTGTTTGGTAGAAGATTCCAGCGTTAAAATCTGCATTAACAATAAGCATTTTACCATTTGGGTTTCCAGTATGATCTGGCGCATCCCAAAAACTACCTAATTGCTGCATATTACTTGAAATGGTGTATTCTCCATCTTGCACTCCATTGTTAACAAATGTATAACTGGTAACGCTGTTAGGTAAAGCAGGTCCATTTGTTGTTCCTTGTCCAAAATCTTCAGAAAAAATCACAGCTCCACTTTGACCGTTGCAAAATCCTAATTGCGCTTTCGCGAAAGCGAGATTAAATAAAAGTAATAGTATAAAAGTAAATGATTTTATCATAAAACAGATTGTTGAAAAGAATAGGAAAATACTTTCAATACTCTGATTAAAGAGCTAAAATGTATTTAAAATGAATTATTTCATCGATAAACGGTAAAATTATACTATTTATCTATTGTTAAATATAAGTTTCTATTTATTTTGTTCCCATTAAGATAGCAATATATTTTTGCATTTCCCTAAATACTGTTTTACAGGCTTTTTTTATGAAGATATTAACTCTACTCAAGTTAAGGAATTTCCGTTTGATATGGATAATTCCTTTTTTTTACTTGTCCCAAATTGTTCATGCGCAATGTCCAACTATTCCAGTAGGTACACAAATAATTTGTGATGCAGCTGGACTAGATTTCAATGATTTAGATGCTTTTGCCACACCAGCTTCTGGTAGTGACGTACGATGGTATCTCAATCCTACTGGAGGATCGCCCTTACCAGATATTCAATTAGTACGTGAAGGAACCTATTACGCAGGTGATAGTAGTGGTAGCTGCGGCACTCGTCCTGCTTTAGTAATTGATTTTGAAGTAGATCGAACGCTTCAAAGTCTTGATGCTATTTTTTGCTCAAACGAGAACCCAACAATTCAATCCTATATCGACGAAGCGCTAGCAGTAAGCATTCCATCTGGTGGAAGCGTGCAAATTTATAGTGATTTCCTACTCACCACTCAATTGAATCCGAGTATGATGCTTTCCGGAAATGCAAATTATTTTATTGTTTTTATCGATTCTTCAGGATGCAGAAGTCAAATTCAAACAGGAAGTACAGCCGTTTTTCCTTCACCAGCTGTTCCTATGCCTCCATTAGTACAGCAGTTTTGTTCTGATACGAACCCTGTAGTTAATGATTTAAATCCTGGAACAACTGATAACTTCAGTTGGTTCAGTAGTGTCGATGGTTCTAACAATCCTATTCCGCCAGCTTTTGCAGGTACAGAAGCTTTAATAGATGGCGCTACCTATTACGTACAAGCCGATAATTTTTTCTGTGACAGTGATCCTGTGGCAATCGTTGTTGAAATAGATGATCCTGCAAATGCAGGTATGAGCAACACAGAGGAGTATTGTGAAAATAATGTTCCAACAACTGATATTGATTTATTTCCGCTTTTAGGACCTTTGGCTGACAATGGAGGAGCGTGGACTGGTCCACTTCCTACTGCAAATGGTGATCAAGGAACTATCAACTTAACTGGTCAAGGAATAGGCGTTTACAACTTTGTCTATACAGTTGCCGGTCAAGGAGCTTGTCCAGATGAAACCGCAACGATTAGCATTGAAATACTACAGATTTTATCTTCTGGAGTAGCTTCTGCTGCAAGCCCAGTGAGTTTTTGTGTGGCTCAATTACCGTCTTCTTATGATTTAACTTTATTATTAGACAATGAAGATGCTGGCGGAACTTGGACTCAAGGAACAACAAGTGCAGCACCAATTGTCGCATCTTCTATTGATTTGACTAGCTTCATGCCTGGAGTTTATGATTTTACTTACGTTCAAAACGCGCTACCTAATCCTTGTCCAGAAAATACTACTACCGTTCAGGTCATAGTTCTGGAAGACCCTAATGCTGGAATGGCAGTAACCACTCAATTTTGTGAAAATGATTTAGCTGCTAGTTCTCCTTTTGATTTATTCAACAGCCTTGATGGTTCACAGGATAATAACCTAGGAATATGGACTGATGCGTCTAGTGCTACGATCTCAAATACAATAGACATCACTAATTTTAATGTATTAGATAGCCCGTACACTTTTACTTATACGATAGATAACGGATCTTGCCAAGATTCAGAAAGTATTAGTATAGAAATTTTAGAAGCTCCAGAATCTGGTAACTATATTGGAACTCCGTTCACGGTTTGTGAGGATCAAACAGCTGCCAACTCGCCTTATGATCTTTTCAATTTACTAGACGGAACACAAGATACTAATGGAACTTGGTTTGAAGGAGCTACTTCTACTGGAACAGCAGTAACTAATCCAATTGATTTAACAACATTAGGAACAGGAACTTTCGATTTTACTTATTCTGTTCCTGCCATAGGAACTTGTACTGATAATGATGTTACAGTTACGCTAGTAATAAATCCGCTACCCAATACGGGAACTCCTACTCCATTAGTTGTTTGTGAAAATGACTTAGCCGCAAATTCACCGGTAGATCTATTCAATCAACTATCTGGTCAAGATGCTGGCGGTATGTGGTCTGATGATGATGGTACTGGAGCATTAGCTGGAAGTAATGTTGATATTACTGGATTTACGATAGGTAGTTTCAACTTCTCTTATTCCATAACCGATGCTAATGGATGTATGAACTCTTCTACAGTTGTAATTACGATTGAACCAGCTCCAGAATCTGGTAACTACGTTGGAACTCCGTTCACGGTTTGTGAAGATCAAACAGCTGCAAATTCACCTTATGATCTTTTCAATTTACTTGACGGAACACAAGATACTAATGGAACTTGGTTTGAAGGAGCTACTTCTACTGGAACAGCAGTAACTAATCCAATTGATTTAACAACATTAGGAACAGGAACTTTCGATTTTACTTATTCTGTTCCTGCCATAGGAACTTGTACTGATAATGATGTTACAGTTACGCTAGTAATAAATCCGCTACCCAATACGGGAACTCCTACTCCATTAGTTGTTTGTGAAAATGACTTAGCCGCAAATTCACCGGTAGATCTATTCAATCAACTATCTGGTCAAGATGCTGGCGGTATGTGGTCTGATGATGATGGTACTGGAGCATTAGCTGGAAGTAATGTTGATATTACTGGATTTACGATAGGTAGTTTCAACTTCTCTTATTCCATAACCGATGCTAATGGATGTATGAACTCTTCTACAGTTGTAATTACGATTGAACCAGCTCCAGAATCTGGTAACTACGTTGGAACTCCGTTCACGGTTTGTGAAGATCAAACAGCTGCAAATTCACCTTATGATCTTTTCAATTTACTTGACGGAACACAGGATACTAATGGAACTTGGTTTGAAGGAACTACTTCTACTGGAACTGCAATAACCAATCCAATTGATTTAACAACATTAGGAGCAGGAAGTTTTGATTTCACTTATTCCGTTCCTGCCATAGGAACATGTACTGATAATGATGTCACAGTAACCGTAGTAATAAATCCGCTACCCAATACGGGAACTCCTACTTCATTAGTTGTTTGTGAAAATGACTTAGCAGCAAATTCACCGGTAGATTTATTCAATCAACTATCAGGTCAAGATGCTGGTGGTATGTGGTCGGACGAAGATGCTACAGGCGCGCTGAATGGTAGTATAGTAGATATAACCATGCTAAGTGTAGGTACCTTTGACTTTTCCTATTCTATTACTGACTCAATTGGTTGTTCTAGTTTTACCATAGTAACAATAACAGTAGAACCTGCTCCAGAATCTGGTAACTACATTGGAACTCCGTTCACGGTTTGTGAAGATCAAACAGCTGCCAACTCGCCTTATGATCTTTTTAATTTACTAGACGGAACACAAGATACTAATGGAACTTGGTTTGAAGGAGCTACTTCTACCGGAACAGCAGTAACCAATCCAATTGATTTAACAACATTAGGAACAGGAACTTTTGATTTTACTTACTCCGTTCCAGCAATAGGAACTTGTACCGATAACGATGTCACAGTAACTGTAGTTATAGATGCATTTGTTAGTGCTGGTACTGATATTCCTTATGTAGTTTGTGAAAATGAATTAATCAACAATTCACCTTTAGATTTATTCAATCAGTTAGCAGGGCAAGTTTCTGGAGGAAGTTGGTCCGATGATGATAATACAGGTTTACTGACTGGAAATAATGTAGATTTAACTGGTCTAGCTATAGGAGATTATAATTTTACGTACACCGTAAGCAATGGCTCTTGTTCAGATTCTGAAACTGTACTTGTCTCTGTAATTCCAGCTCCAGACGCCGGGACGGCAACTAATTTTGGTATTTGTTTATCTGATGTAACTACTAATCAAACGATAGATTTATTCAGTCAGTTAGTAGGAAATGATCTAGGAGGAATTTGGTCAGATGATGATACCACTGGTGAACTGAATGGTTCGGTAGTCAACCTATCTAATCTTAATGCCGGAGTTTTCAATTTTACTTATACAGTGCTTCCTTCAGCTAATTGTAGTTCGGATGCTGAAACAGTTCAAGTTATTATAAATGATATTACGCCTCCTACCACAACACCTGATCAAATCTTTTGTGATCAAGCAACAGTAAGTGATCTAGTAGCAACAGGAAACTCTATTACATGGTACAGTGATGCATCCCTTACAATGCCATTAGGTCTTGGTGATTCTCTGATTGATGGAGAAGATTATTTTGCCACTCAAATAGACCCTATTACAAATTGTGAGTCAAGTCTATCGAGTAGTACCTTAGTTACTATTAATATTTCTCCTAATTCCGGAAATGAAATACCAACTACCGTTTGTAATGATCAGAATATGGTAGATCTTTTCCTAAGTTTAGATGGTACGCAAGATTCTGGTGGAATATGGGTTGACACTGATAACACTGGAGCTTTAATAAACAGCATATTTGATGCCTCATCCGTTGCTGATGGCACCTATAATTTTGAGTATTTGGTAGCTGGTATTGCTCCTTGTAATGACGCTTCCACCTTAATATCATTGACTGTACAGTCTCCAGTAAATGCAGGAAACGATGCAGTCTTAGATACATGTTCAGACGCTACAGCTATTGACTTATTTACTTTACTCGGGACATCAGTTACTACCGGTGGTATCTGGAGCCCAGCTATGACAAGTGGTACAGGTTTATTTGACCCTTCAGTAGATCCTTCAGGATCCTATACTTACACAGTTTCTAACACCTGTAACGTTTCAACAGCAATGGTTGATGTTACTGTAACCGAAGCTCCTGATGCAGGAAATGACAACTTAATCAGTTTGTGTGTTATAGATGGTACATTAGACTTACTCACACAATTAGGAGGAACTCCAGATGCCAATGGTGTATGGTCACCTCTATTAAATAGTGGGACTAATATTTTTGATCCTGTTTTAGACGGTTCGGGAACTTACACATATACAGTGACCGCTACTGCAGCTTGTGTAAACGATGCTAGTGCTACATTAACCATTTCAGTGGGTGAAAGTCCTGCACCTACATTAGTAAACGCAGGGCTCTTCTTCTGTGCGACGGATAATGCAACGGTCATTGATCTTGATGCCTCAGTTACCGGTACGATGATCATGTGGTACGATGCCATAGACGCAACGACGCCACTTTTATCAACGGACCTCTTAATTGATGGACAGACATATTTTGCGACACAAACTACATCAAGCGGATGTGAATCAAGCGAACGAACTCAAGTCATGGTAGAAATAGGAGATGCTCCTACTCCTACTTTAGCACAAGATGGTGAGTTATTTTGCATTAATGACAATCCTACATTACAACAATTGACTCTCAATATTCAAGAGTATGCTGCTAGTTTAAATAATGTTATATGGTATGACTCTCCAACTGGAACAAATTCAATTACTTTATCAACGGTAATGACCATAGGAACTACTTATTATGCTGTTTTAATCGATCCATTAACTGGATGTGAAAGTAGTGTAAGATTAGCTGTGACAGTGGATTTATCTGCTTGTGGTAATCTTACTATTCCAGATGGTTTTTCTCCTAATGGAGATGGAGTTAACGATGTTTTTGACATTGATAATTTAGACTTTCTCTATCCAAATTTTGATATCGAATTCTATAACAGATACGGCAACCTTGTTTATAGCGGAAATATCAATACACCTCGATTTAACGGTTTTAGCAATCAATCAGGTCTATTAAACGATGGTGAATTACCAGTAGGTGTTTACTTCTATATTCTCAAGTACAATGATGGTACAACAAAGCCTTCACAAGGAAGAATATATTTAAGTAGATAATCACTCATTACCCTAAAGAAATAACAAAGATGAAAATTCAAAATATAAAAATTGCCTTGTTGGTAGGTATGAGTTTGGTTTACTGGAGCGCTGAAGCGCAACAAGATCCTCAATTTACTCAATACATGTACAATCAAAGCATCGTTAATCCCGCTTACGCAACTGCAAATAAAGAAGAGTTGAATATAGGAGCGTTATATAGATCGCAATGGGTAGGAATTGAAGGAGCTCCTAGAACAGCTTCTCTATTTGCTCATTATCCTATAAGCGATCGCGTTGAAGTAGGAATATCATTTACAAATGATGACATTGGAAATGTGGTAACTGAAAATAATATTTATGCAGACTTTGCCTATATATTACCAGTTTCAGAAACTGGTAAGCTATCGTTAGGACTTAAAGCAGGTTTAACGTTATTTGATGCCAATTTTAATGGTTTTAACCTTCAGTCTGGAGGAAGAGATACTGATGTTGCTTTTAATGATAACGTTACTCAAAGCTTTCCAAATGTAGGTCTTGGAGCCTTTTATTTTACAGATAAATTTTACGTAGGGCTTTCTGCTCCTAATCTATTAACAACTACACATTTAGAAAATGAAAATGGCATACAATCCACCGGCGTACAGGATATTCATTTTTTCTTGAATAGTGGTTATGTATTTGACATTAATCCTAATTTGAAGTTCAAACCTTCATTTATGTTGAAAGGTGTTAAAGGTGCTCCATTATCTGCAGACCTAAATGCCAATGTCCTATTCAATGAAAAATTTGAAGTAGGATTAGGATATAGACTAGATGATTCAGTAAGTGGCGTTTTTAATTTTAGGGTCGCTCCTGAAATTAGAATAGGCTATGCATATGACTATACCACTAGCAATCTAGGTAATTTTAACTCTGGATCGCATGAAATCATTTTATTATATAATATAAAAACAAGATTTTGGAGAAGTGGTTACGATCGTTCTCCTAGATTTTTCTAAACTAACATAGACCATACTCTCATGAGATTATCATATACCCTACTTGTAACTGTTATTTTATTATCAACTAGCTTAAATGCTCAAAAATTAAGTCTCAAAAAGACCAATAAGTTATTTGAGAATCAAGCTTACAAAGAAGCAATCTTAAATTATGAAAATTTAGAACCGAGCGAAGAAGTTCTTCAAAATTTAGCAGATTCTTACTATTTCACTAACGATCTTGAAAAAGCAGCTCAAACCTATGAGCGTTTGATAGTAGAGCATCGCGATATTGTGGATCGCCAGAGAGTTTATCGATATGCACAATCCTTGCTGGCTGTTAAAAATTATAAAAGAGCCGACGAGTATTTATCTTATTACTATGGACTTTATTGGAATACCGAAGAGTTCATCAAAGAGTTGGAAAAAACAACACCTCATGTTTTTGAAATAAAAACTGTAGCAAATAAAGGATCAAATAGTGATTTTGGCTTATCATTTATTAACGATAATAATATTGCTTTTGCCTCTTCACGTAATTTGGAACGACCTGTTTATTCTTGGAATGGATTACCTTATTTAGATCTTTATGAAGGCGAGCTCAGTGATAAGAACACCATCAGCAAAGTAAGAGCATTTTCTGATGAGATCAATACACCATTGCATGAAAGCAACGCTGTATTCACAAATAATGGTACAGTTATGTACTTTAATCGTAATAACGATAAGCGTATTAAAATAGATGGCGTTAAGATCTCACCTGTTCAGTTATTACGTGCTGAAAAAGTTGACGGTACATGGACTAATGTTACTACCCTACCTTTTAATAGCGAGCAATACAGCATTCAACATCCTACAATTAGCAAAAATGGAAAAGTGCTGTATTTCTCAAGCGATATGCCAGGAGGTTATGGAGATTTTGATCTATATAAAGTCATCATCAATAATGACGGTACTTATAGCGATCCTGTTAATTTAGGTCCTGGAATAAATACAGAGCATTTAGAACAGTTCCCCTACATTAGTGATATTAACACACTTTATTATGCGACAAATGGTAAGCAAGGATTAGGTGGTCTCGATATTCACAGAGTGGACATGATTAATGGTCAGCTGGGAACTCCTATAAATTTAGGCCCTAGTATCAATAGTTCCAGAGACGACTTTTCATTTGTTATTAATGAAGAGAATAATGCTATTTATTTCTCCTCAAATCGTGATGGAATGGATCGTATTTATTCTGCGAGCCGTGAGGAAAATATTCTTACTAAATATGAAGTTAGTGGAGTTGTTCAAGACAGTATTACAAAAAAGATTCTGCCTGGTTCATTAGTTTCCCTACTTGATGAAAGAGGAATTCTTATAGATGACATGATAGTAGGTAAAGATGCTACTTATACCTTTAAAACAGATCCAAATAAAAAATATACGGTAAGAGGAACACGTAAGTTATATATTCCGCAAGACGTAGACTTCTCAACAGATAAGAATGGTAAGATCACCCACAACATATACCTTACCCTACTTTCTTATGAAGATGCCGAAGAAATGATCAAACCAGATCGTAAAGGAGACGTTCAAGTAGAATTAGACAAAATATTCTTTGATTTTGACGAGTCGGTTATTAAACCACAAGCTGCAGCGACTTTGAATAATTTAGTTTCTATAATGAAAAAATATCCAGACATGTATATAGAAGTATCTGCACATACTGATGTACGTGGACCTAGCGAGTACAACCTGAAATTATCAAATGATCGTGCTGCTTCTACGATGGAATATTTAATTAGTCAAGGGATTGAAAAAAGAAGGTTGCGTAGCATAGGGTATGGAGAAATGCAACCGCTTAATAAATGTACTGAAGAAGGAATGTGTACTGATGAGGAATATGAACTCAATCGTCGTTGCGAGTTTAAAATCATTCAATAAGTTCATAGTTGCAAACTAATCATCCCGATGTTCCTTTTGAGAATATCGGGATTTTTTCTTTCTATTAATTAAGATAATTATTCCGCTTTCGCGAAAGCGGGACCTCAATAATCAATAGTTCTACCGTATTAAATCTCAAAACTTTTAATACAAAGTTTAGATAGAGTCTCTTTTCAGGTCCTATTCACTTAATTCTTTATTAAAGCTGTATTAAGGATAATCTAATTTATAGTCGTAAACCACGTAAGCAACGTAACTTTAAATAAAACTTATAATATGACTATTCAATTCAATTATCAACATGTTTCAGGTAGTACTGAACTTGAAAACTATACTAAAGAAAAATTACAAACTATTTTTGATCGTTACAGCTGGGTTACTAGCGCCGATGTTTTTTTTAGAACTGAAAATACATCAAGTGATCAAACAGGAATGATTGCTGAAATAAGACTCAGCGCTCCAGGTCCACGCCTATTTGCTGAAGAAAGTACAGAAACTTTTCATGGTTCTGTTAACAAAGTAGTAGACCAGCTTAAAACGCAATGTGAGAAAAGAAAGGCCACTATTATAACGCATTCATAATATGATATCGCTAGCTACTAACCCAAGACAAATTGTTCTGATTTATAATTCAGAGCAAAAAAGCCATAGAGAAATTTTTGCCTACGCAAAATCGGCAGATAAGGATTTACTTGCTATTGATATTTCAAAAGAAAAAGTGGCAGGAACTGTATGGACTGAAGTTGCAGATTTACTTGATAAAAGAGCAATGGATTTAATACATACAACGCATTCCAGCTTTATTAAAAAATATGGAGAGAATCATGAATTAGATTGTAATGGAGCCATTAAGATGCTACAAAAAGATCCTGAAATGTTAATATATCCTTATGCTATTCAAGATAGACGAGCCAAAGAGATTAAATTATACAATGAAATGCTAAGTTTCTTTGATCCTGATACTGCAGAAATTAATATCCCCTAATTAAATTTTTGAGTATTTTTAAAATCCAGCCTTTAGGGCTGGATTTTCTTATAACCACACTTTATATATGATCATCTGGATATCTTTTATTGTTCTAGTTTCTATCTTTTTATGTCTTGACTTGTTTGTTTTTAATAGAAACGCTCATGTTATCGACACAAAAGAGGCTTCAAAGTTCACAGCCTTATGGGTAGGAATAGCTTTGGCATTTACAGCTGCGGTTTATTTTATCTATGATCATGGTTATTTAAATAATCCAGATGATCTTACAGCTAGTAATGCTGCTCTCAAATATTTGACGGGCTACCTCATTGAATTATCTCTGAGTATTGATAATATATTTGTCATAGCTGTCATTTTTAAGTCCTTTTCTATTGATCAAAAATACCAGCATCGAGTTCTTTTTTGGGGAATCGTAGGTGCCCTTGTATTTAGAGCTTTGATGATCTTATTTGGGATTACTCTTATTAATAAAGTAAGCTGGACTACCTATATTTTCGGAGCTTTTTTATTGTATACCGCTTTTAAAATGCTCACCAGCAAAGAAGAAGAGTTTGATCCCAAAACATCCAAAATATATAAATTTTCCAGAAAACTCTTCCCAGTAACCGATCGTATTGAAGGACAACAATTGTTTATCAAAAAAATGGGGAAGCGTATTGCAACACCTTTGTTTCTAGCGCTTGTAGTAATTGAATTGACTGATGTTTTATTTGCATTAGATTCCATTCCGGCGATACTTGCCATAACCGCGGATCCATTTATTGTTTTCTCCAGTAACATTCTTGCTATTATGGGATTGCGTAGTATGTACTTTTTCCTTTCTAACTTATTAGATAAGTTTCAATACATTCATTATAGCCTAGTGGCTATTTTAGCCTTTGTAGGTGTCAAAATGATACTAGTTCACCACTTTCACTTTCCAGAATGGATTTCGCTTGCAGTCATCTTTACTTCCTTACTTATAGGCGCACTTTTCTCCATCTACTATCCTACTACTAAAGAAGAAAAGAAAGAACAGGAAAAAACGTTGAATACAGAGAAAAAATAGTACCTCAGATTACTAGAAATATCGTCTCTGTATATGGCTCAATACGTTGTTTTAATTAGTGCTTTATCGCTTGACCCAATTTTCAATCTCTATTCCCTTAATTCGGTCAAATTCTTTCACGTTTTCAGTTACCATTATTAATTCATTTGAGATAGCTGTAGAGCCAATTAAAAGGTCAAAGTCACTAATCATTTTTCCCTTTTTTTCTCAATCTTACTTTTTCTGACGCATAAATTTGTATTGCATTAAAAATCGGTAAAATTCTGATTTGTTCTGAAAAACTGTCGATTATTTTGAAGTTCTTTTTTGGGTTTGAACTATTTTCCGCTCCAAACATCAATTCGGCAAGAGTAATTTCTGAAATAGCACAATCATCCAAATTAATCTCTTGAAATTTTTCAATTAGATTAAATTTTCCACGAAAAAGGTGAATACAAATATTCGTATCTAAAAGATATTTCATCCTAAACTCGGATTATTTCTTTTTTCAATTCTTGAAGACTTTATTTCACTGATTATTTCGTCTGAAGACTTATCGTCTTCCCACGCACCGAAAATAGAGTTTATGTCAAATGCTTTTTTTGATTTTATCTCAATTGATTTAGTCAATTTGATAATCAAATTCTTTTTCGCGCTATTATCCAAGCTTTTCAGGTATCCGAAATACTTATCTAAAACCTTATTCGATATGGTTAAACTTCCCATTGTATTCTTTTTTATGCAAGATACTTATTTTTTAACTCAATGTTTTTTCAGCATTATTAACAACAGGTTTTAACATTTTATTCAAAACTGTGATCTATGTGTGCTCGTAAGTAGAAGAAATAATACTTATGATTCAATTCTCTTACATACACGTCCCTACAAATCGCAAATTAGAACAATTTGCAATTAAAAATTTTCAATCGGTAATGAAGCAATCCAATGTCCTACGAGTAGATGTTACCTTCAAAAGAATTTTTGATTTAAGAAACAGAGTTCGAGAAGTAGCTAATGTTTTAGTTACCACAAAAGATAAAAATATTATTTGTGAAATAAAGTCGACCAAATTTAAAAAGTCTATTGAAATAGCAACTGATTCCTTGACTAGAAAAGTTAATAACGGTAGCGATTTACTCACTGCCTAAAATTTGATAAAGCATAAAAAAGGCCTTACAATTCACAAGAGTTGTAAGGCCTTTTTTTATCTTAATATGGGATTATTCTTTTACGTCACCAGTTTCTCTGTAATCTCCATTAAAAACAAAGTCATTTTGCTGTTTTCTACTTCTTTCTCCGGTTTCAGCATCTTGAAGTTTTTCTGGTACGTCACTTAACTCTCCACCATAATATCCTACTGCTATTGCAGTCGCTACATGATAGGTATCAGGAAATTTAAATTCCTTTCTTGCTTTCTCATAATCTAGCCCAGCCATTTGATGCATAGCAATTCCCATGCTTTGCGCTTGAATAGCCATATTAGCTGCAAACTGACCTAAATCATGTGGTGCATGATAGTTGTCATCGCCCTTTGGTGTTTTTGTGTCCACAACTCCTAAAAGTAATACAGGAGCGTTTTTAGCCCAATTTTGATTGAATTCGACAAGCACACTCATGATACGATCGTAAGCTACACTACCTTTAATTCCCCATACGATGTTCCATGGTTGAATGTTATTAGAACTAGGTGCCCATCTTCCTGCTTCAAATAAAACTTGCAGCTCTTTGTGAGAAACTGGCTTGTCAGAAAACGTACGTGGGCTCCATCTATTCTTAATTAATTCATGAATCTCATGATCTACAGGCGTGTTCTTAAATATTTCTTTGTTGTTTGTGCTCATTGATGTTTTTCTTTTAAAGATAATTAGTTTAAAATGTCAATCATACAGCATTTACAAAGGTTTAACCATTGTGTTCAAGCTTTTATTCAAATCAACAAGAATGTTTAAGCAGAATTACGGCTGGCGTTGATATTTCCATAAAGTGATCGCGTTACCATACGCTCATAGGTTTCTATGTCTTTAGTAACTACTTCAGAACGTATGTCCTGAACCATTTTTAATGCATATTGCTGTATAGTTAACAATGGCAATACGATATTCTCGCGTGTTTCAATACTCGCTTGACCAGCTCGTTCATTCTCCATTAGTGCACTCATTCCAGATATCTTCAACATGTACTTTTTAGAACGCTTGTATTCTTCATAAATCAGTTTCCAGAACTCACCATAAACGGGATCATGTTCCATATAAGCAGTTAAACCAAAGAATGACTTAGTTAGACTCATCATGCTATTATCCAGTAATGTACGGAAGAACTTATTATTCTTATATAAGTCAAGAGCATCATTCCATTTTCCAGATTTGTCCATTGCCTCAAGAGCAGTTCCTACCCCATAGAAACCAGGAACATTTTGTTTCAATTGACTCCAAGAACCTACAAACGGAATCGCTCTCAAATCCTTAAATCGCAACTCTGTGCTGCCAGCTCGCTTGCTAGGGCGGCTTCCTATGTTAGTTTTGGCATAATACTTTAACGTGCTCATTTTTTCTAGATAAGACAAAAATTGAGGATGCGCCTTAAAATCAGTATATGCTTTGTAACTTATTTCAGAAAGTTCGTCCATCGTGGACTTATCTTTATCTGAGAAATCATTGATATCACTTGCATATACAGCATTGCTCACGCCACTACTTATCATTTGCTCCAGATTGAACTGACAGCTTTCTAAAGTTCCGAATTTTGAGCTTATCGTCTGTCCTTGAATAGTGAGTTGTATTTCTTTTGCAGCGATTTTTGTTCCCATAGAAGCATAGAACTGATGTGTTTGTCCGCCGCCTCTAGCTGGTGGTCCACCTCTACCATCAAAGAACACTATGGAAACACCATATTCTCGTGAAACTCTTGTTAGTGCCTCTTTGGCTTTGTAAATAGCCCAATTAGCCATTAAGTAACCACCATCTTTTGTTCCATCACTAAAGCCTAACATAATGTCTTGCTTATCTCCTCTTCGACTTAAATGCGCTCTATAATGTTCATTTTCATACAACTTGCGCATAACGTCTGGCGCATTGATCAAATCAGGAACCGTTTCAAATAAAGGAACTACATCTATGTTGGGCTCCTTCATACCGCACAAACGTATCATGGCATAAACTTCCATTATTTGAGAAGCCATTTGCGTGTTAGAGATGATATAGCGGTTACAACCCTTTTCTCCATTGCGTTCTTGAATATCCTTTATGGCATATATGCTACTCAAAGTGCGCTGCGTGTATTCTTCCTTAAATTCATCTGGACGCAAAGTGCCTTCTATTTTAGAAAGTACATTGACTTTCTCAACTTCTGATAAGTCGTTGTAGTTAGATGGTAATTCCGCTTTCGCGAAAGCGAGAATCTCATCAAAAACCGTGTCATGAGCACTACTGTCTTGTCTTATGTCTAAGGTCGCAAAATGAAAACCAAACAATTCAATCTTATGAATAAAACTATCAATTTGATCTAAGAACAACGAATTGTGCTCTTTAATTACCATGCTGCGTATGCTAGTCATGGTATCTATCAAGTCTTGCGCAGTAAAATCCAAAACATCTTTTTCAAAAATAGCTTTATAGCACCTGCTCTCCATTTTAGAAAGTTGTTCTTCTACTCCTTTAAAAGTAAGTCTTCTACGCAGTTTACGTATGTCCCGATAATAATTTCTAAAAATGGTAGAACGCAATCTTTTTGCAACGTTAAGCGTGATTTCTGTCGTTACAAATGGATTACCATCTCGATCACCACCAGGCCAAAAACCTATTTCAACAATTTGGTTTTTAAACTCTTGTGCATCTTCAATATGTTTTTTTAAATAGTCATAAATATTACCCATTGCAAAATAGAAGACATTTTCAAGATACCAGATCAAACTAATCGCCTCATCAAATGGTGTAGGTTTCTCTTTTTTAAAGAATGGAGTTTTTCCTAATTGAGAAAGCAACAACTTCACTTGCTGGATTTCATTTGCCTTTATTGCCTGACCTAAGTCATTAAGAATCCCTAAAACAGATCCAGGATAGAATTGAGTTGGGTGTGCCGTTAACACTGGTCTTACTTTAAATTCTTTTAAATAAGACGTTAATTCTTGTGTTTTACCTAAAGCTACGGCTTCGTCTTTTACACTACGCAAAGAACCGCGGCCGTCAAGATTATTTACTTTTCCAAAGGCTGCATCCTCGATCGCATCAAATAAAACGACTTGACGTTCTATATACTGAATAAACCTAAAAAGCATGGACTCCCGTTCCTGCTGGTCTGTATCACGCATGTAACGTTCAAAGAAATATTCAACGATTTCAGTAGGGTTTTTACCTTTTGCATAACCACGCACACACAATTCATGGAACAATGGTAACAATCCACCAGTATTTGAGATTTGATCAAATGGTAAAGTCATAAAAATCCCATTGAAAATCTGATATTTGGATTTCACTTCATTTTCAAAGCGCTCAATTCTTGTAAGTCTTGACATAATTCGATGGTTTAAGCGATTAATATTTTGATTAGGATGTTTTAAGCGATACTATTTTAATGGCATCACTTACCGTTTGCATTTCTTCCATATCCTTTTCATTTAAAGTGATATCAAACGCATCTTCTACATCCAGAGCTATATCTACAAGATGTGCGCTATTAATACCTAAATCTTGCATTAAATGGCTGTCCAGTTTTACAGCATCTTCTTTAACATCTTGTGGCAGGTATACTTTTACTATTTTAAAAAGTTCTTGTTGTATTTCGTTTTCTTGCATCTTTTATATTTGAATAGAACCTTAAAAATACTATCAATAAATGAATTAAAACCGGTCATAAGGATCAGTTTAAGATTTGATCTACTCAAATGAGAGAATTATTTAAATAGAAGTCCTTAATTCAGAATTCAATAATTAGGAATCGTATTTTTTGAGAATTACACAAGCGTTTACATCCCCAAAACCAAAACTCGCCTTTGCCAGAACATCAATTTTCATCTTTTGAGTCTTAGTAGGAACACATTTTGAATCAATTATATCAGTTATTTCTGAATGAAGCTTCGTTATATTAGTATTTCCATAGCATTGCTGGTGTTTTATTTGCAACACTGCTCCTACTAACTCGACACTTCCAGCAGCTGCCAGACAGTGACCTATTAATGATTTATAGGTGTTGATTGCTGGAAAATCTAATCCTTTTCTTTGTAAAGCCTCTGACCAATTTTCAATTTCAAAAGCATCTTTAGAAGTCGCTGTAAGATGGCCGTTAATAACATCTATAGCTGTTGATGCAACTTGAGCATCTTTTAGAGCAAGTTGAATACATTCTTGAACAGCCTTACCATTAGGCGCTGTCATAGATCCATCACCACGATGACCACCAGAATTTAATGCTCCACCTAACACTTCAGCATATATGGTTGCTCCTCTTTTTTGAGCACTTTCTAAACTCTCTAAAATAAAAGCACCTGCACCAGATCCTGGAACAAAACCTGCTGCGTCATTTGATAAAGGCCTGCTTGCATTCTCTGGATCATCATTATACTTAGTAGGAAGAATGCGCATTGCATCAAATCCACCCCAAATATAAGGTCCAGAATCGCTGGTAGAACCTACTAACATTTGTGTCGCTTTTCCTGCTGCAATACGTTCATAACCCATCAGAAAAGCTTCAGTTCCTGTACAACAAGCGCTGGAATTACTGGTAACCATATTACCGCAACCCAATTCACCAGCCAGCCATGCACTTATACCACTAGTCATGGTTTGAATCACGCTGGTACTTCCCAACCGGCGCACTCTGCCATCGTCTATGAGATGAATGGCTTCTCTAAATTTCTCGCCGCCGCTTTGTCCTGTACCGAAAATAATTCCCATTTCTGATAAGGCATCATCGGCACTTGCCATTTCTAAACCAGCGTCTGCAAAGGCTTCTTTTCCAGCAATCACTCCATAAACTAAACCGCTAGCTTTTAAGCCTCTTAACTGTAATGACGTGAAGTTTTTGGCAAGTAATTCCTCAGTAATTTGTGGCGTTCCAGAGACTTGACAACCGAAGTTTAATTCAGCTAATTGTGGATCAAATCGTATTCCAGAGGTTTGTTCTTGTAACGCTTTCGCGAAAGCGGAAACACCAACAGCATTAGGTGCCACAACACCCATTCCTGTTACTACTACTCTATTTTTCGTATTCTTTATCATAAGAAATACTAAACTACGTAATCTTTCAAATGAAACCTGTGTCTACCTGATTATTCTTTAAATTTCACAAGAATATCACGTAATCTATATATAAGTGTGATGATAATTATGATTTTTTATAGTTTACACCTTACTGAAGCGAGTAATTTTGCGTGAACAATTATTTTCAATGATCAAATACACCTTTGCCTTACTTCTGTTTTTAACCGTTGGGACAATTACCGCTCAAGAAGTGATGATTTCTAAAATTGAATTTGAAGGTTTGAAAAGAACTAAAGAATCATTTTTGAGAAGGCTTGTGAAAGTTCAACCACAAAGTACATTAGACCTTAAGCTTATAGAAACAGATGTTGAACGGCTCAACCGTTTGCCCGGAATTGCAAAGGCTGTTTACATACTAGATCAAACCGATCCTGATCAAATTGTACTTATTTATGAAGTCACTGAAAACTTCACGATCATTCCAGGCGTAAGAGCTTCACAAGCAAATGATGATAGTTTTGCTTTCCGATTATCAGTTTTTGAATTTAATTTTATGGGTGAGAATCAGATTATAGGTGGTTATTATGGACGTAATATTTTTGATTCTTACGGTGCTTTTTGGGAAGCTCCTTACCTATTTACCAACAAATTAGGAATAGGAATTAATTATCAAAATAACGTTTTAAGGGAACCAATTTTCTTTGATAATGATAACACGGTGAATTATAAGTTTGACAGTCGCACAGCAGAAGTCTATGCACTCTATGAACTTAATTTTCACAATAACTTTCAATTGGGCGTGCGTTATGCAAATCAAGAATTTGATTTCTTAGATGGTATTATGACTGCTGATGTACCAGAAAATCTTACAGCTCAAAAATGGAGCGCTATAGCCGAATATGAAAACAATCATCTAGTAATTGATTACCAATATTTTTCTGGTTATAGGAATTTTACCTCTTTAGAATATGTGACTGGTGGAGAAGGTTTACTGGCTGATGAATTAATCGCTCAAACTGATTTTGAATATTTTAAAAAAGTAGGTGCTAGAGGAAATTGGGCGAGCCGTTTACAATTATCTTATGCTACCTTTAATGAGTCCCGATTTGCTCCATTTACATTAGATAACCAAATTAATATAAGAGGTGCTGGAAATAGCGCAGGACGTGGCACTGCAGAAGTTGTCCTTAATACAGAATACCGTCATACGTTATATGAAAAAGACTGGTTTGTTTTACAGAGCAATACTTTCCTAGACGTGGGAAGCTGGAGAAAACCTAATGGGAGCTTGAATGACCTTGTAAACGGTGAAACCTTAAAAATTAACCCAGGTTTGGGAATACGATTTATTCATAAACGTATCTTTAATGCGGTAATACGTTTTGACTATGGTTTTGGAATAGGAAGCAACGCAACTAATGGCTTTGTTTTTGGTATAGGTCAATACTTTTAATTGAGGAAATCACAAAGTCAACAAATATTTAAAACAACACTAATGAAAACGATCCTATTTCTTACTTCATCATTGTTTCTTCTTTCTTGCAATACGGCAAAAGAAAGTAAAGACGAAACACCGTACACGGCAGAACTTGTTGAGATGAACAATAACGAGATGAATGCTATGAATGCTCAACAAGGTCCTAAAGAAAATACCTTAGAAGTCTATTCTAATCTAAAAGAAATAGACCACAGCTTATTTGATCAGGTATTGAAAAAATATGTGACCAAAAATGGCAGCGTTAATTATGCTGGATTAAAAAAGAATCCGGCCAACTTAAAAAGTTATATCAAAACACTTGAAGCTGCAAATCCTGATAAATCATGGAGTCGCAAAGCTTTACTTGCTTATTACATGAATGCTTATAACGCGATGACATTAGACCTTATCATAAGCAATTACCCTACAGAAAGTATTAAAGACATCAAAAACCCTTGGGAACAGAAAAATTGGAGCATTAACGGGAAACCTATAAGTCTTGAAGAAATAGAACATGATATCTTAAGAAAAATGAACGAGCCTCGTATTCATTTTGGAATCAATTGTGCCTCTTTTTCTTGTCCGCAATTGCCTAATGAAGCCTTTACTGCTCAAAAAGTAGATCAGCAACTTGAAAAACTGGCTATTCAATTTATCAATGACTCCAGAAGAAATGAAATTACTAAAGATCGTGTAGAAGTTTCTAAAATCTTTAGATGGTTCAGCGAAGACTTTACTAAAAATGGCGATCTAATTGATTTTCTCAATAAGTATAGCACCTTGAAAATCAATGAAGATGCTAAAATAAAATATATGGATTATAATTGGGAATTGAATGATTAATTTACTCATTCACTATCATACCACTCATCCAGCCTTCAGCGATTTTGTTTTCGTTTTCGTCCATCATTTGAACGACTACTTTTAACTTTCCAAAACGGAAATATTCTTTTTTTGCACTCACGATTACCGTAGTTTCTGGTACAACCGTATTTAAGAAGTTGATATGATTCTCAGTAAAAACAAATTGAGGATTCCCTTCATTTTCTCGCATTAAGTAACTTCCTAAACAGGCGAGACCTATTTGCGCCATACATTCTATGAGAATAACACCAGGCGTTATTGGGTTATTTATAAAATGATGTTTGTAGAAATATTCGCTTTCGCGAAAGCGGTAAATACCTATCACACTTTCTTCATCCAATTCTAACAACTGATCCACAAATTTGAATCCATCGCCATATGGAAGGTTAGCTACTATTTTTTCTAATGGATTTAAGAGCATGAATGGAATTATTATGTTAAGTAAAAAGTAATAAATTTTTTAAAACTCCTTTCCTTAGAAAAGGAAAGGTGGGCAAAATGAGCGGTAGCGAGTTTTGGTCGGATAGGTTGAAGAAGGCTGGTAATATGTCATCATTTTTTACTCTCTAAATATTATGCTTTCAACCACTCCTGATTCTCAGCAAAGCTGATACTTCTGTCCTCGCCTATTCTTAGGCGAGGAGTTTATAAATCGTTCGCGACTGCCCTCGACCTGATTTTTTTATATTTATTTTTTTATTTCACCTTTATTTTTACTGCAAACTCTCACCACCATCAACTTTTATAATAGTTCCAGTGATCCAGCTGGCCTCTTCCCTACTCATTAAATATACCACATTTGCTACTCGTTCTGGAGTGGTTAATTCTCCATGCGGATTCCTTTTCAAACTTTCTTGTTTCAATTCTTCATACATGGGTATCATA
Organism: Nonlabens dokdonensis DSW-6; assembly: GCF_000332115.1. Taxonomy (NCBI): domain Bacteria; kingdom Pseudomonadati; phylum Bacteroidota; class Flavobacteriia; order Flavobacteriales; family Flavobacteriaceae; genus Nonlabens; species Nonlabens dokdonensis. The sequence continues at coordinate 3,400,130 of NC_020156.1, forward strand.
CTCAAACTCAATGTGTCCGTTACACCGGCTTGAATACAGTTGGAAGTAATTTGATATGGTGCAAATTCTATCGCAATACTTCTATTAATAGCTTCTAAAGTAGCTTTTGCTGCGCTTACAGCAGCATAAGATTTCATAGGTCGCGTGCTACCTTCACTGGTAAAACTTAAGATTTTAGCAGGTTTCGCAAATAAATGAGCTTCAAAAAGCGCTTTTGTCCAACTGTATAGACTTATTCCCATAGAATGAATCGTTTGCTGAAAATCATTTGAAGAAAGTGTGTTGTCGCCTGTCATAGGCTTTAAATTACCCTTTGAAATACTATGAAGAAAGACACTTAACTTATGATCGTTCAAAAAACCCTTTATTTTTAATAAGTTTTCTGATAGCTTATTTTCTCTAGTAGCATCACTATTAACAGTGAGTAATTGAATATTTAAAGATCTTAACTTTTCAAATCTCGCTTCTATTTCATCAGCTTGCAATCTTGAGGCACGATAAAAGATAATAAGATTCATGCCATGCTGAGCCAACTTCAAGGCACTCGCATAACCCAAACCGCTGCTGCCTCCTAAGATTAACGCATACTTATTTTTAAAGTCATTTACCATTCTAACAATATTCTTTGAGCAGTAAAGCCTGGTCCAAAACTTAACATCAATCCCTTAGAGCCTTTGTTAAGCTCACGACTCATAAATCGTTCTAAAACAAATAGAACCGTCGCACTACTCATGTTTCCATAGATGCGCAACACCTCTTTAGTATCGTCTATATTTTTACCTAGTTTATGAAATAATTCTTCTACTGTTTGCACGATTTTTTTTCCGCCTGGGTGAAAAACCAAGTGATCTATATCTTCAATAGTCAATCCGTTCTTTTTTAAAAACGGATGAATGATCGCAGGAAAATGACTCGCGATAGTTTCTGGAACGGCTTTGTCAAGGACCATTTGTAAACCACTATTGACCAGATCAAATCCCATCATGTGTGTCGCATCTGGAAAATGGTAAAACTCATGTGCTTTGATCTTTGGTCCTTCATCTTCTTCACAAGAAGAAAGCAATACACAAGCACAACCATCGCCAAAGATTGCTGCACTTACCATATTTGCCATGGAATAATCGTCTAATTGAAAAGTTGCTGTAGGAGCTTCAACGGCAATAACCGCAGCTTTTTTATTAGGATTTGCTTTTAAAAAATTCTCTGCATAGATCAATCCAGATATCCCTGCAACGCAACCCATTTCTGTGACTGGCAACCGTACAATGTCTTGGCGCATCTTCATGGAGTTGATTAAATACGCATCAATAGACGGAATCATAATACCTGTACAACTTACCGTGATGATGTAATCCAGATCTTGAGCGTTCCACGAGGCTTTTTCAAGAGCTTGTTCTACCGCTTTTTGAGCCAGTGGCACCACTTCTCTTTTATAAATCTCATTACGGTCCTGAAAAGAAGTTCTGGTAAACACTTCAATAGGATCCATAATAGAATACCGTTTATCCACGCCAGCACCTTCAAAAATTTTGATGGTTTTACGTCTCAAACGCTCGTCCTGACCTGATAACCATTCTTCTACAAATGGTAAAATATCCTTGGTCTCCTTATAATACTGCGGCGTTACTGTCGCTACACTTTTAATTTTTACGCTCATCTATTGGAATTATCCATATAAAACGGAACGACCACTTCCATGTCCATCGGTCATTTGTAATGCCTATTGCTGTAGCATATTTTTTGAAATCATTCACTTTAAAACCTGATGCAATACTGATCAATCCATCGTGTTTTGAAATCTCATGCTTTATAAAAATAGGACTTAAATATTTAAAAAACAGAAACGCTAGTCGGTGTCTGTGCAAATCATTGATAATAATACTTTTAGTAGTAATCTCTTTAAATTTGGTTAGAAATTCTACGATTTCTACATCATTAAAATGATGCATCGTTAAAGAACTGATCAAAATGTCACAACTTATATCTTGAGGTTGTATTTTAAGAATATCGCTTTCGCGAAAGCGTAAACGAGACAATCCATCACTCTTTAAACGCGCTTTTTCTATAGAACGAGCTGCAAAGTCTAATCCTAAAAAGCTTAGCTTTTCATTTTTTAGATGCTTTTCCAAGTATCGAAGCATCTCGCCATCACCGCAACCTGCATCTACAATAGTAAGCTCTTGATCTGGATACTTAGCAACTTCCTTTTTAACAGCATCAAGCATAAATTTGAATCCGCCTAGAAGATTGTTGACCTTATTGATATCATCCACAGCATTTTGAAGAGTTACTTCATCGAGCGCAGGATCATCCATCCACTCTGGATCTGTGTTGCGCACATCAGAAACGTATTTAATTTTAGATAGGTTTCCCATGTGTGCTTTTTATGATCGTTGATAAGAGAGATGGAAATCTACGTAGAAACCATAAACCGAGTTTTGTATAAGTACGGTTTAGTAAAATTCCTTGCAGGATACGACCTATTTTTAAACGTTTCTGGAAAGTTTTTTTCCAAGTCACGGCATAATTATCTAGTGCCTGCGCTCTATTAATTTGACCTTCGAGAAATGGTTGTAATTCTTCATAAGCAATTTTTGCACTATGAATAGCCATTGCCATTCCGTTACCGCATAAGGGATGGATCAATCCTGCTGTATCGCCCAGCATGACAATTTGATTCTCTACAGGTTCTTTCTTTTCAAAAGATATTTGAGATATAGTAATAGGCTGTTCCCATACCGGTTGGGCATTTTTTAAAAAGACATTTAAAGACTTGTTCTTTGCAAGTACTTGATTATTAAAGTCGGTCACATTCTTATGCTTTTTGAAAGAATCATAACTAGCTAGATAACAAAGGTTCACATGACCGTTTTCTACTTTAGAAACTCCAGCATAGCCACCTTCAAAATTGTGAAGCTCGACTAAGTTATCATCCATATCGTGCTTATAGTGCATTTTTACCGCTAGCCATGGCGATTTTTGTTGAATAAAGTCTCTTTCTAATCTTTTATCAAGCAAGGAGCGTTTTCCCGTGGCCATTAAAAACTGTTTGCAAGTATACTCTTCAGTACTTGTGCTTACTTGAAAAGAATCATTTTCAATTCTCGCTTCCAGCACTTTATCTTGTGAAAAGGTGGCTTTTTCAATAGCTTTTTGATACAACAAATGATCTAAATGAAATCTAGAAATACCTTTTCCTCCTTGTGGTAAGTGGCAAGTCAATGGTTGATGATTTGATGTAGTAAAATTTAGATGCTCCAGATTAACAGCACTTTCTTGATCAAGATCAATACCAAGTGTTTTTAGAAAATCAATCACTTCATTACTCAAATACTCGCCACACATTTTATGTCGTGGATAATCATCAGGATCAATGAAAAGAACTTTACTCTTTCTAGAAAATAAAATTGCCGCTGTCAGACCTGAAAGTCCGCCACCGGCAATTATTATATCGTATTGTTTTTGCACTATTCAAAGATAGTGGCTAGGTTATCAATTAAGAATTTTTTTAATCATTATCTCGATACTTTCTTTTCTGTATAAATTTAAGAATAAGATAAATCACTAGTAAAGAAGAAAAAAGAGTTAATAATGTAATGGCTGTAGGCATTAAGCTACCACCTTCTGGATTAGGTCCGAAGAATACAAGAAACGCAAATATGATGGTCAACGCCCAGAGTACATAACGGAAATTATCCGCTTCATCCATAAATTTCATAATTTCATAATATTAAGTTCACTCAGGGAATTTCAAAAGTATGTTTTTAAAATACTAAATTTCAATAATCAAGCAGTTTTTTTAATTTTTCTTCAAGATACTTCGTAGGTAGATAGTTGTTTTCCAGTCCTTTTTCAAAAGGAATAGGTGTGTCAATACTTCCTAATCTCATTACTGGCGCATCTAAAAATTCAAAACACTCTTCACTTATAAAAGCCGCAACATCACTGATAACACTACCGGTTAAGTTATCTTCTGTAACTAATAAGACTTTTCCCGTTTTCTTAACTGAAGCGGTAATCATTTCTTTATCTAAAGGAACTAAAGTTCTTAAATCAATAAGATCGATATCAAGCTGCTCTTTGTCGATGAATTGCTTTACCCAATGAACTCCTGCTCCAAAAGTGATGACAGTGGCATCATTTCCTTCACTTATGGTAAACGCTTTACCTAGCTCTATATTGTAATAACCATCGGGAACATGATCATAAACAGATCGGTACAATGCTTTATGCTCAAAAAACAAAACAGGATTAGGATCTTCAATAGATGCAATCAGTAATCCTTTAGCATCTGCTGGAGAAGATGGATACACTATTTTTAAACCAGGAACAGTATAAAACCAAGACTCGTTAGTCTGCGAGTGAAATGGTCCTGCTCCTACTCCAGCTCCACAAGGCATTCTTATGACTACGTCTGCTTTTTGATTCCAGCGGTAATATGACTTTGCTAGGTAATTCACAATCGGATTAAAACCACTGCTTACAAAGTCGGCAAACTGCATTTCTACAACTGCTTTCATTCCTGCAATGCTCAATCCCATACCTGCTTCTACGATTGCGCTTTCACAAATAGGCGTATTTCTTACTCTTTGGTTTCCATATTTCTCTACAAAACCGTCTGTGATTTTAAAAACACCACCATATTCTGCTACGTCTTGGCCCATGATTACAAGATCATCGTATTTATCCATGGCTTCTTCTAGTCCATCCTTTATGGCATCTATCAAACGTATATTTTGAGTAGAATTCTCTGGCTGGACTTGTTGATGAGTGTGTGGAGCAAAAACATCGGCTAGTTCTTGTTGAGGAGTTGTTTGAGGTAACGCTTTCGCGAAAGCGAGATCCAAACCATCATTAATCTCCTGTTTAAATTCTTCACTCCATTGAGCAACCTGATCGCTGGTAATGATGTTTTCATCCAACAAATACTGCTCAAAGCGCGTCAATGGATCACGCTCTTCCCAATACTCCATCAACTCATCTGGAACATACTTTGTGCCACTAGCCTCTTCATGACCGCGTCTTCTAAAGGTCTTGAATTCAATCAACACTGGATGCGGATTTTCTCTTATATCATTTAAAATAGCCGAAATTTTTGTGTAAACTTCTACGATATTATTGCCATCGATAATGTGCGATTCCATCCCATAACCTAACGCACGATCTGCAAGGTTTTCACAGTTATACTGCTCTGAGGTAGGAGTGCTCAAACCGTAGCCGTTATTTTCTATACAGAACAACACTGGCAAACTCCACACACTTGCAACGTTTAATGCCTCGTGAAAATCGCCTTCACTCGTTCCTCCTTCTCCAGTAAAAACTGCAGTTGCACGACCAGTGTTTTTCAATTTTTGGGCAAGAGCAATACCATCTGCCACGCCTAATTGTGGACCGAGATGCGAAATCATCCCAACGATCTTATACTCCTGTGTACCAAAATGAAAACTACGATCGCGACCTTTAGTAAAACCATCTGCTTTTCCTTGCCATTGAGCAAACAACTTCCATAGCGGAATTTCTCGAGTGGTAAAAACACCTAAGTTTCTATGCATAGGTAGTATGTACTCTTCCTTTTGCATCGCAGCGGTCACTCCTATCGCGATCGCTTCCTGGCCTATACCAGAAAACCATTTGGAAATGCGGCCTTGACGTAGTAAAATGAGCATTTTTTCTTCAATACATCTAGGTAAGAGCATTTTCTTATATAAATCTACAAGTACTTCATTTTCTAAAGAATTGCGATATAACTTTTTAAAATCTGTAGGGTTAGAATCTATCATATGTATGGACTGTTAACCAAATGTACTATAATCTATGTTCTTAATAATAACATGCTTTTAGATACTCGCTTTCATTTACTAACTTTGTATTAACAAATTTTGAAATGAAAAAAATCCTCATTGTCTTTTTAGTTTTTGTAACGACTTATTCACATGGTCAAAAAAAACAAGCCGATTCTCTCCCATTTCAAAAAGATGTAAAGTTTAAGTATGAATCCTTAATTCTTCCTGCTGGTTTGATTTCTTACGGGATCTTTGGGATTAAAAACGATCCCATAAGGCAGTGGGATCGCGACATAAGAACCAGTTTAGAACCAGATGGTGTAAAAATAGGTATAGACGACTACTCTGTAGTAGCTCCTATACTTACGGTCTATGGTCTGGATTTAGCAGGAATAAAAGGTAGAAATAACCTGCTGGATAAAAGCATCATTTTAGGAACTTCAAGCCTATTTATGTATTCTACTGTCCGATTAATTAAAAATAATACCTCGGTAAGAAGACCTAGTGGCAGGTCTGTAAGTAGTTTTCCTTCTGGACATACCGCACTTTCCTTTCTTGCGGCAGAGTTTTTACATCAAGAATACGGTCATTTATCGCCCTGGTATAGTATCGCAGGTTATACGGTTGCGACAGCTACTGGATTTTTACGTATTTATAATGACAAGCATTGGTTTAGTGACGTGCTTGCCGGCGCTGGAATAGGTATTTTATCAACAAAAATAGGTTACTGGCTTTATCCTTTCATAAAGAATGTTATCTTTAAGAATAATATCAAAGAATCTCATGTAAATTTGCAAATAGCGCCGTTGTATAATGGCAATGAGCTGCTTCTTGCTACCTCCATACGATTCTAAATAAAAAATTATATCTGTAGTACCATGACTAATATCCCAAGTGTAGATCTCGCAGACTTTCTAAGCGATGATCCTAAAAGAAAAGAAAAGTTTATTAACGAAATAGGTTCGGCTTATGAAGATATAGGTTTTGTAGCTTTAAAAAACCATTTCCTATCAGACGAGTTAGTAGAACAACTTTACTCTGAAGTAGAGAAATTCTTCCAGCTTCCTAAAGAAACTAAGTTAGGTTATGAACGAGAAGATTTAGGCGGCCAGCGCGGTTATGTTTCCTTTGGTAAGGAACATGCCAAAGGTAAAAAAGAAGGAGATTTAAAGGAATTCTGGCACTTTGGTCAGGAAGTAGCGCCAGATGTTACTATAGAAGACGATTATCCAGACAACGTGATTGTTAAAGAATTACCAGAATTTAACGCTACAGGAATGAAAGCCTATAGAATGTTAGAAAAAACTGGTATCTATGTGTTACGTGCACTGGCACTTCACATCGGTATTAACGAGCATTACTTTGACCACTGGGCAAGTAATGGAAACTCTATTTTAAGACCTATTCATTATCCACCTATTACGTCAGAGCCAGATAACGCTGTTCGTGCTGGCGCACACGGCGATATCAACTTAATTACGCTTCTTATGGGAGCCAGCGCTCCAGGATTACAAGTACAAAACCGTGCTGGCGAGTGGATCGATGCCATTGCACAAGAAGACGAGCTGGTAATTAACGTAGGAGACATGTTACAGCGACATACTAATAATAAATTGCGCTCTACCATTCACAGAGTAGTGAATCCACCAAGAGAATTGTGGCACACCAGCCGATATTCCATTCCGTTTTTCTTACATCCACGTAGCGATATGAAACTGGACTGTCTAGAAGAATGTATAGACGAGAACAATCCTAAACAATACGAAGACATTACCGCTGGAGAATTCTTGCACCAGCGACTTGTTGAGATAGGATTGATTAAGAAATAAACTCTAGAGACCGAAGGGTAGATTTAAGAAACAAGAAACTAGAATCAAGAGTTAAGATTCAGGAGACAAGAAACTAGATTCAAGAGTTTAGTTAGATAGTTAGTTCTTCTTAAAACTTATATTACCTGCTAGAAATTCATTTTAGCAGGTTTTTTTATGGGTGATAGTTTCGCTTTCGCGAAAGCGAGATAATAAAAAGTAATGCACAATTAATGGTTCGAACAAATAAGTCCTATTACTATTCTCATTATTACATTATTAAATTCAAAAGGTTGGTTCATCCTTTTCTTGATACATGTTTAAATTTAAAGTAGGAAAAGGTATCATTATACTACTGCAATACTCTTTAATCCTTATTTAAATTGTTTAGATTTGTCAAAATCAATGTTTTAATTCAATGGGATTAGTATTTCTAGATTAGAAACGGAAAATAATTTCAAACTAAATAATAAGGACATTATTAAATATTTTAAGATGAATAAAAAATACCTATTAGCTTTCGCTTGTATAGCAATCTCATTATCCAGCGTTGCACAACGAACAATGTCTGAGAGCATTAGCTACTTTAATGTTAAAACTCCTAATAATCCTTTAGAAGAATCCATTAAAAGTTACAAAGTAATTGTTGAAACCCCTTATACACTTACCGTAGAAGAGCTTAACAAACAGTCTTTAGCAGAGTTTGAAGTTGAAAAAGCAAATTTTGCACAAGTACTTAAGGATAGCAAAGCAGAATTTGAAGAGCGCTTAGCTGGACATGATGAAGATGTTGCAAAAGCAGAAGCACGCTATGATAAAGAAATGAAAAACTTTAAGGCTTTAACGCTTTTTGAACGATTATCCTTAACCGAACAAGGTAAAAAGCCGCAACTTAAAGTGCCGTCAAAACCTACGTATGTTGAACCGAGAGAACCTGTATATATGCAACCTAACTTAGATGACCATCTTATTTTTGATAATCAAGTTCTTGCAGATAATGTGGAGTTGATGGGATATGAAAAAGGAAGTGACTTATTAATTGTAATTAATATATCTAAAATGGTTTTTCAGGATAATGGTGGACAAACGTTCTATGCACAACCTACAAACTTGAAAGTTATGAAAGGAGCTACCGTGATTGATGAGAAAAACTTTGATGAAGAGTTTCAGTTTTTAACTTCTTCAAATAGTAATACAATTAATTTAGAACGTTACGAAAAAAATAACGTCAACAAAATCATGAATCATATAAGCAATTATATTAATGAAGAATTCGGTTTTATTCCAGTACAGTCCTCGATTACTATTGAGTTTCCAAAAAACAAAAAACGCAAATATGATATTTTAGAAAATGCTAAAATAAAAGCAATATCTGCTTATAGAAAATTGAAGAAAGATGTGTCTGGAGAAACACGACAGCGCGCTATTGATGAACTTATCGCAGTAAGAGAGATTTGGAAATCTGAATTAGCAAAAATAGATTATGCAAATAAAAAAGCTTTGATGAATAAAGAAGTTGCTGTCATGATTTTTTATAATTTGTTGCAAGTCGATATTAGTTTAAAGGATAAAGTTCAAGCTGAAGAAACATTAGCTTTGCTCCAAGAGCGTCGTATTGATTTAGATTTAAATAATGGCGAGAAAAGTGCATTCACAAGACTTGAAGAACAAGTTTATAAATTATAGTATCCATGAAAAGTATAGTATTTACCTTAATTAGTTGCCTAACTCTAAGTATTGGTTTTGCGCAGGTTTTCAATACGCAATCTAGTTCCTATTTTGAAAAAGAAAGTGAAAAGGATACGTACAGTATTCATTTTCCATCTGCATACGGTTTTACAGTGCTACATCACTTAGATAATGTGATGATGGATAATAATAAGTCCATGGTGTTAACTAAATACGACCAAAGCATGAAAGATGGGGAAAAGATTTCCTTCAATTTACCAAAATTGGGTTTACGTGCTTCAGATTTGGAAGAGGTTATTGAGGTCGGAGACCAGTTAATTTTCTTATCTACCGTAATGCATAAAAAGCAAGCAAAGCATAATGTAAATGCTCAGGTTTATAGTAACAAAAGCTCCAGCGTTAGTGAAAATAAAATTCTTGCTTCATTTCCCATTAAAAAATACTCGAAATCTGGGTTTTATAGTATCGCTATTTCATCAGACAAAACAAAATTTGCTATTGTAGCTAATATGCCTTTTGTTAAGAAAACAAAAGAAAAAGTTATGATTTGGGTGTATGATATGCAACTAAATTTGTTGTGGGAACAAAGTGAAACATTGCCTTTTGATAGTTCTCGATCATATGATGAGGACGTCTTTTTACAAAACTCTGGTGTTGTGTTGATAAATAAAACTATTGATGCTAGTAAAAAGAGGCGAGCTAATAAATTGTTAGCCTTTAATGGTGAAAATCTAGAGACTATCGATTTCTCTAAAGATGGCTTTTTACCTATGGAGTTACAACTTATCAATGTAAATGGTACACCTATGTTAACAGGGTTCTTCTGGAATGGTAAGTCATCAGTTATTAGAATTAATAGTAAAGAAGGTAGTGATAATGATGGCGCTTTTTTATATGATGTAAACACAAATACACTTATAGGAATTCATGAATGGAGTGACACACTGGATAAATCAGATTTAAAAAGTCTAAAAGTTGTCGATGTAGAAGTAAAAGGAGATGACATTTACTTGATTGGAGAAAAATATTTATACGATCATGAATTCAGAAAAACAGGAAACAAAATGTCTACTGAATTAGATTATCTATATACCTATGGCTCAAGTATCCTAGTAAATTTTGACAGCAAAGGTTCTTTGAAAGGTTTTACTCCTTTATTTAAATCTAAGCAATATAAAAATGGTGCAAAAGAACAAGGCTCAATGACTGCTTTAATTTTAGAAAACGGATTACGTGTATTTTCAAATAATGATAATTACATCACCATGAGCTCTTTTTATGGAGGTAACGATGTAACTTTTAATAGGCCATCTATAATTCCTTTTGATCATGGAACGTCTACCACGCCTTTAATACTTCCTCGGTCTGTTAAAGCAGTAGATGATTATGCGATGGTTTATTACATTACAAATTATGGAGATCGCTATTGGTTCAATAAGATGACATGGTAATTTTTAGCACTTAATTGCTGAATCAAAAAAGATTTAATTGTTAGATTTTTAAGAATTGACTTACTCAAATATGAATCGATCAGGTTTCTACTCAAATGGTTTTGAAATAGTGATTACTCTCATTAACAATAAATATAGCAGTACAAATTCTAAATGGATAACACCGTTTTTTTAAGAACTATTATTTTATTAAGTTGTAGTCACTCCATTTTAAATTGAAGAGTACTTCTTTTTAAGATCAGTAAGTCACCATTTATGTTTTCTTATAAAAAGAATGCAACTTAATGCCACCGATGATACCCTAGAGGATTAGGATCACACATACATCTCCATGACCTAGGTCTCTTATTCCCCAAAGACTTAAACCGTCCTATCTTTAAAAATAGGGTGGTTTTTTGTTTTTATTTGTTCGCTTTCGCGAAAGCGAGATCACATCTCTCAAACAGCATAATTCTATGATTGCTGCAGAACCGAACTTTTAGAATAACTATGTAAGGCGGTTTCATTCCGTTTCTATACTTTGTAAAATTTTCAAACTTTTAATCTTAAATGAAATATGAGTTCTTTGATAGAATTAGTAAGAAACATTTAAAATAGTATACGGTCAATTGTGCAGAACATTGAGATTAATAATTAAGAAAAAAGATGAATACAACGTCTTGTTTCTTATCACATTTAAAAAATATTAACCTAGATGATGACAACTAAAACATGCGTTTATCTCGATAAGTTATAAGGGATAAAGAGTATATTTGGGTAGATATAATAAGTTGTGTGCAATATGAAGAAACTTAATAGATGTCAATAATCCTAGATAACTTATTTGATAATATAGCAGACTTTTTAAAGAAAGCAAAAACTGCTAATTCGTTAGACCATTCAGGTTTAAAAGGAAGAGTGAATGAGGAATTATTTGGCAATTTTTTAAGTGAATATTTAAATAAACAATGGTCAATAGGTAGTGGTAAAATAGTCGACCCAAGAGGACGCATTTCTGCAGAAACTGACTTATTTATTCATGATGAACATGGCTTGCCAAAAACAACATTAGGTAAGAGTGTAGATGTAATGCCAATTGAATCTTGCAGATATATTTTTGAAGTAAAAACAAAACTAAATGCAACAGAAATTAAAACTACTATTGAGAAATTCTATAAATTAAAAGAATTCGATTATAGTAGGTCAAAAAAAGTTTTTCGTGTTTTATTCGCATATTCTTCTGATTTAAAAAAAGAAAATGAGCTTGAAAGAATCAAAAAATATGATGTTAATTTTCATACTGACCCAGCTATCCAAATTATTTTAATTGTAGATAAGGGCTATTGGTTTCATGCTAAACGTAATTATAAAGTTGCAAATACGAATACAGAATTAGTCACCTCTCATTATTATGAAACTATAAGTCGCAAAAATAATTTTGAAATAGTAATGTTCTTATCAGCTTTGCTTCAAACCTTGAACCCTGACAAAGCGACGTTTTATGAATATGTAAAGAATTTTCACGATTTTAATAAAATTGAAGTAGTTCAAAGTGTGATTTTAGATAAAATTGAGCATGACAAAATCATTTCAGGAACACCCAAAGAAAAACTAATTGTTGACCGAAGAGTTTATGAAAAAGTTTATAAACAAAATTGGTTAAAAAAAATTAAGTATAAGTTTCTACAAAAATCATTGATGACTTCAGAACCTATTATGGAAGTTACCATAATTAATGAAGAAAAATTTCCTGTTTATATTGATAGTATAAGTATTTTGACCTCGGAAAATCTATGTTTCTTTTTACCAGTATCGGAAAATGGTTTAGAATACCCTTTAACTATTGAACCTTATAAAAATTTAAAAATCCAAAGTCGTTTCATCTGTTTCCCAAAAAGAAGAAAAAATGATAAAGCTGGAGGAATTATGAAGTTATCAAAAGGCGGAACATATCATTGGGAACACGATTATAAATTTAAACAAACAACAATTGATAAATTTGGAGTTATTCAAGTAGTAACAATCAAAAGACATTATCACTATTCATCCGAAATAAATTTAACACAGCTTTCAACCAATGAAAGATACATACATCTAGATTTTCTATTTAGAAATTTGGGAGAGCCTAAAAAGTCAATGGATGGAGCAAAAGAAGGTATGGTTATAAAAAAAGGAGGTCATACTTATCGATATGAAGGCTAAAATACTGCACAAAACAATGTGTATAATTCATTGCTAATTATGGCCTACTTACGATAATCCTCGCGGACTTTCTATCTGTGATTTATTTGCTAACTTTAAAGCTTATACACGCAACTAATCTTATAAACAGGGTTGTGTGTCATTTGAGAAATGAAATTGATTAAGACAATTAAAATATTAGACACGTGGAATATTTCTGGATTTGGAATAATAGCCGAAGTGGAAAATATTCACGATGGACTTTCAAAAGGAACGATTTTAAAATCTCAAGAAACGGAACTGACTTGGATTGTGGAAAGTCGAATTATTGAGACATTGGCGATTGATAAGTTGACCAGGTTTCCAAACGAAACCGAAACACCAATTCATCTGAATTTCAAAACTGTTTCGAATTTGGACAAAACTAAAGAAAAAATTGTGGAAAGAAACCAAAATCGGATTTTCCAATATCATCTTAAAGCGAATGAACATAACATAAAACCGAAAACCGGAGAAAGACTATCAATTGAATAAAAAAACTCGACTCAACAAAGTACTGTGGTAAAGAACAAGTAAAAACTGCTTAATTTTATCACTAGAGTACTTCTGTAAGAATCATTGTAAATCAGTCCTGATTTTGCTATGGCAAAGGCTTGTTTTAAGAGCTTATCTGAGACAATATTTTTGATAATAAAACTGATAAAAATCAATAATTCATTGCTAATTCTCTCCTACTCTCGAAAATCCTCACGGAGTTTATATTTATTTTTATCCGTGATTTATTTGCTGAATTTAATGCTTAAACCATGCAACTAATCTTATACATCAACGTTAGCACTTATTAGAAAAAAATGAGAAACCTAATAATATTATTTACAATTTTGACTATCGGAAATGTCTATTCACAAACTGATAAGAATGGAAATCCGATTTTTAATTCGATCAGTACTAATGAACAAGAATTTGACGACTTCAATTTGATTTCCAATTATTATACGTTAGAAAACAACATTGAAAATAAAAATTCTTCAGTTTATATTTCCAATAGTCCTTCTCTGAATGAAATCGAAAAGTCAGCAACAGAATTACCTTCTGACTTTTTTATTATTACAAAAAATCAACAAATTTCCAATATGATTTTAATTGTCAATGAACCCAAAAGAGTTTTTGTCGTAATTGATATTGGAACAAATAAAAAGTCTGAATTTAAATGCAAGTTAAAAGGAGAAATCACGGAAAATCGTGCAAAAGAAATCATCGATTCGAAATTTGATGATAATGCAAAAATCAAAGATGGCAAACTTTACTTTAACAACAAAAAATTTAAAATTATAACCAATGCCGACATAGACAAAGCTGTAATATCATTAATAAAAAAAGAAAAATTAGGAGAAACGAAAACCACAGAAGTTAAAATTCCATCCCAAAACGAACTAAAAAGGATTATACTTTCAGAAACAAAAGAAGGTGGAAAACTTGATTATTTTACAGAAATTAAAGGAAAGGAATATGACGGAATTCAAATTAAGCCAGGAGTTTTTAGTACTAAACTCGGAGTAGCACTATATAAATGGGGACGAGCAGCATTTGATATTGGAGTAAATACTCTTGAGGATTCATATAAAATATTTGGTGATTTTAAAGGACGTGAATTAAATCAAAGAGAAAAAGAATATATAAAACTCGGATTTAACAAAGAACTGGAAAAATAACTGGTGCTAACACCTTGTATAATTCACTGCTAGTTATAGACTACTTACTAAAGTCCTCGCGGACTTTCTATCCGTGATTTATTGCTAACTTTAGTCCTTAAACACGCAACGAAATCATACACAAACACGTTGTAGACAATTTGCCAATGAGAGAAAACGAATTACTTCTAAAGAAAATTATTCCACCAAAAACTAGAGAAGAAAGAGATTGTTTTTCGAATGAAGATATAATTGCGGAATTAAATCAAGAGCAAATGAAATATATAGAAAAACGACTAATTGAATTATTAGAAACTGATAATGACTATTTAATTGCAGAAACATTAGTTCTTATAAAGTCCGAAAAATCTATACCAGCAATTTTCAAACAATTAAAAAAATCATCTTCATCATTTGAAAAAATAAAATGGGCTAGTCTTATTGACGAAATAAGGAATGGCGATAAAGAAATGGAATTAATAGCATACAATGAATGCAAAAAAATGGAATTTATTTATGAAATACAGGGAATCGTTTTTTGTGATTTGATAAAATTCAAAAGCCCTAGAATTGAAAAAGAAATTGAAAAATATGTTGAACATAAATATTTTCTAGTCAATCATTACGCAAAATTAGTATTAAACTATAACGGTTATTCTGATAATAAGAACCAAACAGATGACTCAAAAAAATGCTGGGAGTTTTGGAAATAAAAACTGACTAATAATATAAAGTATGGAAGCACTTTTAGAATCCAAATACGATTACGAAATGAACAAATGTATTCTTGTTAAAGGAGACATCCATTCTGTTTGGGCATATGTGATTGATATAACTGACAATAGAGATGAAATTGAATTTGACGGATTTATATGTTCTCGTGGAACTTTAATTGATGATAGTAACGAAATAGAGGCTTATATAAATCACGACCAAGATTATGCACCACCATTATTATGTGAATATAAAAATGAATATTCTATTGTAAATGACCTTGTTGAAAGCGATATAAAAATCGACTGGAAAGACAACATTGTCCAAATTTTAATTAAAGGAACTGAATATTTAAAAATGGATTTGGAAACCAAAACGTCATATTCTAAAGGAATTTCGAAAAGCGGAGCGTATGGAATTCCTTTAAAAGAATAAAAAAACTGTGTACAACAAAGAACTGTACTAAAAAACAAGTAAAATCTGCTTAATTTTATCACTAAAGTACTTCTGTAAGAATCATCTTAAATGAGTCCTGATTTTGCTATGGCAAAGGCTTGTTTTAAGAGCTTATCTGAAACGATATTTTTGATAATAAAACTGAAAAAATTAATACTTCATTGCTAGTTATAGCTTACTTACGAAAGTCCTCTCGGACTTTCTATCTGTGATTTATTTGCTAACTTTAATGCATAAACATGCAACAAACCAAATACAACAATGTTGTGCATAATTATGAAAACAGTACTAAAATTAATCTTTTTGCTAATTATAAACTTTTCATGTTTTAGCCAAAACAGCGCGAAGGAAAAACTGAATTTAGTATTTTATGATGCCTGTTCAAATCAAATTATTGAACCTGAATTTGAAATTTTCTCAATGTCGAAATTGAATTATGATCACATAACAGTCTATAAAGAAATTGATGATTGGATTGTTCAATACACAACATCAATAAAAACCAAAAATGACACCGTTAGAATTCCAAAAATTCTTTTTGCAGGCGGAAACGAATTACATTCAAAACGTTGGACTTATTTGAATTGCGAGAAAGTTTGCGATGGAAAAGAAACAGATTTTTATGTAAACGGAAATAAGCGGACTGAAGGAACATACAAAAATGGGAAACCGATAGAAATTAAAGAATACCGAAAAAATGGAACTTTAAGAGCTCAATACTTTTATGAAAACCTCACTCTTAACTATAATCGTGTTAATTATTACGATGAAAATAGCGATTTGGAAGAATATCAAATTTATGAGAATAAAAAGAAGAAAACGATAATCAAAACATTTGATAAAAGTGGCAAGCTGACTAATAGAAAAACTGAAAAACATTATATTGAATAAAAAAAATAACTATGCACAACAAAGTACTGTGGTAAAAAATAAGCAACATCTGCTTTATTTTATCACTAGAGTACTTCTGTAAGAATCATCGTAAATGAGTCCTGATTTTGCTATGGCAAAGGCTTTTAAAATTGAGATGGATTTTATCTTTTAGTTAAAAAATCTTTACCTTAATTTTAAAGCTTTGATCCACATTGTTTTTAATTAAATACGCATCGCATTAATGAAACTACCTTTAAACTGCACCGTAGACTACATAAGTGATTTTTTAAGTGATGAGGAGGCGATGCAACTTTATACCAACTTAATTGAGGAGTACAAATTAGATCAATCAAGACTTACCATTCGCGCTGGTGGCCAACTGATAGAAACTGATAGTTACAAAATTTTATTTGTAACAAAACAATTAAAGGAACTCAACAGCCATCCAGAAGAAATTCATGGTAAAAATCACCTTTGGAACGGGCTGATGTTACAACTAAAAAATAAGGTCGAGGGCTACCTAGATAAAGAATTTGATCTTGCTATGTGCTTGTATTATCCTGACGGAAAATATTTTGCGCCATACCACAGTGATCAAGAAACATCAGGTCACAACACGATTTTACCATCTATAAGTTTAGGAGAAGTGAGATCGTTTAGTTTTAGTAATAAAGAAACTGATGAAGATTACAAGCTAGATTTGGCTCATGGAAGTTTACTAGTCATGGGCGCCTATTGTCAAGAACGGTATACGCACAGCCTACTTCAAAACCCTATCTATAAAAAGGGAAGAATAAATATTACCTTTAGAGAAGCAGGTTTTCAATAAATTCCATTATTGCGGTATGTATCTTTCCTCTATTTAATTACCAGATAACTTCCCACTTAAGTAACTATTTATAATAAATACTCATAGCTTTACTTTAGAACCCATCTTTTTACCGGAAACATTAATCAAAAGAAACAGATTTTTTAAACTGCTGTGGCGTTATCATTTCCATCTTTTTAAATTGCCTGTTAAAATAACTGGTATTATTAAATCCAGATTTAAAAGCTATTTCAGACATTCTGCAGTCTTTTGATGCTTTGATTAATTTTTTGGAGAACTTTATTTTTTCCGAATTAATGTAGTCAATTGGAGAAACACCTAATGTGTTTTTAAATTGCTTATGAAAATGAGAGGTACTCATATATGCCTTTTTAGCTAGTATGTCGACATTAAGGTCCTTATTAGTAAGATTATCTTTTATAAATTTTACTACAGTTCCTATTCTAGTATCATTAAATATTTGATCAGGATCATTTATTATTAAGGTTTTGGCTCTTGTTTGTAAAAGACGAACAATGAGCTCTTGAATCATTAAATCCAATAATACATCCTTAGATTTATTGTTATTAGTAAATGTATAAGTTAACCTTTTAATTAAGTGATTAACATCTTCATTATTAATGAGGTGTGATGCCTTTTCATCTAGGCTCCAATTATTATTTTCATTTTCAATAGCAACATGGTGATTAAATTTCTCAACCACCTCATTTATTTTAAAAGCATCAATCCCTAAGGCTAGACATTGAGTAGGACTATTTTTAGTAGCTAAAGGAAAGTCAATGACCATTTCCTTACTTCTAGGCATAACGACAGACTCGCCCGGAAAAAAATCAAAAGCTTCAAAACCCTCTATATGCATGACTTTTTTTCCTGTTAGCATACTAGCGATGACAGGAAAGTCAAAAGTGAGAGCAACTTTTTCAGCATAATCATTTGTCTCGTAGATATTTAGTTCAGCATAATCGGCACTATAAGTGGTTCTGTTTTCTACTAAAGTAGTCAGTTTTCTATTGCTCTTATATTGGTCTAAAATGGATTTCATACTCAATTTTACAAAATTCTTGAATAACTAACCTAAAAGTAAGAGATATGTTCAAGTATATAATAATTACGTTCAAGATAATTATAATTTGATAAAATATCTTTAGCATTCATAAAGAATTTTCATCTATCCTATATTAAAATCAATAATTTAATAATTAAAAACAGAATTTTATGAGTTATTCTAAACCAAAATTTAAAGAAAAATACTCCAATTTTATCAATGGTAAATTTGTAGAGCCTGCAAACGGTGAGTACTTTGAAAACACTTCTCCTATTGACAATAGCTTAATTGCTAAATATCCACGATCGCAAAAAGAGGATGTTGAAATGGCTTTAGATGCTGCAAACGCAGCCAAAGAGAGCTGGGGAAATACATCGGCTACAGAAAGAGCTAGTCTATTAAACAAAGTGGCAGATATTATTGAGGAAAACCTAGAAGAGTTTGCCCTTGTGGAAACTTGTGATAATGGTAAGCCTATAAGAGAGACCTTAAATGCAGACATTCCTCTGGCTGTAGACCACTGGCGTTATTTTGCAGCATGTATCAGATCTGAAGAAGGAAGTGCTACAGAGCTTGATCAACATACGCTATCAATGAATATAAAAGAGCCTCTAGGCGTTATAGGTCAAATCATTCCATGGAATTTCCCGTTACTCATGTTGTCTTGGAAATTACCTCCAGCTCTTGTCACAGGTAATTGTGTTGTATTGAAACCTGCAGAACAAACACCATCGTCTGCAACATTATTGATGGAAAAAATTGCAGATGTATTTCCTCCTGGCGTTGTAAATATTGTACACGGCTTCGGACCAGAAGCAGGAAAACCTTTAGCCTCTAGTTCAAAGGTCGATAAAGTAGCTTTTACTGGAGAGACAACCACAGGTCAGCTTATCATGCAATATGCATCAAAAAACCTGAACCCTGTAACTATGGAATTAGGTGGTAAATCTCCTAATGTTTTCTTCAATTCAGTAATGGATGCTGATGATGAATATTTAGATAAAGCTATTGAAGGTGCAGTGCTTTTTGCTTTTAATCAAGGTGAAGTATGTACTTGTCCGTCAAGAATTTTAGTTCAAGAAGATATTTACGATGCATTTATGGAGCGAGTGATTGAACGCACAAATGCGATCATACAAGATAATCCATATGATGTGAATACCATGGTGGGTGCTCAGGCTTCTAATGACCAATATGAAAAGATTCAATCGTATTTTAAAATTGGGAAAGAAGAAGGTGCCAAAGTATTAACAGGTGGAGCAGCAAAAAAACTTGACGGTGATTTAGCCAATGGTTTTTACATTCAACCTACTATTTTAGAAGGACATAATAAAATGAGAGTATTCCAGGAAGAAATCTTTGGTCCTGTAGCTTGTGTAACTAAATTCAAAGACGAGGCTGAGGCTATTGAAATTGCTAATGATACACTTTATGGTCTTGGTGCTGGAGTCTGGACACGAGATGCACATCAACTTTATCAAATTCCAAGAGCTATAAAAGCAGGTCGCGTTTGGGTAAATTGTTATCATGCTTATCCGGCTCATGCTCCATTTGGAGGATACAAGAAGTCCGGATTTGGTAGAGAAAATCACGTTATGATGCTTAATTATTACCGTCAGACTAAAAACATGTTAATCTCTTATGACAAGAACAAACTAGGTTTCTTTTAGAAGAATTAAACACTAACATAAAGGCTGAATTTTAAAATAGTTCAGCCTTTTTTATATCTTTAGATTATGGATAGAATAGCAATTACGGATAAAGCATCAGAGGTATTAGAGCAACTAAAATCAAAGCATGGAGAATTAATTTTTCATCAAAGCGGAGGTTGTTGCGATGGTTCGTCACCCATGTTGTTTGAAAAAGAAGACATGTATTTAGATGAAAGTGATATACTCTTAGGCAAACTAAATGGGGTGAGTTTTTACATGAATCAAGATCAGTTTGAATATTGGAAACATACACATCTTACAGTGGATATTACAAAAGGTCGTGGTGCTAGTTTTTCATTAGAAATTCCATTAGGGCTTCGTTTTTTAATTCATTCTCGACTGTTATCAGAGCAGGAAAATGCCGAATTGAACAAATAATAAAACATATTAGTACCTTCCTCTAAATGAACCTTCAACCTTTAAGAATAGAAGCCGGCTGGCATGTGACTTATAATCAATTCTATGAAGTAGATCCTGTTATAGGTTTTGAGTCTTATTTTGAAGGGTCGAGCTTATTAATGCTGCAAAACGATTTACGACTTCAATTAATTGACGTGCAATGGAGACCTGAAAAAGATCTAAATGGTCAGTTTGAACTACAAGTTTTAAACTTTGTAGAGCATTTTAATCCTAAAACAAACAGCTTTGATATCGATCCCAATTGGGAAGAACCTTTTTTTGCTTTCACTACTACATCTAGACTAACGCTCGTAGATAAACTAGAGGATTTGATGAAAACCTTACCTATTTTTAAAGATCCTAGAATGATTCTCACCAGAGGTGTATTAGATCCTGTTTCAGAGTCCTATCGTTTGAGACTAAAAGAAAACGGAATCTCTACAGAGCTCATCAACGATATTTTAGAAAATGGAAAGGCAAATATTCAAAACCATGTTTTGGATCATAAAGAGATGACCAGAGATTTGTTATTAAGATTTACTAAAGATGGAATCAACAAAAAAGTGAAAAATAAAGCAAAGCAAAAATTGACTAGTAAGTCGTTTCAGTCGTCTTCATAGTTACTAGAACAGTTTTTTGCGTATTCATATATGTTACCTACCTCCTATTTCTTTAGGCATTCCGCTTTCGCGAAAGCGGAACAAAAAAAGCTATTTTTATCGTTTTAGGGTTTATGATAAACATCCTAAGCAGCGCTATTCATCCAAACTTATTTACTACTACCTTTGCGCTATAATAGCTTGTGTAATGGAGTTGATACACTCCTTACAGCCACAAATTAGATCTGATTCAATTGAGTACTGATTCTGTAAATACAAACTGGTGCGCCTGTCCCAACTGCAAAGGACAAGGCAAAACCAGTCAGCGTATTCGTAAAAAAGTAAAGCTCCAATACCAAAGAGATCTAGAGAACTATGAAAAAAATGGTGGTGAAAAACCTGAACCTCCCAAAGGACATCAAGTTACTTGTAAGATTTGTAAAGGTTCTGGGTTAGAAGTTTGTGAAAAACCATTGTTGCCAGATGATGATAACTATCCACATGTAGCAATTATAGGCGGTGGCATAGGTGGAATGGCGCTTGCAGTAGCTTGTTTACATCGTGGTATTCCTTTTACTGTTTATGAAAGAGATCAAAGCTTTGATCAACGGTCGCAAGGTTATGGACTTACTTTACAGCAAGCGAGTAATGCGATGAGAGATTTTGGATTAGCTTCATTAATTGATGGAATTGTATCTACAAAACACGTGGTACATCGCACTGATGGAACCATCGTAGGCGAATGGGGAAAAAGAAAATGGCTGTCTGAAAATCCTACTTCACCATCAAAAAGAACTAATGTGCATATCGCAAGGCAATCATTGAGACTTGCTTTAATGCAACAACTTCAAGACAATAACCAAATTAGCTGGAATCATAAATTGGTAGCTATAAACAAAAGCGCTAACAACGCTACTCAATTGGAATTTGAAGTAGATGGCAAATTAAAAACCACTCAAGCAAATCTAGTTGTAGGTGCTGATGGTATAAGAAGTGCCGTTCGTAATTTGACCATAGGCGAGGCTGCTGCGCCATTGAGGTATTTAGATTGTATCGTCATTTTAGGGATTTGTATGTTAGCAAACTTAAAAGATGTACAACATGATTTATTAGATGGTGCGACTGTATTTCAAACTGCAAACGGCCATGAACGCATTTATATGATGCCTTATGATGAGACGTCTATCATGTGGCAACTTAGTTTTCCTTTATCAGAAGTTGAAGCTAAAAATTTAAGTAACAAAGGAGCAGCAGCACTCAAAGAAGAAGCTTGCCGTAGAACGATGTGGCACGCTCCTATTCCATCCATTATGTCGGCTACTCCAGCGTCTAAAGTTTCTGGATATCCTGTTTATGATCGAGCAGTTCTTGATCCTAAAGAGTTACAAGCTTTTAAAAATATCACATTAATAGGTGATGCAGCACATCCTATGAGTCCATTTAAAGGTCAAGGAGCAAATCAAGCACTTCTAGATGCGTTGTCTTTAGCTCGTGCGATTACAAAATATGCAGGACCCTATTCAGATTGGAAAAACGCTGGGTTAAGAACTACTTTACTTAACAACTTTGAGAAGGAAATGATCAAACGCACTACTCCAAAGGTGAAAGATTCTGCTGCAGCGGCAAATTTTTTACATTCCGAAGTAGCACTTTATAAAGGTAATGAGCCGCGAGGTCGTGTTTTAAAAAGAACAAGTTCTGATTTAGAATAAAACTCATTATTTATAAAAGTCTCATAATGTTGACCTTGAAGCTAAAAAGGGATTTTGGCACGCTGGTTGATTATATAATAGCGTAGGTACAAAGAAGTACAGACACTAAAATATATAATTATGAAAAAGCTATTCACCTTAACATTTGTTTTTCTTCTTGTTGGAATTGGTTTTTCAAAAGCTGAAACAAGCGAAGAAGATCGCAGATACCGTAATTATACTAATAACTTTATCTTCAATATGGAAGGTATTGAGTTTGCAGTATTTCCAGACGGTCAGTTTGACTTCAATTACTTACAAGATAGAAATGGAGTAAGCGTATTTATCAACAATGGCAACACACAAGTTTCCTTTAATACTGGCTACGATTACAATCGTTTTGTACAATACGATACTTACGGAGCTGTAATACAAGTGGAGCAAATACCTGTTTTTTATGACCCTTACGGACGTGTGAATCAGATAGGAAACGTAAACATATTCTATAACAATGGTTTTGTTAACCGTATAGGAAACTTGAATGTTTTCTATAGCCGTCCAGGAATTATTAATTACCATACTGGTTTTATTAATACTTTTAATAGACACTACGTTTATCAGCCATGGCATAATTATTATGCAGTACCATTCGTGAACAGATGTATTGTTTATAATACGCCATATAGATCGGCATATTTCCCTATTCGTTATTCATGGTCGTACCATAGAAACTTCTGGAATACGCCTACTTATTATAACGGATTCTATGCAAGAGGAAATGTAGGACGTCATTTCTACAGACCTTATGACCGAGTAAATTATAGAAGTTTTGAAAGAGGACGTAGAGACGCACGTGGTAGAGCGGTTGCTGTAAACAATAGAGTACAAAGAAATAGACAAGCAATTGCTACGGGACGTAGTCAGGTTACCAGAAACTCTACTGGAAGAAGTGCCACTACTTCAAGATCTACAGGCCGAGCAACTGCTGCAACTAGTGGAAGATCTACCGATAGAGCAACTACAACGAGAACCACAAGATCTAGTAGAAATACAAATGCGACAGTAGGCAATCGAGTAAATACGAATACTAGAGCAACATCTACTCGTAATAATTCTAACAGATCTAATGCAACGAGAGCTACAAGATCTAGTAGAAATACAAATGCAACTGTTGGTAATCGAGTAAATTCCAATGCAAGAGCAACATCTACTCGTAATAGTTCTAACAGATCTAATGCAACGAGAACCACAAGATCTAGTAGAAATACAAATGCGACAGTTGGCAATCGAGTACAAACGAACACAAGAGCAACGTCCACTCGCAATAGTTCTAATAGATCTAATGCAACGAGAACTACAAGATCTAGTAGAAATACAGCTCCTGCAGCAAGTTCTAGAAACACTTCTAGAAATACCACGGCAAGAAGCACTAAAACTAGATCAAGCAGAAATACGAATGCTTCTCGTAGTTCTAGAAGAAAGTAAAAAATAGAAGTTCAAAAATCCGATTCTTAATGGAATCGGATTTTTTTATGCGATATATTTATTGATAATGCTATTGATCTCTGTGGACAATTTCATTTTGTAGGCGAGCGTGATGTAGATCAAAACAATTAAAGAAGACTTCACCGCTATATTTACTACTGGATGCCATGCAAAATCCCAGAAATAAAATACGCCTATCACTAGCAGAATTAATAATAATGCTTGCCATGTTTTAGAAGTCCATGGATGCATGTCGAGTTTTCTGTAGACGTAGTACGCTTTCGCGAAAGCGTAACCCAAATAAGCAATACAAGTTGCTATACCAGCACCGATTATTCCATAAATAGGAATGAGCCACCAGTTGAGAACAATAGCCGCAATAGTCAAAGCAAAACCCATCCATAAAGTAACTTTGTACAAGTCGCTGTTGTAGAGAATGGCATTATTGCTACCCAAAATATTTTCTGAGAATTTTGTTAGCGCAATCAAGAAAACTACTGGCAACGCAACACGTGTTTCTGGCTGCATCATGTTGTAGAATTCATTTAGATTACAGATGATGATGACCATAAGAAAGCCAGCGATGATACTCAAGTTTAAAGAGCTACGCTTGTAAAGTTGTTCTACGTCCTTCATCTGGTTTTTATTGAAATGACCTGCTGTTAAAGGATGCGTTATTTGCGCCATTCCGCGTGCAGGTACTGCAATGATAGTGGCAATAAAAATGGCAATGCCGTAATAACCTATCAAATCAATAGCTACATACTGATTGAGCATAAATTTATCAAGATCAATTAAAGCGGTAGAAATAGAACCTGCCAAAATCATAAAAATACTGTACTGAAAAACTTTTCCAGCATTAGGTAACGAACTGAAATGAAACTGAGGAAAATAAGTCTTAAACGCGATAATCTTCATAAGAACCACTCTCAAACCATAGATGATCACTAAGCTATAAATAAACTGCTGCTGATCAATGATTTGATATGCTAGTAGTAACAAGGAAACAGTCGCCGCTGCACGATAGAACACCTCTTTTAAAAAATTTCCTCCTATGGTTTTCATGTGCACTTTTACCCATGCATAAAAGATTTCAAAATAAGCCTGAAAAATAGCTATTAAAGGAATACACCATAAATAGGCACCTGTAATGGAGTTTTTATCTGAGATGTAAGCTGCAATAGAATCTTGAGAGACATAGATCAATAATAAAATAGGAACAATTATGAATAAAGGCCACAACAACATTTGAGTTAAAAAAGTGTCTCTTTCTTTTTTAGAAGAATAACTGGAATAAAACTTAACTACGGTATTATGAATTCCAAAAGACATTAATGGAAAATATAGAAATGCCGTTGATAGTATGTAATTCCAAAGGCCATAATACTCATCACTAAGATAAACTTGAGCAAGAATCAGTACATTCAATGCGCCTAGGATAAATCCTATTGCCGTGATGACAAGATTCCAGCCAGATTGTTTGATGACTATTCCCATGTGTAATCTATGGTTTGAGCTAATATCTTAGTAAGATGTGACCTTCTATATCTAGATATCTGTTCATTAAAATTGGCCTTATTATCTCCTTTTTTATACAACTCATAGATACTCAAAATATGCTTTTTTAGGGCTGTTTTTTGCTGGTAATTAAAAAACTCTCCAGCATGTGTATCTGTTAGTAGTAATTCAATATCAGCAGACTTGGGTCCTATTCCTATAATAGGTCTGCGGCTTGCAAAATATTCAAATATCTTACCTGGAATGATGGCTTTAGTTTCTTCTGTATCAATCTCAATGAGCAATAAAGCTTGTGCGTTAAACATCAATTCAACTGCCTCATCGTGAGAAACATAACCTTTGTTATCTAGATACTTTTCTAGTTGATTTTCACTAATACTTAATAGAATATCATCGCTTAGGTTTCCAGCCAATTGTAAACTCAAATCTTCCTTAAAACTAGGAATTTCATCACATAATTCTTGTAAACTTTCCCAAAGAAGTAGCGGATTCCGGTCTGCTAATAGAGTTCCTACGTGAGCAAGTATAAATTTACCTTTCGGCTGATTTTGAATTGTATTAGGCTGTATATCAAAACCATTAGTGATCAATTGTATAGGCGTAGCAGTTTTAGATTTGAACTCTTTTCCGGTATGTGGGCTGGTGACTAACAACATATCTGCTTGATCGAGTACTTGCTGCTCTAACTGTAGATGTTTTTTCTGAGCGCGTTCACTTAACTTCAAATCTTTGTGATAACCTATAGTTGTCCATGGATCTCTAAAATCGGCTAGCCATTTTATAGAAGGAACCAGATATTTTAATTCCATTCCTATCAAATGAACGGAATGTGGTGGACCTGTTGTGATTAATGTTGCGTTTTTATGCGTTGCAAAGTATAGTTCGACCGCTTTTAGCACATGACGCTTCCATCCTACTCGCGCATCTGGAATAAACAAATTACCTCTTATCCAGATCAAAGTGCGCTCAAGTAAATTGGCTTTTTTATTTATTATGCCTCGTTGTAGGTTTTTAGTCCGCTTTCGCGAAAGCTTACCAGATAACCTGCTAGGTTCATTAATACTTACTTTTATTACGGAAATATTCTCTGGTATTTCTTTTACTAAACTCTCATCACGAACTGGATAATGAGGTTTTTCTGGAATTACAACGGTAACATCGTAACCATTTTCTGGTAAATACTTTGCAAACTTCAACCATCGCTGTACGCCAGGTCCACCAGCTGGTGGCCAATAATAACTTATTATTAGAACTGGCTTTTTCAAGTGGTTTTCTTCTTTTTAAAAGCAAGTATAATTCCTCCCAAAACAATTAAAAATAATAGGATGTTACTAATAAGCATTATGGTAGAGCCAGTTTGAACGATTTCTGGCTCAAACGTGAAAATTAATTCATGCGTTCCCGCTGGAACAAATAAACCTCTCAAAGAATAATTTACTTTGGCAATAGGTACTTCTTGACCGTCGATAGTAGCAGTCCACCCATGCGGATAATACATCTCTGAGAAAACGGCTAGTCCATCTTTAGTATTTGAACTTTTATAAGTAAGTTGTTCTGTCTTATAATTTGTTAACTCAATGAATGCGGTAGAATCTCTTCCTATTTCTAATGAACCATTATTTAAAAGTTCTTTTTGATCTTCGGTAATAATGGCAGTTTGATTAGCATCTAGACCTTTTAAGGCTAGAATTTCTTTATTTTGATCTTCTACAGTGGTTATTTCATTTACAAACCAGGCGTTTCCTTGTGCTTCTGGGTTTTGTTGAGCAACGGTTTGTCCTTGGTACGGAATGAGGAAATATCTAGTGTTGAACATGGATAAGATTTCCATTTGAGTACTTTGATTTCCTTCCGGATTCATGAAATAAAAATTCATTAAATCCTGGAATCTGCGAGGTTTTGCACCGTGGTAACCACCCATAGCTTTATGAAAATAAGCCGCTCTACCACTATTATTAGGATCTGCTAATTGATCATAGACTCTATAATGCTCTTGATCTTCAAGAGCTGTTTGGTCTGCTTCAGTTTTTTCAAAAGCAAATGCATACTCTCTTGCGGTAACGTAATCATCTGAATTGACATAATTCAAATCAAAACTGATCAAATCAAACAAAATGACACCACCACAAACAGCCAAAACAGCTACTTCTTTTATTTTATCACTTAGTAATAAGTACAAAGCTCCGCAAATAAGACCTACATAAAGTAAGGCTTTTAGCGCATCTTCTTGAATCATGGCAAAACGATCTGCTTCCAGTGCTTTGACATATCGAGAACCTAGTTGTGGAAAATCTAGTAAATATTCATCAAATGGTCCTGTTAAATTGAAAATGTAAGAACCTAGAAAGGCGATAATTAATAGCAACCCACCAAAACCAGCTCCAGCATACAATAGGGCTTTTCGCTTAATTTCAATAGAATTTTTCTCATTAAAGAATTGCCACAGTCCTATTGCCGCAAGAATAGGAACACATAACTCAATGATGACTTGAATACTGGTAACCGCTCTAAACTTGCTGTAAAATGGCATGTAATCAATGAAAAGCTTTGTTAACCAGCTTAAGTTTTTTCCATAAGATAATAGCAAAGCCAGAACAATAGCCGTTAACGTCCACCATTTTAGTCGTCCACGAATTAAGAATAAAGAAAGTAAAGCCAGAAAAACAACGCTCACACCTAAATATGCCGGTGCTTCTACAATTGCTTGATCACCCCAATACTTTCTCTGACTAAGTGATACCAATTGATTCAAATAATCCAACTCTTCTTCAGAAAGATTAGATGGATTTATTTTAGAAAGTTGTGTTCTGCTCGCGCTATCTTCATCAAACGTCTCACCGCTTCCGCCACCAGCAAATCGTGGTAAAATCAAATTCATACTTTCAGATAGACCGTAGCTATATTCGGTAATGTAATCGTAATCAAGGCCGCTTGTTTTTTGCACGCTTTCGCCTTGAGCGTTAATAGTTATATTAGGAACACCTCTAGTGCTTTCTTTAGAGTATTCACTAGTTGCAAGCAAATTAGCAGCATTAGTTCCTAAAGCAAGAACTACTGCGGCAATCATAATTCCTATAGATTTAAAGTAATGTGGCAGTATATTTTTCTTTGCTGCATCAATCAAATAAGCGATACATAAAATGGCTAGTGTCAATAGCAAATAATAGGTCATTTGCGGATGGTTAGCCTGAAGTTCTAGCGCCATTGCAAGCGCTGTGAGCACAAAACCGGCTAAGTATCGTTTTTGAAAAACCAATATAATACCACTTACAACCAAGGGGAAATACGCAATAGCGTGCGCTTTGGAATTGTGCCCTGCTCCTATAATAATGATCAAGTAAGTAGAAAAACCAAAAGCTAAGGCGCCCAATAATCCTATTTTCCAATCGACTCGCATGACCAGCATTAACACATAGAAACTAGCAAAATATAGAAATAGATAATCGGCTGGGCGAGGAAGAAATCTCAATGCCCGATCTAATCCATCGATAATATCATAATCGTAACGAGCGCCTAATTGGTAAGTAGGCATTCCACCAAAAACGGCGTCGGTCCAGTATAATTCTTCACCAGTAGTTTCTCTATGGTCTATAAGTTGTCTCGCGTTACCTTTATATTGAACAATATCACTTTGATAAAGTTTTTTACCACTTAATACGGGATGGAAATATGCTAATGCTGCAACAATAAACACCACAAATACTGCTAGATGTGGAATTATTTTCTTGAAATTTAGTTTCATGAAAAGGTTAAATAAATGAAAGAGGAAAATTAATCAATTTCCTCAAAGTCGATGTACTCACCTACCTTTTTCTTTTCATTTGATTTCAACGGAGCTGATGTTGAGACTTTACGAGAAGAATCAGTGGTTGAATTATTGAATGGATTTTGACCTGATTGAAATCCTGCTCGTTTCTCAAAACTCTTTTGAACACGCTGCATTGCTTTCATTCCTAACCACTTGAGAATCATCTTACCAAAATATTTCCATAGCAATCGTATGGAAACGATAATAATAAGGATGATTAATAATGTTTGTAAAAACTTCAAATTATAATGTTTTATGTAAAAATAATAAGTGTATCCTACGTTACTCTTTAAGAAATATTAAATTTGAACACGAATTACACTATATGAATCATTCATTTAATACGATAAGACTCGTTTTTGTGCTTTTTGTTACATCACAATTAGTGCATGCGCAATATACCGAAACGATTAACACTAATAATCCGGGCAGATCACAAGGTGCTTTTGCAGTAGGAAAAGGAGTGGCACAAATTGAAGGCTCACTATTCTATAGAACGGAGGAGCATGACTTACAAAGATATGAACGTGATTATATAGGAACCAGCTTCCAGTTGCGTTATGGTGCTGTAACTGAGCGATTGGAATTTTCTCTATTTGGAACCTATAATCGCGTTAATCAAAATGTGTTTGATGGCGCTCTTTCATCAGAGAGTAGATTTGGTAACTTTTCTAGGTTTACTTTAGGTGGTAAATATTTAGTTTTTGATCCATTACTATTTTTTGGTGAGGAGAAAGTCAATCTCCTAAGTTGGAAAGCAAATAATTCTTTTAAATGGAGAGATTTAATTCCTGCAGTTTCTGTTTATGCAGGTGCTAACTTTGATCTTAGTGAAAACAATTTACTTACTCCACCAGACAACAGTACGATATCGCCTAGGTTTGAATTAATAACTCAAAACAATTGGGGCCGATGGGTATTTGTGACTAATATAATAGCCGATAGAATAGCCACTGATTTCCCTTCCTATCAATGGATTCTAACGATGACTCATAGTATCAATGGAAAATGGGCGGTCTTTGGAGAATATCAAGGATTAAAATCTGATTTTTATAGTGATGATCTAGCCCGTGGCGGACTCACTTATTTAATTACTAAAGACTGGCAAGTGGACAGCAGTGCGACGGTAAATTTTAAAGATACGCCTACTGTATTTCAAGTAAATTTAGGAATGTCCTACCGACTAGACTTTCACAAAGACGAAGCCATCAAACAAACTGATGACTTTAAAGGAGATGGCAAAAAGAAAAAAGACAAGAAAAACAAACTCAATCTTGAGGAAGAAAATGACGGGAGATAACTTATGATTGAAGTACGTAAAATAGATTCCAAAAAGGATATCAAGAAGTTTGTCCAGTTTCAAATGGACTTATATAAGGACAATGAATTCTTTGTCCCACCTATTATCAAAGATGAACTGGCAGTATTTGATCCAGAAAAGAATCAGGTGTTTAAAAATGCCGAATGCTGGATATTTCTTGCTTATCAAGAAAATAAAATAGTAGGTCGAGTAGCCGCGTTGATAAATCATATAGAGATTAACGAGCAGAAAAAACGTAAAATGCGTTTTGGCTGGTTGGATATGATTGATGACATTGAAGTTACTAAAGCATTACTTGCAGAGGTAGAAAAACTTGGTAAAGAGCAAGATTTAGAATTCATGGAAGGACCAGTAGGTTTTTCAAATATGGACAAGGCAGGAATGCTAATTAAAGGTTACGATGAACTTAGTACTATGATTACTTGGTACAATCATCCTTATTATAAAGAACATCTGGAAGAGTTAGGCTTTGAAAAAGCAGCAGAATGGGTAGAGTTTAAATTTAAACCACCTAATCCTATTCCTGATAAGATCAATCGTTTTGCAGATATTATTGCCGAACGTTATAAACTGAAGACGCTACAATTTAGTACTACCAAAGAGATCTTACCTTATGTAGATGAAATGTTTGACCTGCTGAACAAAACCTACAGTAATCTTGTGACATACGTTCCTATACAGCAATACCAAATTGATTTATATAAGGAAAAGTATTTGCCTTTTATCAATCCAGATTTTATAGAATTGGTTGTAGATCAACAGAATAAGCTTATAGGTTTTGCGATTACAATGCCTTCATTTTCTAAAGCTTTACAAAAGGCAAATGGAAAATTATTCCCATTCGGATTTTTACATTTATTAAAAGCCAAAAAGAAAAATAACGAAGCAGCTTTTTATTTGATAGGTATTGATCCAGAGTATCAAGGAAAAGGTGTGACTGCAATGATGTTTAGAAATGTTACTCAAAACTTTATGAATTACGGAGTAACAAAATGTGAGACTAATCCAGAACTTGAAGACAATCTTGCCGTGCAGGCATCATGGAAAAATTACGATCCTATTCTTCATAAAAGAAGAAGAACTTATAAAAAATCTTTGTAGGAATCTATTCTAAATTTGGGTAATCATAAAGTAATTACAATTTTGTAGAATATTGTAATGAACCACGTGATCGATTGACCTAGAAGAAAAAAATATGAAACTAACCTTACAACTAGCCGCTGTCTATAATTTAATTTGGGGCGCTTGGGTCGTACTTTTTCCCAATCATTTCTTTGAACTAGTAGGTATGGAACCATTAAACCATCCTATGGTATGGCAAGGTATGGGAATGGTGATAGGTGTTTATGGTCTAGGTTACTGGTGGGCGAGTTACAACCCTTTGAAACACTGGCCTATTGTAGCTGTAGGATTTCTAGGTAAGATTTTTGGACCCATAGGTTTCTTGTTTAATTATCTGCAAGACATCGTTCCTTTTGAGTTCATTTATACGTTGGTTACAAATGATTTCATTTGGTGGATTCCATTTTTCTTGATTCTTAAAAAAGTTCATACCGATTATAAATGGCAACTACGTTAAAAAGAAAGCTACTCCTCTACTCTTTTGTAGCGTTTTATGCGTTTGCAGGAATCATGCATTTTATTACGCCAGAAGTATATTTAAAAGTCATCCCAGACTGGCTAGGTAATAAAACACTTCTCAATTACGCAGCTGGAGCTGTAGAAATAGCGGTTGCACTACTAGCATTGTTTCCTGCTACAAGAAAGTTTGCTGGCTATCTAGCAATTGCTATGCTGGCCGCCTTTATTATTTCTCATGTATATTTTATTCAGTTAGGAAGTTGCGCTGGCGACCTTTGTATTCCAGAATGGATAGGATATTTCAGGTTAATTGTAATACATCCATTGTTGATGTACTGGGCATGGAAAATATCTAAATTATGAGCAATTTACCATTAATTCAGTTATTGATTGATTTTGGGCTTATTGTTCTTATTTGGATGGTACAGCTTATCATTTACCCTAGTTTCCTTCGTTATGAGAGTCATTCTTTAGGAAAATGGCATTTGACTTATACAGGGCGAATTACTGTTATTGTAGCTCCGTTGATGATTGCACAAATTGCATTAGCGTCCTATCTATTGATCAACACTGCTAGTTATCATTATTTAGAGATCATTGCTCTAGGTCTTATTATTTTGAATTGGTTGCTCACCTTTTCTATTTTTATTCCGTTTCATGAAAAAATTGATAAAGACCCAACCGATAGAAAAGTACAGCGTCGATTAGTGCAAAGCAATTGGATGAGAGTCGTACTGTTTTGTCTGACATTTATTTGTCATGTTTTCTATTATTTATTGGTCTGACAGGTTTTTCTCTATTTATTATTAATTTATTTCAAGTAAGATTGTTGAGATTCCGCTTTCGCGAAAGCGGGAAAAAGACCAGCCACATCCCTTTTCTTAGAAATTTTTAAAAATAATGTGGAGTCTTTATTCCCTTAAATCATAGGCTTTTTACTCAATTGTATAACATTATGCTAACTTTTACGTTACTTCATTTGTAACAGTTTTATATTTTTACCGACTTATAAAATGTAGTGAATGTCGCACTATTACTAGTCTGATCATATGTCAGAAAGAGTAGCTTTGGTATGAT
This sequence comes from Nonlabens dokdonensis DSW-6, assembly GCF_000332115.1. NCBI lineage: Bacteria > Pseudomonadati > Bacteroidota > Flavobacteriia > Flavobacteriales > Flavobacteriaceae > Nonlabens > Nonlabens dokdonensis. The sequence continues at coordinate 3,433,820 of NC_020156.1, forward strand.
TTTTGCTATGTATAATACATCTGACAAAAGCTGTCAGGTCATTAATTTTTTAATCTTTATTATTTAAATGAGACAACTCAAAATCACCAAACAGGTTACAAACCGTGAATCAAAATCGCTGGATAAGTACCTACAAGACATCTCTAAAATTGACTTGATCACTGCAGAGGAAGAAGTGGAACTGGCACAGCGCATTAAGAAAGGTGATCAGAGAGCTCTTGAGAAGTTGACCACCGCAAACTTACGTTTTGTAGTTTCTGTTGCAAAGCAGTATCAAAATCAAGGGCTTAAACTTCCCGATCTCATAAATGAAGGTAACGCCGGACTCGTAAAGGCTGCAAAAAGATTTGATGAGACACGTGGTTTTAAATTCATCTCCTACGCGGTATGGTGGATACGCCAGTCCATCTTACAAGCACTAGCAGAGCAGTCACGTATCGTGCGTCTTCCATTGAACAAGATCGGTTCCATTAACAAGATTAATAAGGCTTTTTCTCATCTTGAGCAATTGCATGAGCGTCCACCATCACCAGAAGAACTTGCAAAAGAACTGGACATGACGGTAAGCGATGTAAAGCAATCCCTTAAGAATGCTGGTCGTCACGTATCCATGGATGCGCCTCTTAAAGAAGGAGAGACTTCTAACCTTTACGACGTTGTACGTAGTGGTGAGTCTCCTAATCCTGACAGAGAGCTATTGCATGAATCTCTTACACTAGAGATTACTCGTGCGTTAGAAACGCTATCTCAAAAAGAAGCAGACGTGATTTCTCTTTACTTCGGTATAGGAAATCAACAACCTATGAGTCTAGAAGAAATCGGTGAGACTTTTGATTTAACTCGTGAGCGCGTGCGCCAGATTAAAGAAAAAGGTATCAAAAGATTACGTCAAAACTCAAGAAGTAAAATCCTTAAGTCATATTTAGGATAGAAATTCCTGAAATAGTTAACTTAAGCGCTTTCTTTAATTAGAAAGCGCTTTTTTTATCACTAAATAATTATTGGGCCGAATTTTAATTTTAGGCTTTTCTACTAAACGACTTTAAGCATTCGCCCATTTCACTATCTGTCATAACATCAGTTCGATTTAAGGTTCGAATAAAATTACTGATCTTCAATTATTAACGAATTAGTCAAGTCGAGCGCAGTCGAGACTGTTTATAAATTTGCCATTATTACTCGTTTTCGACTTAAGTTTACACTGAGCGATAGTCGAAATGCTCAAACTGACCTCTCAACTCTTTATTTATTATTTAATTGATTGATATACATTGCAAACTTTTTTACAACGAACTCACGTTATTATAATAAATCAACTCATTTTATGAAGTTCTTGCTAGTAAGCCTCTTTATTTTAGCACCTATAACAGGCATACTCGCTTTTATAAAAGTAGTAGTATCTATGAATCATCGAGGAATTCAAAAACCTCCTATTTTTGAATTGATAGCCGTTTTCTTTAATTACGGTGGTTTATTATTAATAATCCTTTCAGAACTCGCTGATATATGGTCTGCACTTTCAACATTAGGCGCACTTTACATTGTATTTGTCGCGCCTATTGTAATGCTCGTTATCATCTATAGGTTGCAAAAAACTAAAAAGAATAGCAATTATCACTTGTATATATTCATCGCTTCGAGTTTGTATTTTATCATTATGCCTGCCACTTTTTATTTGCTTCTTTCTTAAAGTTGAATATAAATCAGCACAAGTATTATGCATGTTCTCTTATCATTTGCATCTTTTGAAGCGCAGTATCTGGACTAGATAAAGAACCCCAAGTTTGTTCCATTTGACGAATTTTATCTTCGGCGCCATTTTGTTTTAAGATGTTCAATACTGCATTGTAAGCCGAATCAAGCGCTCCAACAATCCAGCCATGATGCACAGAACAACATTCTCCGGCAAGCAATAAAGAACCTTCAAACTCTGGTGTCAAAAGCGTAGGATACAAATTCTTGAATTGGCCTGGCTTGAATAAAGCAAAAGCTCCACCATTAGCATGATTATCCCAAAACCAAGTTTTAGTCGTTTCCTCTGGCTTGTAACCAGCAAAGAATTGGTAAATATCTATTTCTGGATATAAGAATTGGATTCCTTTTAAACACTCATTAACACGTTCTTCATCGGTCAGAGCTCCCATGTGCTCTGCATCTTGTGCCCAGCAATAGACTTGCAATACACCACTTTCAGATTTATATCCATAAGAAGGATACACGATCTGTCTATTAGACCGGTCTGAAGTCCCTACTCCTAAACCAGAATCTTGTCTTTTCCCAAGAATCGCCCAAAACTGCTGTGTAAACGTGATAAATGCTTTAAAGGAAGGCATATAATTAGATTCTCTTATTGCTCTTGCTTTACTAAAAGACAATCCTTCAAAGAAATTGCTGTCTTTCTCTCCATTTAAATAAGCGCCATTAGGCAAAGTGCTGATTACATAAGGATATTGCTTTTCAATTGATTCACCTTTATGCTTGATTCGCATATTCATGCCGCCTTGACCATTAAATAACTTTGGATCATAAGTCACTCCAGAAACACGATGATTCATATGCACACGTTCTCTTTTATAAGAAGGCTTGCCTTTGACAGGATCGCCGGCATGAGCTGGAGGAACCGTTTCTGGTGGCTCTGCAGCTGGTGTTAGATTATCCGGTGAATAGCCTTTTTTACCATTTGTTCCAGAAATCATACCTACTAAAATTTGAGCTCTATTTCCGTCGTCTGGTAAAACTCCATCTTCCAGATTCAATACTTCTTTACAAGCATCAGGAAAATGCTGCATTCCTTTATCTAGGGTTACCATATAAATATTAGGATCTGTAGGATCGTAAGAGTTTTTACTTCCATCCCAATCATAAGTAGCCAGAATCATTTCTACAAAAGAAACCGAATACATTCCTGTTCCTACGTTCAATGTTTCTAGGTAACTCGCCACATTATAAGGTAAATGATCTGTTTTACTACCCATTGCCGGATCATAATATTCATCCAGATCTTTTAGCTCAAAAACATTAGTCAAGTAAGCCCACATGGAATAGTTATCATAATCCATGAGCATCTTAAAACCATCAGAAAATGACTGATTGATTTTCTTAATAAATGGCTCATTGACTTTATCTAAAATTTTGTTGATAGGCAAGTAAGCTGGTCCATCCTTAGGCTTTACTGCTGTCATCCATACTTCTGCAATGTCGCCACCTTGTTCTCTATCAAAATTGAGCGTGTCCAGCGTAGCATCTTGCGCCATGATAGGCTTTTCCATATTATTGTAACGCATGCGTTGCTCTGGTGAGCTGTAATAAAATTTTCTCCAGTTGAGCATTTTATCATTCATACCATTGCGTTGGAGCACCGCATTTACTGCAAGTGTCAACTGTTGCACTGGTAACATATCTTCAGAAAATTGAGGGATGCGCATTCCGCCTACTTCTCCATAAAGACCGGCTTTATTTTTATCATTGGCATCATATTTTGTGGAATACCAGGTGTCAATGCGTCCTCCTACTCGATCAGATCCTTCAAAAAGTTCAAATTCGATTCCTAAGGACTGTAAAATCAATCCAGCATACAATCCTGCAAAACCACCACCTATAATTCCTACTAAAGGTTTTTGAATCGCGTCAGTTGTTATAGCTTTAGTTACTTCAGGCGCCATTTTTAAAGAACGCTGTTGCATCAAGCTTTTTTCGTAGTCAGTACCGTAGTTTTCTATCAACCATTCTGAGAACGCTTTGCGTGCTTTCCCTGTCTTTTTACGGTCTATTTGTGACGGTTCATGTTCTGGATGAAAGGATAAATAACTCATATAATTTTTTTAAAAAAGTTGGTTTAAATTGATGGGCGATCTAACAAAGTAAGACTATTACTACCTCTTATACATGAGTATATTTCGCCATTTTATGATTGAGTATTTTTACAAGAGTTTACCTTTCAATAGGTTAAGATCTTTTGATAGTTTTCAAATTCCTCGTTTTCATAGAAATTTTGATTAGAATATCGCTTTCGCGAAAGCGGAATCACAACTACCACATTCCTCAATTCAGGCGGCATATTTTCAAACCAAATTCATATAAAGACTTGCTTACGAGCTTTCCAAACAGAATAAAGTGCATTATCCAACTTCTTTACTACTTTGATAAGATAGGTTTGCTAAATGAATTAGTGTCTTATGCTGATTTATATGTCTTACATATGTTCATAATTTTAATTTGTTTACTAAAAAGGAAACTTTTATCTTTGAATCAAATGAGTTTTTGAATGACTGAAAAATTTAAAGTTGAGTTTTTTAAAGAAGTTTTTGATTTTCTACACCATATTTATAAAAAGCTCGGGAGAAAATCCTTTTCAATATTGACAAAGCGAAAGTTATAACCGACAACACGCTTTTTGAAAAACTGAATTCAGATATATGGGAATTTAGGACGTTATACAATAAAAAGCAGTACCGTCTTTTTGCTTTCTGGGACAAAACGGACAATAAAGTAACCATTGTCATTGCAACTCACGGAATTGTTAAAAAAACGCAGAAAACACCAAAAAAAGAAATTGATAAAGCGACTGAACTAATGAATAAATATTTTGACAGTAAAAACAAGAAGCGATGAAAACATACACACTGGAACAAGCAAAAGACAAATACATTGGAAAAAAAGGCACTAATGAAAGAAATGCCTACGAAAATGAATTGCGACTTGACTTAATTGGTGAAGCAATTAAACAAGCTCGAAAAGAACGTAAATTGACTCAATCGCAGCTTGGAGAATTGATTGGCGTTAAAAAAGCTCAAATCTCAAAAATTGAAAATAATTTGACCGATGCAAGATTTGAAACAATTTTGAAAGTGTTCAAGGCATTAAACGCAAAAATAAATTTTAATGTAGAATTACTGAACCAAAAAATGGACTTGGCAACCGAATAGAAAAGCTCCATACTTCTTTACGGCAATGAGTTATTTTTACAGTCTAATATTGATTTCTATGATCCCAAAGCTTCATTTTATCTCCAATGCCAAAACTGCAGCAGCACACAAAGAACACATCCAGAAAGCCTGCAGCTCTGGAATCGAAGCCGTGCAACTGGATTTAAAACACATTGCTAAAAGCGAGCGATTACCACTAGCAGAAGAAATTCACAACATCACCTCACATTTTCAAACGCGTTTATTTATAAAAACCGATTATAAACTTGCCATACAACTAAAAGCAGATGGCGTTTTCCTAGATCAAAAAGATGCGTCTCCTACTCTAGTGCGCAAAGAACTATTAGCATGGCAAAGTCTAGGTGCTGCTGCCAGCACTTTAGAAGAATGTCAGGAATTGATAAAGAAAGAAGTCGATTACATCGCTTTAGGACCATTTAAAAGCTCACAAGCCTCTCAAAAAGCTTTAGGCATCGATGGTTTTGCTGCTATCGCAAACGCATTAGAAACTGAAACACCTTTATTAGGTTTTGGTGGGATTACTACAGAAGATGTAAATGATATTCTAAAAACTGGAGTTGCAGGAATCTTAGCCTCAAACGCCATTCTAGCCGACTTCTCTATTATCAAAGAGTTTCATAAGTTGTTAGATGCAGGAAGTAGTCTAGAGATGAAGCATAGGTTTTAGGTGCCACAATTATTTTAGCACAGGAATATTTGATTCGAATACTTCCTTTATTGAATTTAATTTAGTTTTTAGATTTGGGTTTTCATCATCTATTATTAAATTAAAAGCTATTAATTCAACTAATTTCGAATTTACTGCATTTCCAAGAGCACTGAAGCAACTACCAAGATTTTCAGGTAGTTTTATACCATTCAACGACTGAATTTTGGCTCCTTCTCTTGGAGTTATATATCTATTTTCCCATGATAAAATTGGTATCTGAGTACTAACTGTTACCAAGGAAGGGAAAAAATCCGTTTTCTTGACTCTCACACCAGAACCTCTAAACTGAATAATATATTTTGACAAATCCCTTTCACCTCCTTTAACATTCCATTCAAATTTTTGCCAACTTGAAACCCCCAATTTTTGTATTTTTTCAACAACTGGTGCTAATTCCTTTTCATATTTTTTATAAAAACTTCTATTACTTCTTATATAATGCTTTTTCCAATTAGGAAATTGAATATTATGTCCCTTTTCATCCACCTGATTCTTTTTAACATAGTTAGGTAGATTTTGAAACTTCTCCTCTCTTGTCATTCCTTTTAAAGGTATACCAAACTTACCTTTACTTCTTCCCAATGCATTTGACGAAGCTCTAAATGGTATTTCTTTTTCAAATGGATAAGTTGCTCCAAACTCCATACTCCAAATAGGAAAACTGGGAAGATTATCTTCTGGAGGAATTTTTTCAATAAATTCCTGCCACAACTTAAGAACTTCCATTTTTTCAGATTCTAATTTAGTTGCGTTGGTTGGATTCTTTTCTAAAAAGTTAAAAATAGAATCGGTAGAGTTTGAGGATTTTGGCCATTCAAAATGGTTCAAGCCAGTTCTAGAACCAATAATAAAAATTCTTTCTCTATGTTGAGGAATGCCGTAGTTGTGTGGTGACATTATCTTATCATCGATAGTGTATCCAAGTGATTTTTCGAGTTTGTTTTTAATATATTTCCACGTCGCAAAATTATCATGACTTTTAAGGTTTCTTACGTTTTCAAGTATAAAATACTCAGGCTTATGATAATCTAAGATTTCAACTATTTTATCAAAGAGGTTTCCATTCTTTTTATCATTTAAACCAAATTGATCTCCGGCCTTTGAAAAAGGTTGACATGGAAATCCGGCACACAGAATATTAAATTTAGGAATTTCAGAAATTTTAATTTTAGTTATATCTCTATTCACCTCGATACTAAAATTTTCAGCATAAAGATTAGCTAAATTTTCTTTTTTCTCACTTGCGAAAACGCATTCGTGACCTAATTTTTCCAATGCTACATGAAATCCTCCCAAACCAGCAAATAAATCTATAAACTTCATTAACTTGCTATTAAGGTTAATCTTTCATTGCACCATTCAATAACATCACTACGAAGAGACGCGTCTAGTATTTCATCTTTATTGATTAAATATCTAAAAATGCGTAATCTGTCGAAGACAATCCCTCCTTCTTTACCAGTCTCGAAAAACAGTTCATCATCTACTACATGCACAAAACCAAATGCCCTTGTTGGACTGCATGCAAAACGTATATAATCTCTCCATACTTCTGGCTGTAATTCAGTAGTTTTTCCTCTCCAGTCATTTCCAGCTGCACATTGCATCAGTATCATAAGCTTATTCTTCCTGCTATCAATTTTTTTCCAACCTACTACATCTAATTTTCTATCTTTATATCTTTTAGGCAATTCTTGTATGTAATCTTCCTCAATATCTTTGCAAATTTCTTTTACACTTACCTTTTGCGGAAAACCTACTACTTTGGCTTGACCTCCAATGTACTCTTCTAAAACCTCTTTACAGATTCGTTCAAAAATAACAGCTGTATTTTGAGTTTCCCAGCCATTCCCCTCTAGGCTTAAAATTAGCATTAAAACATATTCTGGACAATCTTTCCAATTAAAATTGGATGTTACTGAAACACCATCAATTTCCATCGGTGTTACATCGTTGTACCTACGATTCCGGATTTTTAGTTCTCGCCACATGGAGTCAATGTAATCTTCTGTGTCTCTAAAGTAATTATTGTTATTCAAAAAGTGATCTACCTCTGATTTAGTAATTTCTCCATTAATTGCAACACATAATTCTATCCAGTCACAAATTGCCTTTAATGAAGTGAAATTTTTTAATTCAATCTTCATTTCTAAGACTATTTTTTATGGATTTAATTCTTTTTCTGATTTTACTAAAATATACTCTTCCCTCATCTGTAATACCATTGTCAACAATCAAAAGAAAAGCTTTATCCAGATACTTTATTGCATTTGCAAAATATTTATTAAGTAAAAGGTCATCGCCATCACTTCTATCATATGCTCCTTCTAAATCATTATACTCTTCTAGATATTTAGTAGCTTCTTCAAAGTTTAATACAGGACTTAGTTTATTTGTAATGTCCCTAGATTCTGTGATTACTGATAATTTATCACCATCACCATAGATCCATCGAAAAACTCTTTTTAATTTTTTTAAATTTTCTTTGGTAATAATTTTATTTGGATCAATATCGTTCCATTTTTCAGGCAAACCAATATATCTTTTGATAGACCCTTGTCCTGTAGCTAGCATAAGAAAAGAAAAATTTTCTTTAGAATCTTGACTATCATAACTATACTCATCTTCCATAATTTCTATAAGTCTATATGATGTATAAGTTTTTCTTGCTGAATTCGAAGTATCCCCAATTCGTTTTTGAACTTCATCAATCGAAATACCATGTTGCTCTATCATTTGAGCAATATATCTAGCCTTTTCATAAGCGCCCCATTTTCTAACTGGGTTAATATGGCGTACGCCTAAATATGTAAGTACACTATCCTTATTTGGATAAATTATTACTGGCAAAATTTCTAAATCTTCTCTGATTGCTTGGCTAGATGAAGTGTAATTTTGAAAACCACCTGAAAGAAGGAGTTTTACAGTGCTTAACCTTCTATTTCCCTCTACTACGGTAAAAGTAGTTGTATCATTTGTTATAAAATTTAAATAATCTTGATTATGTTTCAATTCATTTTCAGCAATCGCTTCAAATTTCTTAGGTAATTTATTTGGTATTGCTACTAAAGGTTCTTCATCTAAATATCCATTAACAGACATTGACTGGGCAAGTTCCTCTAAATAATAAGCTTTTTTTATATACTTTATTAAATCTGCCTCTGATTTACCTTGAATCTTAGATGGTAACCTAGGATTATTTGTATCTAAAAAAAGGTTTTTATAAGATACATTTAACTGAGGTCTTTTACGACCAATTCCTGGAAAATCACTCATTATAGTTGGTATTTCTTTTTATTTTAAAATCAAATATATAATTTATTATATCTCGTCTAAGATATTTTTCAATAATTATGCATTAGTTTATCTCTTACTTTAAATGTTCTAATCTCTCAATATTGAAAGATTTATGAACTGCAACTGGAATCATTTCTGCTCCAGTAAGATAGGCGGCAATTGTTCTATGTCGACCATCAATAATCCTGATCTTTTCTTCGTTATTTGCTAATGAGATAATAGGTGGATCAATGAATAAACCAATTTTCCATCTTTCAATTATTTCTACATATCTAAAATCATTTATATCATCCGTTATTAGTTTGTTTGGGTTTAGTTCAATAAAATTCGTTGATGAGATTAATTTGGGTAAGTTAAGTTGTATTATTACATAATCGCTATCTGGAAAAAATTTAGGGTCAGTACATTTAAGATGATTTTTTCCAAAAGCCCACTTGGGGCTAATTCTAGACAAATCATCCTTAGTCAACTCTTTGATCCTATTATATCTATCCTGATCATCTTGTTCATATTCATTTAAATCAATTTTCATGCATTCATATTCTATAATTTGTAAGTTATGAAATAGTTTATAATTTTATTAAAAAAGATTAATCTTGTCAACTACAATGATCAGTTATTTTTGAATATTTAATAAAATCGACAATTACGCAGCCTTAAATTAAACTTAAATAGAATATCATTTGTTCGTTTGACCTGTGATCTAATTATTAAATAACGATAGTAAAAACAGAAACCTACTCGAACCCCAAAACCTCCATTGTGAATATCTCTACTAAAAAACTTTAAAACCACCACCACTTTCCCTTTACATTTACCGTCCTAAAAAATAAAACGATGAGCGCAACCTGGTATGAGTGTAAAGTAAAATATAGAAAATTTGATGAGGCAAGCGGTACTCATAAAATCAAAACAGAACCTTTCTTAGTAGATGCGATTTCTTATACAGAGGCCGAAAGTAGAATCACGCAAGAAATGGCAGCCTACTTGCCAGACGATGAGGAAATTAAAATAACCAATATCAAAGTAGCCAACTTTGCTGAGATCCATCCTTTTGAGAATACAGATCGATGGTTCAAATCTCGTGTGTCTTTGATTGCCTTTGACGAAGAAAGCGGCAAAGAACGTAAGACCAATATGTACTTGCTCGTTCAGGCAAACGATGTTAAAGAAGCCTTTGATAACACGGTAAGCACCATGAAGGACACGATGGGAGAATACACCATTCCTGCCATTGCAGAGTCTCCTATTGTGGATGTATTCCCATATTTTACTGGCGAAGAAGAAGATATGGAACGTTTAAAATCTTTTGTAGCGATCAAGGATTCTGTTCCTACTCGCAACGATATGGATGATCAACTGGAGCAAGAAGACGTTCTAGCGCACGCTATGGAAGAAGAATAGCGGGAACAGGTCTATAAATACAAAACTCTTGTTAACTCTTGTTGTGATTACGTTAATTGGACGCTTTTTTCTACTGTGTTGTTTATCTTTAAGAAAAACACAAAGAAAATGAAGAAAGATAACAGCACAAACGACAAAGATTTAAAGTACAATCCTGAAATTACAAAGGAAGATAAAGACTTGCTGAGACAAGATAATGCGCATTTACACAGCGATGCCAGCTCTGACGAGTTGCTGAGAAACCGAAAAGACAAAGTTGATTTTGCTGGTAAAGACCTTGATATTCCTGGAAGAAATGAAGCCAAAAAAGGAAATGGTCCTAACGGCCTAAATGACGAGGAGAATAAAATCCACAGTCAAGGCGGCGAGCGCAACAACAACCTAGAACGCAACGACGCGTCTAGATAGACCAATTCTTACGAATTTAAAACTGTCTAAAAAGTAGAATATCAAGCTAATTGGTTTGTGTTTTTTAGACAGTTTGCTTTTAGGGTATTTTTGGCTCGGTATTCTTCTGATATGATAAATTAAATAGGTGTGATGGATGATAATTCCGCTTTCGCGAAAGCGAGATAACATAAACACTTAGAAAGAAACACGATCTGAAAATAACTTATCTATCAACAGAACCTTATTTTTGTATTTCATCTTACGATATCTAAATGAATCTAGTTTTTCTATGAAAATCGAACATATATTATATGATTATTTGATTGAAACAGGCGTTTCGGAAGCTACTGCTGGTTACCTCAATGCCGCTGCCCTACTCATTGGTTTATTGATCCTAGCACTATTGCTGGACGTCGTGATTAAAAGAATTATTATAGGTGTTTTTGCTCGGTTTGCTGGTAAAACGAGAACCAACTTTGATGATTTACTGATTCAGAATAATGTGCCGCGTAATGTGGCGCATATTGTGCCTTTACTACTGGTTTTGGAATTTATACCGCAAGTCTTGGTAGATTTTCCTTATGTAGAAAATTTGATAGAAAAAGGACTGCAGGTTTTTGGTATTATTCTAACATTGTGGATTGTACGAAGTATTCTAGGTACGTTTAAGGATTACTTTAAAACCTTACCACGATTTAATGACAAGCCTATAGATAGCTACATTCAGGTATTTATGATTTTTGCATGGATCATAGGGACATTATCGGCTTTTGCGATCATTACAGGAATCGAGTTCATCAAATTTGTTACGACTATAGGAACGGCATCTGCTATTATCATTCTTGTTTTTAGAGATACGATTCTAGGTTTTGTCGCAAGTATTCAAGTTTCGGTAAACGATATGGTGCGTATAGGTGATTGGGTCACCTTTGAAAAATATGGCGCCGATGGTGATGTGATCGAGATCAATTTATCTACGGTAAAGGTTCAAAATTTTGATTTGACTATCACTACCATTCCTACTTATGCATTGATTTCTGACTCGTTTAAAAACTGGCGAGGCATGCAAAATTCTGGTGGTCGACGCATCAAACGTGCCTTAAGTATTAAATTAGATAGCATATCTTATTTAACTTCAAATGAAGTAGATAAGTTAAAAGAAATAGAACTTATCAGTAGCTATTTAGAATCCCGTCAAGCAGATATTAATTCCTTTAACGAGAACAACGAAATCAACAAAGCAGCACTCATCAATGGTAGAAATTTAACTAACATAGGTGTCTTTAGAAAATACATGCAAACTTATATAGAGAATCATTCTGGTGTGAATAAAGACATGATGATTATGGTACGACAACTACCGCCAGGGGCTCATGGAATTCCTATCGAGATGTATGCCTTCAGTAGTGATAAACGATGGAAAAACTACGAGTACATCATGGCCGATATTTTTGATCACCTGATTGCCGCAGTTCCATATTTTAATCTAGAACTTTATGAATTGCCTAGTAATTCTAGTTTTAAAGGACTCATTTCTGAGCCAACTTCTAAATAACTTTTACTCGTCCTTAGAGGTTTTCTTCACGTATTCCGTAAGAATGACAATGTTAATACCATTTACACGACCTTCCACTTGACCAGCATTATCATAAACTAAAGTAATGTTGCGTACTGGCGTACCACGTTTTGCGGTAAAACCAGCACCTTTTACGTCGAGATCTTTAATTAAAACGATACTATCACCTCTTTGTAAAATATTACCGTTTACATCTTTGTGAATGATTTTTGGACCGCGCTGGATACCGTCTTCAGCCCATTGTTTGGTATCCTCTTCCATATACATCATATCGATGAGATCTACCGGCCAGCCGTGAGGTCTTAATTGGTCTAACATACGATATACCACAACTTGAACCGCAGGAACTGGACTCCACATAGAATCATTGAGCGCTCGCCAGTGATTAGGATCTACTAGGCTTTCATCTTCTAGCTGCGTTCTACAAGTCTCACAAGCTAGAATAGATGTGTCTTTTACGTTTTTAGGAGAATCGGGCACTTCATAAACGTCTAGGTGAACTTTTTGCTCTAGACTATCTGTTGCGCCGCATAATTCGCAAGCGTTTCCTGATCGTTCTTCCAATTGTTTAAGCAGTTCTGACATGTGTTAAATTTTTAAGATTGCAATATTACATTTTCTCTTAACAGTTTTACAAGTGATCCAGCTATTTGTTCCTTTGAATTCTTACGTTTAAACAATTTGATTTTATGTTTTTACTAATCGGAATGAAATTCTTGCAACAATTCCGGTCTTTAAATTCACTCACGTTCAAAGTGAGATTCATTTATTATAACTAAATTTCTCTTTTTACAAACACTATGAAAAGAACTCTATTCATTATCCTCCTAATTTGTATCAGTTGCAAAGAGAAAAAAGAAGATACACCTAAAGATCCAGTGAACGTTGAAATCATCTCCACTGAAGATTATGAATTACACAAAGTAAAAAAATCGACAAAATTATTGATCGTTTTTCCTGGTGGCGGAACTACATCTCAGGAAACTAAAGCCGATTTTAAAATATTAGACAAAGCGACAAGTCAAGGTATGTCTGTTTTGTTAATGAACTTTGGTAGATTATATCTAGATGAATCCACCACAACAGCACTATCTTCTTTGCTAGAAAAAGCTGTTGAAGATCATCAATTACCGACAGATCATATTATCATGGGCGGCATGTCCATAGGTGGTTCTACTTCTCTAATGCTTGCTAATCATCTTCATAAAACCGAATCCAAAGTTGCACCAGACAAGACATTTATAATAGATTCTCCCATTGATTTGTATGCCTTGTACGAAAGTTCTAAAAAAGATGTACTAAGAACAGATTTTAGTGAACGCCGACTAGCCGAACCTAAATTTCTAGTAGACCTATTTGAAAACAATTTTAAAGGTACAACTACCGTACTGGATAATATTCAAGAAGTATCTCCTGTAACTTTGAAAACCGACAATTTTGAGAACATCAAATATTTAAAAAACGAAAGTCTGCTTTTTTACACGGAGCCAGATACCTTGTGGCTTAAAGAAACAAGACAAGTTGATTTTGAAAGCAGCAATGCCTACACCATTCAAAAAACTGCAGCTTTATTGAACAAAAGTGGCTGGGAAAATGTAGAACTCATACAAACTAAAAACAAAGGTTTCCGTAGCGATGGAACTAGAAATCCGCATAGTTGGTCTATCGTGGATGTGGATGAATTCTTAGAATGGGTGGAGAAGAAATGATTGCTAGTATCATTGCGGGAGTCTTAATTATTACAGCAATTGTATTGGCTTACATAGGTAAGTCATCTCGTAAACTTACAGAAGTTCATAAAAGCTTTGATTTATTAGAAAGGCAAGAGGAATTTGAAAAAGAATTACTGGAGATACTATTTGAGCATCCTATTTATAGAACAGTTATTGTAGAATTTAATTCTTATTACGTTCAGTATTTAGTTACAGAAATCAAGCAAGGAAGAGAATTCTATTGTGAAATCATGAGTGAAACCTATCTAAGAGAATTAAATTTCTCCATAGATAATATTGATCTTCCCTATTCAGAAACTCTTGGTTTTAGTAAAAATCAGGATTTTGTAGAAACCGTTAATTTCAATAAAATATATCATCCGAAAAAAGAAGGAAATCAAGAAGAAATATTAAGTGATTTATATTTTATTATGGAGAACGTTTATAAAGTCTCCAAATCTACTCTTGTGCTACTAAAATATTTCTAAATCCTTTACAACAAAACACTTCCATCTATTTTACTCATCACCGCTTGTGCTGCGGCTTTTCCGTTGAGCATGGCGGCATTAAGCGATCCATTACTTAAGTGATCACCAGCTAGAAAAACATGCTCAGTAAGCTGGGTTTCTGTAGGATGCATGCAATTGTTGAGTGAATTTAATTGTGGTAAAGCTTTGTTGATGTGAAACATTTTAATCAAGCTGCTTGCTTTGATATCTGTTTCTTCTCTTAATTCTTTAATTACTCGCTCGGTTAATTGCTCGTTGTTCAATGTGTGCTTTTTTACCACTGAAACACTAATGATGTTTTTATGATCATCAAAAACGTCTTGAAGAAAATGGAAGTTATTGATCAAAGAATCTTCGTTTGTGACAAGTCCAATGATAGCCTCGTCAAAACCTGTATGATCGGTATCTAAATAAAGAACCGTTACTTGATGCCAGTTTTGCTCTTGATTTGCCAGATTAGGAACTAATTTTCCTGCAGGCGTAGCGATTATGGTAAAGTCGGCCGTTGCTTTTTCTCCGTTTTCAAAGGTGATTTCATTACCAACTATAGAAGACACGTTCTTGCCCAAAATCAGCGATTCCTTAGGTAATTGAGCAGCTAATTGCTCTGGAATGGCTTTAATTCCTTGCGCTGGAATCGTCGCGTTTCCTTCGGTAAACATTTTAAATACAAATTCAAACATTCTGCTACTGGTAGCAAGTTCTGTTTCAAGAAAGATTCCCGCATAAAATGGTTTGAAAAAACTATTGATCATTTTAGCCGAAAAACCATAGTCTTGAAGGTAAGCTAAGGTTGTTACCTCAGGAGATGAAAATATCTCTTGAACCGATTTTTGTTTCAGCTTTCGCGAAAGCGAGAACACCAGCCATTTATCTTTTATACTTCCTACTCCAGCAACAATGGTGCTCCATAAAAAACTTGAATTTCTAGAAGCATCGCCTAAACGGTATTTTTTACCATCTTTGAAGACGATAGAACCAGGAACAAATTTTCTCAATTTGAGCGCTTCTACATCTAGAAACTCTTGAACTGCAGGATAAGCGTCCAGCATGACTTGAAAGCCGTGATCAAGAATTTGAGATCTAGAAACATCACTATGCACGCGACCACCTACAAAGGAGTTGGCTTCATAAATAGTGGTTTGATAACCTGCTTTTTGCAATGTGATAGCCGCTGTAAGACCGCTTACTCCAGCTCCTATGATAGCTATAGATGGTTGGTTTTCTTTCATGCCGTAAAAATACATGAGAGTTTTCTATTATAAAGTTTTTAATTAATGCTTAACATAAAGATTTACGCTACAATTTATCTTTACATTAAAACCATAAAATGCTTTTACCATCCCAACCAGAAGATGTTGATCTGTCTCAAACGATTACAGAAACTACTGTTTCTTACTACGAACAATTTATTGCGTTCATACCTAGACTAGGTTTAGGGCTTGCGATCATAATTTTAGGAATTCTTATTGCGACACTTTTAGGGAATATTACTCGTAAAAGTGTGCGTTTTAGAACCAAAGATCCGCTAATGAGTCGCTTTTTAGGCAAGGCGATACGTGTCATGTTTATCATTATTTTTATCATGATTGCATTGCGAGCGGCTGGTTTAGGCGATATAAGTGCTGGAATTCTTGCTACTGCAGGTGCAAGTGCGGTAGTTCTAGGTTTTGCTTTTAAAGACATCGGTCAGAACTTTATTGCCGGAATAATTTTAAGTTTTAATCGTCCTTTTAATGTAAATGATACAGTAGAAATAGGCGATAACTTTGGCCGAATTAAAGAATTAGGGTTCCGTCATACAAAATTGAAGACCTTTGATGGTAAAGATGTTTACATTCCTAATTCTGACGTGATCACCACACCAGTTACTAATTATACTGAAGACGGTTTCTTTAGATGGGATTTTATTGTAGGTGTTGATTATGATGATGATATCAACGGCGCCAAAGCCACCATCATGGAAGCTCTTAATGCAGATCCAAAAGTCGTTACTGATGAGGAACATGTTAATTATGTGATTGAAGATGAATTGGCCACCAGTACGGTCAATTTAAAAGTCTTCTTTTGGGTAGATACCTTTGACTTTGGCCGTATTGCAAACACTACTCGAGGTCGCGTAATAGGAAATGTTATGAGAGCACTTATGAAAGAAGGTTACTATTTACCAGCAGATATTCAGGAAATCAAGCTCTATGGAAGAGATTCTGAATTACCTTTGTCACTTCAAGATAAAAGAGATACTAAAAATGCTTAAATTCTTTAAATACCTAGCTATAGTAGAAGGATATTCCTTCTTATTCATTTTATTTTTGACCATGCCTTTAAAATATTTAGGCGGTATTTTATTACCTAATAAAATTATGGGAATGGCTCACGGATTTCTATTTCTAGCCTATGTGGTAGTTGCTATAGTCGTAGGTCAAATGCTGAAATGGAAATTTAAAGACCAATTAATCGTCCTTGCGATGTCTGTTGTTCCTTTTGGAACCTTCTGGATGGAAGAAAAATACCTTGAAAAAGAGATAGAAAAAGCAGCTTAAATAGCATGAAACATATTTCTAGTCCTCATAATGCGATCGTACGTCATGTAGAACAATTACAACGTAAAAGTAAAACACGTAAAAAAGAAGGGCTTTTTATTATCGAAGGACATCGCGAGATTCAACTAGCTGTACGCGGTGGTTTTGAGATTGAAAAATTGTTAGTTTGCGGTTCCATTTTGCTAGAAAATGAAGATTATACGCCTCAAGATGTGTATCAGAAATTAGATATTGATACCACACCAGAAGTCATTTCTGTGACCAGTGAAGTGTACGAAAAGATTGCTTATCGAAGTGGTACGGAAGGTTGTATCGCTTTCGCGAAAGCGAAATCATTATCACTATCAGATTTACAATTAACAGAACAACCATTAATCCTCATAGCAGAGTCCGTTGAGAAACCTGGTAATCTGGGCGCTTTACTAAGAACTGCCGATGCTGCAAAAGTCGATGCCGTAATCATTGCAAATCCTACTGGAGATTTATATAATCCTAATGTTGTAAGATCGAGTTTAGGCTGTGTATTCACTGTTCCTACAGCAATGGGAACTACTAAAGAGGTAACTGATTTCTTGAAAAAATCCTCGATAGATTTATATGCGGCTACTTTGCAAAGTAGCGAGCGATATGATGCAATCGATTATAAAAAAGGTAGCGCCATCGCCGTAGGAACAGAAGCAACTGGACTTTCTGAAGAGTTGAGAGCCGCTGCTACTGCTAACATTATTATACCTATGTCTGGTGAAATTGATTCCATGAACGTGTCAGTTAGTGCCGCAATTTTGATCTTTGAAGCAAAAAGACAACGAGATTTTAAATAAACTATTTTATAGCTGAATGACTTATACAACCATTTTTTACACCATCATAGGAATTTTAATATTTGATTTTCTTCTTGAGCGCATTCTAGGTTTTTTAAATTATACTTGGTATTCAAAACCAGTTCCTAAAGAACTAGAAGATGTTTATGATGACGCTGAGTATCAAAAATCTCAAGATTATAAAAAGACCAACTTTAAATTTGGACTTATTTCTAGTACGTTTTCGTTTATAGGAATCTTGGTGTTCTTGTTTTTAGATGGATTTGCATTTGTTGATGAGCTTGCAAGAAGTTATGTAGATCATGAAATATGGGTAGCTTTAGTCTTTTTTGGAATTATCATGCTCGCAAGTGAGATCATTTCACTTCCTTTTTCCATATATGGAATTTTTGTGATTGAAGAACAATTTGGGTTTAATAAAACAACCGTAAAAACATTTATTCTAGATAAAATTAAAGGCTATTTACTGACAGCCGTTTTAGGTGGTGGACTTATTGCTCTTATTATTTTTTGTTACAATTGGGCTGGAGACAATTTCTGGTGGTATGTGTGGATCTTGATATTTGCCATCTCTTTGTTCATGAATATGTTTTATGCTAAGTTATTTGTTCCGCTTTTCAATAAGCAAGCGCCGCTAGAAGATGGAACATTAAAGGATAAGATAAGCGCCTACACTCAAACAGTAGGTTTTCAACTAGATAAGATATTTGTGATTGACGGCAGTAAAAGATCTACTAAAGCAAATGCATACTTCAGCGGTTTTGGAAGTGAGAAACGCGTGACTTTGTACGATACTTTAATTGACCAATTAAGTGAAGAAGAAATTGTTGCCGTGCTTGCTCATGAGGTAGGACATTATAAAAGAAAGCACATTATTTACAACTTGATCGCTGGAACTTTAACCACTGGATTTACCTTATGGCTATTTTCTATTTTTGTAGACAATACAGTGCTTGCCGAAGCCTTGGGAGTTGGTATACCATCGTTTCATATAGGACTAGTCGCCTTCGGACTGCTCTACTCTCCTATCTCAACGGTTACTGGGATTTTAATGAGCTTGCTTTCTAGGAGATTTGAATATCAAGCAGATTATTATGCTAAATCTACCTATAAAAAAGAACCACTCATTAGTGGTTTAAAAACGCTTAATAAAACTAGTCTAAGTAATTTAACACCACATCCTGCCTATGTATGGTTTCATTACTCGCATCCTAGTTTGCAACAACGTATTGCCGCTATGAATAGCGATAACATTTATTAGTTATGAGTATCAAAACAAAAATACTTTTTGCCTTAGTAGCATCGTTAACTTTAGGATTAGCACCATTTAGACCAGAACCACATATCTGGGGAAAAATAAAATGGATCGCCGGTGGTGCTGAAGGGATGCAATTACTAGATTATTGGGATACTTTTTTACATGGTGCTCCATGGATAGCTTTAATGTTTTTTACCATACAATTCATAGCTAAATCAATAAAAACTGATGAAAAGTAGCACTTAATTGCAACATATAATTAACGTAGGTTAGACTGAAAAGGAAGTAACTTAGTTGCATGAAAATTTTTGATCTCCTACTCTACTTTACCATCGCTTCATTCCTGTTTTTTGGGACGACTTGTTTATTTTCTAAACACTTGAGATTAGAGTTTACTAGATTTGGGCTTAACACCTTACAACGCCTATTAACTGGTGTTTTACAGCTTATAGGCGCTATGGGATTAATTGCAGGGATATTTTACACTAAGATAGGAATAGCTGCCTCAGCTGGACTAGCTCTTCTCATGCTGGCAGGTTTTATAGTTCGCCTTAAAATAAAGGATGGTATATATAAATCATCGCCTGCTTTTATCTATTTATTTCTAAGTTGTCTAATTTGCTATAAGTTTATCAAATTACTTTAAACTTAAATATAAATCACAAGTAATGATAATACTAGAAAGATAGCTGCTGGCAAGGACTTTTTCAAAGGATCATTAATTTTAATATGCATGATAATGGCTCCAGTCATTAAAGCTGCAATTCCTAAAGCTGCATAAAGTTCCAATTCATAAAAGTAAATTGATAGAATCAATAGAACAGCAAATAAACATTTTAGGGCACCTACTACAACCATCATGTTTTTGGACAGTCCATAAGCTTTGAATTCTTCTTCCATGCTACTGGCATTGCCACCTCTCCACTGAGAATCTTTATTGCGATTTATGAGCCAAACATTTAAAATACTTGCTCCGACTGCGATTTTTATAACTACTTCAATAATTTCTGATAATTCCATTATTTCTTTTTTTAAATATATAATTACCTTGAATGGTTTTGTCTAAATTTATGTAAAAAAGCATTTATTTAACAATGAGCCATATGATTATTCCGCTTTCGCGAAAGCATCTATAAAATATAGAATCAGTTACAAATAATTATAAGAATCCTAAAATATCATTTCCTTGAGCCAGAGATTATAATTCTGGTAAATAATAGTTATAAATCACCATAAATACTTTTTATTTGTACTCGTAAAACTAATTAATGATTGCTCCTCCTACACCTGATAATGAGACTAAAAGACAAGCTGCTGTTGAAAAATACAAATTGCTTGACACCATGCCAGAGGAAAATTATGATAATATCACATCTATAATTTCAAGCATTTGTAATGCTCCTATCTCACTTATCACTTTAATAGATAAGGATAGAAATTTCTTAAAATCTAGACATGGGATCGATATGTCAGAATCACCAAGGGAGTTGTCCTTTTGTGGTCATGCGATTGCCGGTGAAGAAGAAATAATGATAGTTAAGGACGCTCGTAAAGATGTAAGATTTAAAGGAAATCCATTGGTGACCGATTTTAAAGCAATATTCTATGCAGGTGTTCCCTTAGTGGATAGTAATGGTTATAAATTAGGTACTCTCTGTGTTTACGATCATGAACCTAGAGAATTAGATCAACACCAGATCAAGTCATTAAAAGCCATGGCAAAACAAGTCATGTCCCTTTTTGAAGAACGATACAAAACTTTTGAGCTAGAAAAGCTTCAAATTAAGTTGCAGGATCGTAACAATGAATTAAAGGATTTTGCCGGGATCGTATCACACGATTTAAAAGCACCGCTTTCTAACATTATTATGATCACTCAATTACTTAATGATGGTGATGAAAAATTATCTAAACAAGCCAAAGAATACCTAGGCTATTTAAAAGAAAGCTCTACAAGTATGAGCCGTTACATTGACGGTATGTTAATGTTTTATAGAAGTGATGAACTCGTTACAGATGAATATGATAGCGTAAGCTATGTAGATTTAATTGAGGACGTTATTTCTATGACTGTTTTAGATGATAGCACAAAGATTCACTACATTCCTGAAAACGATACTACGTTATTAACTAATGAGATAGCGTTAAAACAAATATTAATTAACCTTGTTACAAATGCTGTAAAATACGGTGATAAAGAACAAACAATTATAGATATCACACTTAAGGATCACCTGCATGAGTACGAAATTATCATAAAAGATAATGGTCGTGGGATTCCTACTGATAAAATAGACTCTGTATTTAAACTATTTTTTGTCGCTGCTGAAGAAGATAGACATGGAAAACAAGGTACAGGAATAGGTCTAGCAACAGTTTCAAGACTTTTAGAACATATGGATGGAACTATAAGTGTAAGCTCTGAAGTTGGTAAATGGACAGAATTTATAATTCACCTTCCTAAAAGAGAAATTTAATTGTAGAAAGCAAACAGAACTACTTGCCTTTTACTTTAGTACCATCTTTACGATACATGACATCCATATTTTTACCTTTCTGTTTAAATTCAATATCATAAAATTCACCTAATGTAGCACTCATTACATGTTCTGCCTCGGTGATTTTTCGGTCAGGAAATTCTTTCTTGATTGCCTTTTGAATGGCTTTTGGAATTTCTTTATCTTTTATAGAATTCTCGGTCTCTCTCCAAGTACCATCTTCATAAAAGTCTGCGCGGTACTTTTCTCCGTCTTTTTTAAAATGCGCTTCCCAGTAACCATGAGCATCTTGCTCAAAATCTGGATCGTGCTCATCAGGGTATTTTATAGCAAAAGCTTCTAAAACAGCTTTGGGAGCTTTACTATCATCATTTTTTTGACAACTCGCCGTTAAAGAAAGAAATAAGCATAGTATTATAAAAGAAATATTGCGCATCATAAATTTTTAAGCAAATTACTTTTTTTAAAGGAAAAGTTATTTAATACTATACTAATCTTTGTAATCCTAATGTTAAAGCAACCTACCAGCTAATAGGTTTATAGTCCTTCAAAAACTTACCACACCAGTGTTTACCAGTATTAATTCCATCAAATAGTGGATCCATCACACGAGCAGCACCATCTACAATATCAAGTGGCGGCTGGAAATCATGAACGTCTTGTTTACGTTTAGAAAGTTCTATAGGATCTTCATCGGTTACCCAACCGGTATCAACTGCATTCATGTAAATACCATATTTAGCAAGAGTTCCTGCTGAGGTATGTGTTAGCATATTCAAGGCTGCTTTTGCCATATTAGTATGTGGATGACGGTCCTCTTTATGAAAAGTATGAAACTTCCCTTCCATCGCACTTACATTGATGATGTGTTTTTGACCTGTATTTTCTTTCTTCATTATTTCAGAAAGTCTATTGCACAACACAAAAGGAGCTACAGAGTTAACAAGTTGCACCTCAATCATTTCGGTCGTTTCTATCTCTCCTAGTTTTAAACGCCAGCTATTTGTTTTTCTAAGGTCAACTTGTTGTAAATCGGCATCAAGTTCACCCTCTGGAAATACTTCTTGTGCGACTAGAGCTTTATCAAAACTATATGGAATTTGAGAAAGTTTTGCACTAGCGCGCAATCCAATGCCTGGCTCTGGACCATGCCAGGTAACTGGCATATTTTTATTAGGTGATGAACTAGGTGCTAAAAGTTGTAACTCTTTTAGGCAATTGTAATGATCTGTGAGTGTTTCTTGGGCAAATTCTGGTAATTCTTCAAAGGAAAGCTCTTCATTAGGCATTAGATGAGCATAAAAACCAGAAGGCCTGCGTACTGTTTGTGCAGCATTATTGATTAAAATATCTAGTCGATCATATTTTTGCTCGATATAATTACAAAAAATCTCTACACTTGGTATGTGACGCAAGTCTAATCCATGAATGTGCAAATTGTGTCCCCATTCTTTAAAATCATCTTCTTGAGAAAAGCGCAACGCACTATCATGTGGAAAACGAGTAGTTGCAATTACTGTCGCGCCACCACGTAATAGCATTAAGGTAATGTGATATCCTATTTTCAAACGAGATCCTGTAATTACGGCCACCTGACCTTTAACATCGGCGTTTTGAAATCGCTTTGCATAATTAAAATCACCACAATCCATACACATTTGATCATAAAAATGATGCAATTTGGTAAACATGGATTTACACACGTAGCAGTTCCTAGGAGTTGAAAGTTCGCCAGTTTCCTTTTGAGAAAGGTCTGCCGCAGCCAGTAATTTAGGAGCTTTAAAAACCACATCTTCACGAGCGCTTCTGATACCAGTTTCTTTGCGAGCATGTTTATCGCGTTCTATTTCTTTTCTTCTAGCTGCTTTTTTGGCGTCCTTTTTAGAACGCTTGTAATCTGCTTTTGAAGGTCGGGAAAGTTGTCCAGCTGCTTTTATTAAAGCAATGCGCTGCTTCTCTGGAAGATCAAAAATTTGCTTGGGATCTTCTATGAACTTTTGAAGTGTTGCGATACACGTATCAACTTCAGTCATTGAAGAGTCGTTTGCAACAGCGTCATTTTGATCTTTCATAGCTTCCAATTAAGGATGCAAATTTAATGCTAATACTATGATATTAAGAAATAATAAGTTCTAGAGTTATAGAGATAATTATAGTTACGCTTTCGCGAAAGCGAGAATAAAACAATTCTTATCAAACTCAGATTACCTTGGTTTTAGAGCAGGCTTCATATCATTTTTATCTCTTTTCCTGCTATTAATGAAGTATACACCTGTAAGCATCACTGCGGCAGCAATAATGGATTGAGTCGTGACTTCTTCATCCAGAAAATACCATCCTAAAAGTAAAGCGATCACTGGATTCACATAAGATGATGTGGCGACCTTTTCTGTAGAAATATTCTTAAGCAAGAAGTTGAAAGCTGTAAAAGCAGCAATTCCACCGAAAATAATCAAACAAATCATAGCGATATAAGTTGATGAGCTCCAATTCAATGGCGATTTCCATTCTTCACCAAAAAGCGAACTTCCTAAAGCGAGTAACAAACTGGCAGTAAGCATTTGATAACCTGTTGAGACGAAGAAATTCTTAGGAACGTCGGCTTTTGCAACATATAAGCTGCCCGTACTCCAACTTAAAATACAGGTAAGTATCATTATGATTCCCAAAACCATATTTTCTTGAGTGGTAATTTCCTTCTGACTTACGAGAATATACATTCCAGTCAACCCTAAAACTACTCCTACAACAGACTTCCATTGCAAAGCTTTACGCTGCACCAGCCTCATGAGTAATAAAATAAATAAAGGTTGTAAAGCGGCAAGCAACGCTGCAAAGCCCGTATCAACATATTTTAATGCCCATACCATTACCCCATTTCCATAAGCTAAAAACAAAAAACCTACGATTATCGAGTTAAAGAGTTGTTTTCTAGTTACTCGCAAACTGTAGCCTAATAATCTAGCCATTATAAAAATTATGGTCCCAGCAGATGCAAAACGCACACTTGGCATCATTAATGGTGGTAATTCTTGAACAGCCATTTTATTCCACAAAAAGGTAGAACCCCAAAAAACGTAGGTAGCAAAAAATGCCAAAATGATTAAAATTGTCTTTCTATTCATGGGTGCAAAGCTAGTCCAATAAAGAATTGAAAAAAGTACAAAGTAAAACTATGTCACAAGAAACTAAGCATAAAAAAAAGAAGCTGTCTCATTAATTTGAGGCAGTTTTTTTGTTTTCTACTTTGATAAATTGATGTTTATTCGTATCTTATTGATTGATAATCAGATATATGAATACTAATTTCAAAGACTATAATCAGCAGCAAAACTGGCTTTTTCCACCTAGTATTGAAGAGCTTATTCCAGAAGATCATCCAGTGCGTGTAGTTAATGGCGTGGTAGAACAGTTAGACCTAAATTTATTGATATCAGAATATAGTAAAGATGGTCAACCAAGTTACCATCCCAAGATGATGCTTAAAATTATGGTTTATGCCTATATGGATAATACCTACTCCAGTCGTAAGATTGAGAAAGCCATGGGTGAGAATATTAACTATATGTGGTTGAGTGGAAAGCAAGTTGCTGACCACAATACTATAGCTAGGTTTAGAAGTAAGAAACTAAAAACCATATTTAAAGATATCTTTAAGCAGGTAGTCTTACTGCTTGCTGATGAAGGTCTGGTTACTTTAAAAGAGGTCTTTACTGATGGAACTAAGATAGAGTCTGTGGCTGGTCGCTATACCTTTGTATGGGGTAATGCTATAAAGACTAGAAAGAAAAAAATGGTTGAGCAGTTAGAACAGATGTGGCAATATGCACAAAGCATCGCAGATGATGAAGATAAAGATCCCACACCACCAGACTTCAAAGAAATAGACCAAGACAAGGTAAAGCAAACGGCAAAGAAGATTAATAAAATCTTATCTAACAACCCAAAGGCTGGTAGCAAGCAAAAAGCTAAACTACGTTACATTGAAAAGAACTTTGCTAGCAATCTAGAGAAGTATGAGCAACAAGAAAAAATACTTGCCAAACGCAATAGTTACAGTAAGACCGATCCTGACGCTACCTTTATGCGCATGAAAGAAGACCACATGAAAAATGGTCAACTCAAACCAGGTTATAATGTTCAAATAAGTTCAGAATCACAATTTGTAATCCATTACTCCTTACATCAACAAACTACGGATTATCATACCCTAAAACCCCATTTACAGACTTACCAATACCTTTATGAATCCATGCCTGATCGAGTTGTCGCAGATGCTGGTTATGGAAGTGAAGAAAACTATGAATACTTAGAAGATAATAATGTTGAAGCCTATGTGAAGTATAACACCTTTGACAAAGAACATAAAAACTATAAGACCAAGAAAAAGGCTAGCGGAAAAGATGATTTTCATAGAGATAGCCTACACTATAATGAAAAGGGAGATTATTATGTATGCCCTATGGGACAACGCATGGAAAAACAAAACGATAAAAAACAGAGAACTAAATCTGGATATCTTCAATACACCAGTGTCTATCAAGCACAAAACTGTAATGGTTGCCCATTAAGAAGCTTATGCCATAAATCTGCTAACCATAGAACTATACAGCGCAATCATAAATTAGAGCGTCATAAAGAAATAGCTAGGCAGCGACTTAATACTGAGTTAGGAGAACAAAAAAGAATACAGCGCACCGCTGATGTAGAACCAGTTTTTGCTCACATTAAATCTAACCGTAACTTTGAAAGATTTACTCATAAAGGCATCCAAAAAGCTGAATTAGAGTTCGGATTACATGCTTTAGCTCATAACCTTAAGAAGAAAGTGGCATAGACAAGTCTAATCTTATTCGTCCTTATTTAAAATCAAACAAATCTTGAAACAAAATTTACAAATCTTAAAAACCGCCTCATTAATCTAAATGAGACGGCTTCCTTGTACTAATAAATTAAAGAATCGAATTAGTCGATTACTCTAACATTAACGGCGTTTAAGCCTTTCTTTCCTTCTTTAAGTTCAAATTCAACTTTGTCACCTTCACGGATCTCGTCGATTAAACCTGTTACGTGTGCAAAATGTTCCTGACCTGATCCTTCTTCTGTGATAAATCCAAATCCTTTTGCGTCATTGAAAAATTTTACTGTACCTGTACTCATTTGTAATAATTTAAATTAATAATACTTCTTATTTAGCTTCAAAAGCCGTGCCACAAGAGTATTCACCATGACTAAGCTCGTTATAACTAGAAAAATGATAAAAATTAAATAAGAAATCCTACTAATCTTTATGATCATATACTCCAATCACATTGCAAAACTAATCTTTTTATTTGATCTGCAATAACTTTTCCTCAAAATACCTTGATAATTTTCAATTTAGTAACACTTAAGTGGTTAAACTACTGTTTACTAAACATTTGAACTAGAGATAATCAAGAGTAATTTGATTTCTAAGCTTCTTGTAAATCTTTCTTTGATTTACGGTACAAATAGCTGGTAAAAATGTTACGCTTTGCAAAACGGTAACGATTATCGGCATTTATAAGCTTTTTGAAAATCTTTACGTCCACACCAAAATATTCATAAGTCTTTCCATCAGTAAAGGTTACTTCTAGAACGCGTCCTTTATGATCAAAATCTTGGAATCCTGTGTTTGTAATCGTTTCTGTGTACTCGTCTAGTTGCGCCTCTTTAGTTTCTGGCGCGATACTTACAAGAAAATGATAACCATCTATAATCTGACGGCTCATTACTTCTGCTTCTTCTTTTTTAGGATCTCCATCTTGAAATTTATCAGGATGCCATTCTTTAACAAGATTGCGGTAACTTTTCTTTAATTCTTTAAGGTTGATGTCTTTCTCTACGTTAAACATCTTTTTGTACTGATTAATACGCTTCATGTGCTCCTCTTTTTAAGGCGGCGCAAAAGTACATCTTTAATAATCATGTGTACGTTAAAATTTACAAGTCTATTTAACTGATTTCAAACTTTCTGGATGAATCTGTTTTTGAGATGGTTTTACAACAAAAGGAGTGAACCAGTCCCAAGTAAAACCTATCGTGAATCGAGGGAAACTATCTAAAAATCTATAATTATAATCATCTCGACCAAAAGAAAATTGAGCCATAATACCCAAATCATTATCACGAGGATACAAAATAGCACTTGTAACAGATCTATAAGGATCACTAGATGGATGCGACCCTAAAGTAACATTTAACTGCTGACTTATGGTGTAACGCATTTTTTTAAGATGAGATGTAAATTCATAACCTAACTCAAACTGATGACGTCCATAGATATCTATATCTCGAGGGTTATATCCTCCAAAATCAGCTACTCCAATAAACTTATTATGATATAACTGATATGTAGTGGTAAACGAATGTATTTTTTGAGGTACATTTTGATCATTAAACGTATTGATCCTATAATTAAGGCTTAACCTTGTTAAGTTAGTAGAAAAATTACCAGTACTTCTATTCAGTAAGGCAGCTAGATCAGTATTATCAGTAAAGCTGTCATATATAGCTATGCTTTCTTCAGAATTATCTTCAAACTCAGTACTAAAAGCACTTCCAGCTTGTCCATTGCTGTAATGACCAGATTCAATTCCAGCAGTAAAAAAATTATCCTCATTAGTTTTAAAAATCTTCTGCCATCCTATTAGGATTTTATAAGATGGTGTTTTCACAGGTTTAGATTCTTCATCATAAATTCTAAATTGGGGTTGAAAAGAAAAATAAACCGCGTCACCAGTAGTAATTGTATCTCTATTTAAGGCTTGACGCATGTCATTATATAGTCCATAATAAACCACAGGACTTGCTTCAATCAATATTTGCTCATATTGGTTATTTCCCAATCCTACAGATACATCTGGTCGTACTGAAATAGGATAATAATCCTTAAAGCCGCCACGAGTTTCGTTTTGACCAGCTGAATGATTGCAAGTAACAATTGTGATAAGAAGAAAAATAAAAAGTAATTTTCTATGCATACATAAAATTATTAAAATTTAGAATAGGTAAGTGATAACTAAAATGGAAGATAGAATTAAATTGAAATAGAATCCGCTTTCGCGAAAGCGAATCAATAATATCTCAATAACCACTAAAGTATAATGAATAGCAATGCGTGATTATGAAATCAACCACTATTAATTGTCACAAAACTAATATAATAGCTAGCTTTAACCGTTAAAACGATCATAAGCGCGTTTATTAATCTGCAAATAAGATGATTGTTTACTTTACAAGTCTTCTCAACGCAACCCATTGTTTGAGCATATCTCGAGAGTCTGCAGCTGGATAGCCTAAAACGGTTTGACCTGCTTTTACATTATTCATCACACCACTTCCTGCGCCTACCGTAGCTCCAGATTCAATAGTAGTATGATCTTTAATACTTGCGCTTCCACCTATGACTACTCCATCGCCTAATGTTACTGATCCCGCAAGTCCACTATGACCTGCCATAATGCAAGATCTTCCCATGATGCAATTATGAGCTATTTGTACCAAATTGTCGATTTTACAACCGTCACCGATAATAGTAGAGTTAAATTTAGCTCTATCCACACAAGAATTTGCTCCTATTTCCACGCCATTTCCTATCACAACGTTTCCTATATGCGGAATTTTTACTAGTCCGCGACCATCGTCTGCAGGTCGGTAACCGAAGCCGTCTGCGCCTATACTTACATTATTATGAAAGATACACTGTGCTCCTATTTGAGAACGCTCTCTTATCACTGTACCTGACCAGGCAACAGTTTGAGGACCGATGGTAGAATCGTCAAAAACACTAACGTTGTGATACAATATAACTCCATCACCTAGAGTGACATTTTTGCCTACATAACAATGTGCGCCTATTTGAACTCCTTTTCCTATAGTAGCCGTTTCATGAATGACTGCTGTGGGATGGATTTCTGTTTCAAAAACTGGCGTTTCTGGCTGGAAAGCTTCTAAAAGCTTTGCCATAGCAAGATCAGCATTTTTTACTTTTACAAAAGCACGATTTTCTCCAGGTTCTAAATCTATAGTATCATTTATAATAGCAACCGAGGCGTTAGAGTCTGCCCAGAATTTAGCATACTTTCTATTGCCTATAAACGTAAGATCAGTTTTTTTGGCATTTCTTATCTCTTCTACTCCAGTGATAGAATGAGTCGTATTACCTACTAACTCGCCTTGAAGAACTTCGTTTATTTGTTGTACTGTAAATGAATGCATAGATTATTTTTTAGGTAGATTTTACCGAATGCGGTAAAACAAAAAAGCTGCTTAATTAAAGAAAACTTCAATAAAGCAACAAATTTAAGCTATAAATATATTATCAGCTTTTCAAACTCTCCATATCGATAACAAAACGATATTTCACATCACTATTTTGAACTCTTTCAAAAGCGTTATCAATATCTTGCATATTGATCATTTCTACATCTGACACAATATTATGTTCTGCACAAAAGTCTAACATTTCTTGAGTTTCCTTAATTCCACCTATTAGTGAACCAGCTAGTCTTTTTCTTCTTAAAATAAGATTACCACCGTGAACATTTTCTAGAGGTTCAATTGCGCCTACTAGACACATGGTTTTATCTCTTTTTAATAAAGCGAGATAAGGATTCACATCGTGACCTACAGGAATGGTATTTAATATAAAGTCAAAGCTGTTATTGTGCTCTTTCATTTGATCTTTATCCTTTGAAATGATCACACTATCAGCACCTAGACGTTTTGCATCTTTAGATTTTTCTTCACTTGTGGTGATCATAACTGTTTCTGCTCCCATTGCTGCAGCAAACTTGATTCCCATGTGACCTAAACCACCTAAACCTACAATTCCTACTTTATCACCTTTTTGAATATTCCAGTGTTTTAAAGGAGAATAGGTTGTAATTCCAGCACATAATAAAGGTGCAACCGCTTTGATATCCAGGTCTTCAGAAACCGATAAAACAAATTCTTCTCTAACCACGATTGTAGTAGAATAACCACCTAGAGTGTGACCATCTAAAAATTTATCTTTACTGTTATACGTACTTGTAGAACCATTTTCACACCACATTTCCATATCTTCTTCACAAGCACTACATTCTTGACAAGAGTCTACCATACATCCTACTCCTACAAGGTCTCCTACTTTATATTTGGATACTTTACTTCCTACTTCTGTAACTTTACCTATGATTTCATGACCTGGAACAATAGGGTATTTTGCATTTCCCCAATCGTTTAATTTTGCGTGAATATCACTATGGCAAACTCCACAATACAGTATGTCAATCTTTACATCTATATCATGTAAATCTCTTCTATCGATGGTCATTTCCCCAAAATTTGCATCTGCACTTGATGCTCCGTAAGCTTTAGCTTCTAACATTATCTTTCTATTTTATGCTTGCAAATGTAAATCTATCGGGAGCCACCTTCGGTTAAGAGTGCGTTAAAGAGTACATCTTGTAAGTTGCTGATTGTAATTCCGCTTTCGCGAAAGCGGGAACTCAAAAAGACCAGCTAACTATTATATTTGCTTAAAAAAAAGCATGCACATCGTTTTAGTGGAACCAGAAATTCATACCAATACAGGAAATATAGGACGTCTAAGTCTTGCTACCGGATCGCATTTGCATCTAGTGAAACCATTCGGATTTGAACTTACCGATGCTCGACTGAAACGTGCAGGACTGGACTACTGGCAGCATATTGAGTTAACGATATATGAAAACTTTTTAGAGTTTTTTGAGAAAAATAAAGATCGTAATATGGCTTTTTTAAGCAGTCATGGTACTAAGGATTATACCGAGATTCCGTTTGATAATGAGGTGATGTTGGTTTTTGGCAAAGAATCTAAAGGTTTGTCAAGCGAGATTACAAATCAGTTCAAAGATCAATTATATACAATACCGCAATACAGTAAACACATAAGAAGTATCAACCTTGCTAACGCAGTTGCAGTGATCACCTATGAAGGATTACGCCAATTGCGAGCATAAAAAAGTCGTCTCACGTGATGACGTAAGACGACCTCGTTAATTAGAAATCAAATTGATTTACTTAAGAGAAATCATTCTCTTAGGCTGCGGAAGCGCTTCTTCTTTTTTAGGAAGACTTATAGTTAGAATTCCATTATCGTAAGCGGCGTTAATTTTATCTTGGTTCACCGTTTCTGGTAAATTAAAGCTTCTTTTAAATGACTGCTTACTGAACTCCTTTCTAGTAAACTGCTCTGTAGTTTCTTCATTAGTTTTCTCTACCTCAGATGAGATCGTCAATAAATCGTGATCTACCTCAATAGAAACTTCTTCTTTCTTAAAACCAGGAATACTCATTTCTAAAGTAAAAGAGTCGTCTTTCTCTGATACATTTACCGCTGGTAAGAATGATCTATTTGCAGGCTCGGTGCCTCCTAAATAATCGTTGTTAAACATCTCATCTATTAAAGATGGTAACCAGTTGTTTGCTGTTCTTGTTGCTAATTTCATAATATAATTTTTTAAGGTTTTTATTAATTACAAAATCAAATAGTCAAAGAAAATACCAAAGTAAAAAAGCGACATAATGTCGCTTATAAATCAAAAACAACTGACTAAACGTCATTAATTACTATTTATAGTATGAATTTGCATCAATTCTGACGGTGGAATCTCACCATGCGGATATTTCAGCATCGTTGCTAATAGACTATCAACTGTAGATTTCCTAAAACCGTATTGCAATGCTACACTGTGCAGCAATTGTAATTCTAACTCATCTACATGACCATCTATATGCATCATTAACATCATTCTGTGAAAATGAAGAATGCGCTTTGCAAACTTTTTAGGAATAACTGTTTCTAATTCTTCTGGATGTTTCATCATATAAATCACATCACTAGCATCTAGTTCCATTCTTTTACCGACTGAAATTATAAAAGCAACTTCTTCACTTTTCAGCTGATTATCTGCGTGGGCCATTAGAATTAGCTCACTTATGATATGTTTTTTTTCTTGTGTTGTATAAGTCATGATATTCAAATTGTTTGTGAAAATAAGAATTTGTTGTGAGTAACTTCTTTGCATTACTCCTACTTTTATCAAATGAAAGCATTAATCATAAGAATACGTTCCTTTATAAATACCATAACTGGTAGTATTGCCTTCTATCCTACTTTTTATGCCATAAGCGCAGTAGTTTTTGCTCTTATAATGAAATGGGCAGAAGAAATGAACATCTCTTCTTACCTCCAAGAACATCTTCCACAACTCGTTATTAATGACATAGAAACAGCAAGAACTATATTGACCACTCTAATTGCTGGCGGTATTTCAATGCTTGTCTTTTCTTTCTCCATGGTGATGCTGTTATTAAGTCAAGCGGCAGCAAATTATTCACCTCGTGTATTACCTAATTTAATATCTAATAGAAGGCATCAATTCATTTTAGGAACTTTTCTTGCTACTATTCTTTATAATATAATCACTGTTATAGGTCTGGAACCAACAGATCAAAAATACCAATTACCTGGATTTTCTGTGTTATTGGGAATTATTTCAGCTTTTTTAGCATTGGGTGCATTTGTTTATTTCATCCATAGTATATCAACTAGTATTCAAATCAATAATATTTTAGAAGATATTTTCAAAAAATCTTCAGATCGGTTAAAAATACTTATTGATGAAGAAAAATATGCCGAAGATTTTCCTGATACTTCTGATTGGCACGTTTATAAAACTAAAAAGAGCGGTACGATTCAAAATATAAGCGTCAACGGACTTAAAGAAGCAGTTGAGGAATTTGAAACAAAATTTGAGGTGTTAATTGTTAAAGGTCAATACATATTAACAGACTCTGATATGTTTCTATCAGAGAAAGAATTGAAAGATGAAGAATTAGAAGAAATCTATAAGAACTTTAATTATTCCGAATCTGAATTAGTTAGTGATAACTATGCTCTAGGTTTTAAACAAATTACAGAAATAGGAATAAAAGCTATGTCTCCAGGAATAAATGATCCCGGAACTGCCATCGATACTATAGACTACTTGACGGAGCTAGTGAGAATAAGAATGCAAAAACAAGATCATAGTATAAGCTCTAATAAAGAAGACAAGCCTGTTTTAAAAGTAAAGGTTATTGCATTTGAAACACTTATTTACAACGTATTTGCGTCTTATCGCAATTATTGTAAACACGATCTTACGGTGATGCAAAAGCTATTACAATTGTTTTCTCGTTGCATAGAAAGAGAATCATGCCAGCGATCATATCACGAAGTACTTCATAATCAGGCAAAACTTCTCATTCACGATGCCGAAGAGTCCATTTCTAACCAACATGATTTAAACGTCTTGAAAAACCAATTTCAAGAAATAGAAGATAAAATTAAAAGCATTAACTGAATTAACCTGAGTTCAAGGTAAAAATGTCTGAAATAATATATTTATTGATAAGATATTAAATAAAGAGTTGAGAGGTCAGTTTGAGCGCAGTCGAAAACGAGAAAACATAATAAACCCTTAAACAGTCTCGACTGCGCTCGACTTGACTATTTTATTAATGTTTGAAGGTCAATAATTTATTTATGATCTCAGGTCGAACTGACATTTAATAATCGCTATCGCTATTTTAATCGTTCCCATGATTGAGTGCGATAGAAAAATGCAACATAACCACGCACCATCAATTTATTACTATCGTCTTCATTAAGCCAAATTTTGCAGGTATAAGATTTTCCATTCTCAGGATCTAAAATGGTTCCATTTTTATATTCGTCACCTTTCTTTTCTAGATCTTGAATGATTTCCAGACCGATGATCGGTGCGTCTTTTAAGTCTCCTTTGCACTCCACACATAATGGCTTCTCTGGAGCTTTATCATCAAGTACTTTAATCACTTTACCATAAACCTTTCCGTCGCGTTTATAGATTTCTACATGTGACTTTACCTCGCCACTATCATCATCAATCGTTTTCCATGTTCCTGTGATGTCTTGTGAGTTCGCTTTCGCGAAAGCGAAAACCATAAACAATACTGTAATAAAATATTTCATTTTTATAGATTAAAAAACCCATGTAATTGTCGTACATGGGTTTGATTTATTACTAATTAGTAAGGAATTACTTGTTTAACATTCCTTCTTTAAGATCCTCATCTGCTGGGTCATCACCTAACCAGATTCCGAATAATCCTTTTTTGAAATTAAGACCTTCAATAGTTCCTATTTTCTTGCCGTTTTTAGAAACCATTGTCCCAGTTCCAGGCAAGTAAGCAATTTCAAAGTGGTCTCCTTTTACGATAGCATCTTTAAAGAAGCCTATAAACGTATCGATCTCTTTTTTAATCGCTTTTCTTTCTTTACTTGTACAACTATCACCAAAACCATCTTCTACAGCCGTTTTCATTTTGTCTTGAGTAACAGCCTCGTCTGTGATGTCTAATGTGATTACCATAGCTTTATCTGCTTTTACAAGTGCATTTCCATCGCTTGATTTTTCAGTTAGATAAAGAGCACCCACATATAGATCATACCAAAGTTTTTCTCTCATACCAGCGCCGTTCAATTCTAGCTCTTGGCCAGATACTGTTATAGATTTCTCTACGCTTACACCGTTAATCGTTTTTTGAGCAGTAGCTGTATAGGTTCCTAAAATTGCTAAAGCCGCAAGAAGTAATTTTTTCATTTTTTAAATTTTAAGTTTTTAAAGATACTATGTTGTTTTCAAATTCCGTGCCTTTAATGCACGAAGTGATGCATTTAATTCAAATCCTAATAATAAAAGATTGGCATTGAGCCAAATATATACCATCAAAATTAATAAAGCTCCTATAGATCCATAGATTTCATTATAAGAAGCAAAGTTATCTATATACACTCCATAAAGGTATGAAAATAAGATAATTAAAAAGGTGGTAACTACTGCTCCTATAGAAAAGAATCTTGTGTTTCTACCTTCTTTAGTTCCAGTATAATATAAAGTGCAAACAAAAATAAATAACATGACCACAAGGGTAACGTAACGTATTAACTTTAACCAGACTTCCATTGAGTCTTCGGTCATGAAGTCTCTTGCTCTCAATTCTGAGATCCAATATTCTACGACACCAGCTAAAACAACTCCTAAAAATAAAAAGACAACAAGAATTACAGAAACTCCTAGTGACACAAAGTACTGTCTAAAAAAACCTCTATTTAGGTCAGAATGATAACTGCGTTCAAATCCATTAAAAATAGCGTTGACACCATTTGCCATTAAGAACAACGAAGTAAAAAAAGCAATGGTTAATAAACCTGTATTTTCTTGTAAAGCGATCTCCTTAAAAATTTCATCAAAAGCACCGGCAGCCTGTGCCGGCAACAAGTCGTTTACAAAAAAGAGTACTTCTTCTTGAAAGTTATCTATTTCTATAAAAGGAATAAGGTTTAATATAAACAGGATAAAGGGAAAAATAGCCATAAAAAAGCTGTAGGAAATAGAACTAGCTCTTGCAGAGAATGCTCCTTCCACAATTCCTACTGAATACGTTTCCCATAAATCCCAAGCGGTCATACCTTGAAAACCTGGTAATTTCCACCTGTTTGTTATGGCAACAAACCATGAAATTATAGGGATGCGATCTAATATTTGTTTAAACCTACTCATGCATCGCCTTAAGGCTTAGGTCAAGGTTATAAACGCTATGAGTAAGTGAACCACTAGAAATAAAATCTACTCCGCATTCGGCATATTTTCTAGCTGTATCAAGGGTAATTCCACCACTACTTTCGGTTAGGCATTGGTCTCCTATTAGTTCTACCGCTTTTCTTGTATCCTCGTAATTGAAATTATCAATTAAGATACGATACACACCTTCATTGGTTAAAATTTCTTTGATCTCTTCGAGGTTACGCGCTTCTACAATAATCTTTAAATCACGATTAGTGTCTTTAAGGTATTGCTTTGTTTTTTGAATCGCTTTAGAAACGCCACCAGCAAAGTCTATATGATTATCTTTAAGCATAATGACATCATATAACCCAAAACGATGATTCACTCCACCACCTATATCCACAGCCCATTTTTCAAGAATACGAATTCCTGGAGTTGTTTTACGAGTATCTAAAATTTGAGTTTTAGTTCCTTCTAGAAGATCTACAAACGACCTAGTTTTTGTTGCAATAGCACTCATACGTTGCATGGCGTTAAGTGCTAGACGTTCCGCTTTCAATATGGACTGAGAAGAACCAGAAACGTAGAATGCTTCATCACCATATTTTACGTGAGTTCCATCGTCTATTCTTACATCTACTTTTAAATTAGGATCTACTTCTTTGAATACCGCTTGCGCGAAAGCAACACCAGCAATAATCCCTTCGTCTTTTACTAGCAATCTTGCCTTACCAATAGCCGTTTCTGGAATACAGGACAAACTACTGTGATCTCCATCTCCTACATCTTCTCTTAATGCATTTTGAATAATACGTTTGATTTCTTTTTGAGCCTCTTGTGAGTTGTAGTCCATTTATAGTTATTTTCTCTTCAAAAATACAGATTTACTTTATTATTGAGTAGTGTTCATATAAGCTTATGTGTGGATTTCATAAGAAACTTACTGTAAAACGCTACTTTTAATATATGACTAGTATAATTAGTTGGTTCTTTTCCCTTTTCATTTGTTGTTCTAAATTCGCATCATGAAAATCACACTTCTAGCCGTAGGTAAAACAGACGACTCTCGCATCGATCAACTCACACAAATGTATGTAGATCGACTGGGTCATTATATCAATTTTGACCTTGAGTTCCTACCTGATTTAAAGAAAACCAAAAACCTAAGTGAAGACCAGCAAAAAAACGAAGAAGGAAAACTTATTCTCAATAAATTAGAGAAAAGTGACTTTGTAACGCTACTAGATGAAAAAGGAAAGAAGTACACCAGCATGCAATTTGCCGAGTTGATCAATAAACGTAGCATTTCTGGATTAAAACGATTGGTTTTCATCATCGGAGGACCTTATGGATTTTCTCCTGATGTGTACTCTAGAGCCAATTCAAAATTGTCATTAAGCGATATGACTTTTTCTCATCAAATGGTACGCTTATTTGCTGTAGAGCAGATTTATAGAGCGTTTACTATACTTAGAAACGAACCTTATCATCATGAGTGAAAGTCTAAATAGAAATTTATTTTAAATTTGATTGCTGAATATTTTGTCTTTGCAAAAGCGGAATTAATAAATACCAAATTACAAAATCAATTATCCATGAAATCATTTATACTAATTTTAGTTACACTTTTATCCTATAATTGTTATTCACAAGACCCTGGTCTTGAAATAGAGATAAACGAGATGGAATTAATGGAAGAAATAGGGATGGAAGAAGTTCCTTTATCAGAAATGAAAGATAAAGCTTCATACTTTACAAAAGGAGGTAAATATGGTTTTGTTTATCCAGAAGGCGTTTTTCAAGACCCAATTTATGATAAAATCTCTTTCGGTAAGGAGACTTACATCGTAAAAAAAGGCGAAAAGTATGGTTTAACAGATTTAAAAGGAAAAGAAATAAGTAAAATAGAATTTGACAGTATTGGTGGATTGTATAATGGTTTCATCATGAAGAAAAATGGACATTATGGTACATTCACTATTGCTGGCGAACCTATTTTACCTATCCAGTACAAAAAAATATTAGCTTTTAATAAGCAAATGACTTTCATAAAAAATAATAAAAACAAGATACAATTAATATTTAATAAGTCATTAAAAATATTTAAAGAGGATATTGAATATGTAGAATTATATGGAAATCTTGCTATCATGAAAAGCAATGGCAATTATGGAGTTATAAAAGAGCAACAAGTTTTGCCTTTTGTTTATGATAGTATTTCCTACGGTGTGTCAAAAAGTCCAGCAGCA
This sequence comes from Nonlabens dokdonensis DSW-6, assembly GCF_000332115.1. Classification (NCBI taxonomy): domain Bacteria; kingdom Pseudomonadati; phylum Bacteroidota; class Flavobacteriia; order Flavobacteriales; family Flavobacteriaceae; genus Nonlabens; species Nonlabens dokdonensis. Next base: position 3,472,374 of record NC_020156.1, read on the forward strand.
TTGAGAAGAATGAGAAAGAATAAATCTTATATTTTCGATCAGTTCAACCTGAGAAAAAATATCAAGGAACTTATTCTTTATAAAGACGATAAAAAAGGTATTGCTGACGATATGGGAAAAATTATTTATCCGCCTGAAAATGATGAGATAAGCATGAGAACCTCTTACAAATATTATCTCGTTAAAAAAGGCACTCTTAATAGTATATATTTTCCTATTTCTAAGAAAAAGACCGCATTCAATATTCAAAGAGCTTATGCTGATGGTGTAGGCTATGTTATGGCTGTTAAAAATGGTAAAACTGGTGTTTATGATCTTCAAGGTAACCTTATCATTCCTTTTTTATACGATAGCAGTTCTTCAATTAGGCAAGTTAGTAGTGGCTTGGGTTTTAAAGTTTCCAAGGATAAAAAAGAGGGAATCGTAGATAAAGAAGGAAATGTTCTCGTACCAGCCATTTATGATGAAGTGGGTTCTTTCTATGATAGTAATTTTCGCGATTATGTTCCAGTGCAATCTAATGGCAAGACAGGAGTGGTTAGTTTAGATGGCAAGTTAATTATACCTATAGAATATGAATGGATAGGTGTAGAAAATGATTTCTTCAATGTAATGACATCAAAGCCCGAACGTAAATTCGGTATTTACGATCGATTAGGAGAACTTATTGTGCCTGTAAAATATCAGTTTATTGCTCATACAGATACTCGCAACAGCTCACTAACCGTCTTAAAAAGTGGAGATAAATCCTTTAATTTTCTTAATGAAGAAAAGGAATTGATATTTAAGAATATTATCACAACTTATGGGTATGTATTAAAAGAAGATAGACTCTTTAATCCTTTAAATAGTAATGGTATAAGTCAGCTATATGTTCAAAATAATAAAGGTAAGTATGGTTTACTTAATGAATTTACAGGAAATTTAGATGTAGCTATAAAATATGATAGCATTATCCAAAAATTTGAAACTGTAGATCACACCTATTATAGTATTAAAAAGGGTAAGAAATATGGACTAATAAATGATGCTAACGAGATTATTTTACCTTTTAAATATAAGGATATAGACTTAGATTTTATATCAGCAAATCCTATTAATGGAAAAGGTGATAAATTTAGTATTGTGGTACGTAAAGGTAAAAAATACGGCGCTGTCAACTTAAAGAATGAGGTGGTAATACCTTTTCAATATGACTATTTAAAACGCCTTTCTTACCACAAGCTATTTAAGGCTCAGAAAAATGAAGCGTATGAAATCATAGGCGTTAATAATGAACCCATTGTAAAAGAAAAATTTGATGAAATAGCAAATTTTGAAATAATGGAAACCTCTTATTACAGTGATAAAACCACTTATAGAGCCTTAACTTTTAAGGATGGTAAAATGCGTGTTATTACAAATGATGGCAAATTTATAAGCAACCCAGTAACTATGGAACTACATCATGGTTATACAACTTTCAATGAATTAAAAGAAACATTAGTAAAGGCATTAAATAGCCCAGAGAACGTATTGCTAAAAGAATTTGTTGATAAAATTGCGCCGTCTCAACATATATTATTTTATTTGAAGAAAAATATCTTTAATGATCAATCGCTTTCTTTTACCAATATTGATTACATAAAAGAGAAATATCTTAAAGAATTATTGAGGTTCAAATATTCATATTGGAAACCTGAAAATGGAAATGGTTATAATAAATCTTCTCTTAATAAAGTTAACGATTACACTATATATAATAGTAACATAGTTACTAATAAGAGATATATAGATCATGCCTTTGGCAACACAAAATACATGGAGAAATTTCTAAGAAATTCTATAAAGGTAAATGGCTACTGGATCAGTACCTATTTTATGAAACGTGGATTTTGAAGGGAAATTTCTACTTTTAAAAATGGGGAATAAACTCTTTACCTAATAAATTCTAAAATCTCAAGTTTCACAAGTTTGTTGATTCAAACTATAATGTTGATAAAAGTTCATGAAAAAACTAAGATTTGCCGAGTTGATCAATAAACGCAGCATTTCTGGATTAAAACGATTGGTTTTCATCATCGGTGGACCTTATGGATTTTCTCCTGATGTGTACTCTAGAGCCAATTCAAAATTGTCATTAAGCGATATGACTTTTTCTCATCAAATGGTACGCTTATTTGCTGTAGAACAGATTTATAGAGCGTTTACTATACTTAGAAACGAACCATATCATCATGAGTAATCGAGTTTTTCCAATCTTTAAATTATCCTAATGTTCCAAGGAAGAAAACTTGTCATTGCAACAAAGCATCGTAAAGAAGAGGTCATCGCTCCTTTATTAGAAGAAGCCTTACAAGTTAAATGCTTTGTGAACGAAGGTTTTGACACCGATATTTTAGGTACATTTTCTGGTGAAGTAGAACGTAAAGAAGACCCCATTTCAACGGCAAGACAAAAATGCCTCATGGCAATGGAAGCAAGCGATTGCGATCTTGGTATTGCAAGTGAAGGTTCTTTTGGTGCGCATCCATCTGCTTTTTTTGCTAGTGCAGACGATGAATTCCTCATCTTCATCGATAAAAAAAATAATCTAGAAATCGTCGCAAGAGAGTTGAGCATGGAAACCAATTTTAATGGTCAAGAAATTACATCATTAAAAGAACTGATTGAATTTGCTAAGGAAGCTCAATTTCCTTCACATGCTTTAATCTTACGTAGATCCAAAGATGACACTACGGATATCATAAAAGGAATCACCAATGATGTTCAATTACAGGAAGCGTTTGAACAGCTTAGCACCATTTCAAACAAAGTTTACGTAGAAACAGATATGAGAGCGATGCATAATCCGAGTCGCATGAAAGTTATTGAAGCTGCAACTAAAAAAATTATCAAAAAAATTCAAACTGCATGTCCTAAATGCAATATGCCTGGTTTTGATATTACTGAGATTAAAAAGGGTTTACCTTGTGATCTTTGCAGTCAGCCTACTAATTCTATACTAAGCCATTTAAGTATGTGTAAGCATTGTTCTTTTACAAAAGAAGAGTTTTACCCTAATGATAAGCAAACAGAGGATCCCATGTATTGTGATTTTTGTAATCCATAAATTGGAGTAGTTTGTATAAATCTTATAAACCTTTTAAAATTCAAACTTTAATTAGAGTTTGTTATCAAATTCAGATTTGAGATCAAGTTCGAGTTAGATTCTAAACTCAAAATCTTTGGGGTTGTCTTACTTTCTTCTAGAAAACACCTACTTCTTGCTAAGGCGATACTTCACAGGTTAGCTAACGATTTTTTTAAATTTGAGTTCAAATTCTAGTTCGAGTTCAAGTTCATTCATTTGCTTCCTTAATTTATTCTAAAAAGCCTCAATTAAAATTCCCGCTGGCTTACTTTTGTAGAACTTTTATGAAAAAAATATCTACAAAAACAATTGAAGATTTAGAATTTGATGTAGTTCTTACTCAGGCTAGTGCTTATTGCGTTACAGAAGATGGAAAAGCAGCTATTACAAAACTACAGCCTTTCACGACTAAATTCCTAATTAATAGAGAACTTGCCTATACTAATGAGTATTTATGGTCCTTTTCTAGCGAGCACAGAATCCCTAATCATGGTTTTGATGTTATAGATAAGGAGCTTCAGTTGTTAGGTATTGAAAATAGCACCTTAGAAAAAGAAAGCATTAGAAAACTAGCCGTTTTACCACGCACCGTAAATGAGCATATCAAGTTTTTTAAAAAACTACAAGAGTATTTCCCACAACTACATAAAAGACTAGAACATATTGCCTATAACGAGATCATCCCAAATCAGGTAGATGCCGTAATGGACCGTTTTGGCGAGATCAAGGATGACGCTTCTCCTCTATTAAAGAATCTTAGAAGAGAAATGAACATTGTACGAGGGCAGCTCAATGGTAGTTTTGGCCAGGCATTGAGTCATTACAGCCAGCTGGATTATCTAGATGAAATAAGAGAAAGTGTTGTAGAAAACCGCCGTGTACTAGCTGTAAAAGCTATGTATAGACGCAAGGTAAAAGGTAAAATGATGGGAAGCTCTAGGACTGGAAGCATCTCCTATATTGAACCAGAGCGTGTGTTAACGCTTTCGCGAAAGCTGTCTGAATTAGAAATTGAAGAACTAGAAGAAATACAACGAATTTTAAAAGAGCTCACAGAGTTTTTAAGAGCTTTTATTCCAGAATTTGAAGAGTACAAAGAATATTTAACGCACACCGATGTGATTGCTGCCAAAGCAAAATACGGTAGGAAAATCAAAGGATGTTTACCCATGATGGTAGATCATCAAGAGCTGGAATTAGTAGATGCTTATCATCCACTGCTTTGGGTTGCTAATAATGAGCGAGGAGAAAAAACGTATCCACAAACGATACGACTAGCGCCAGATAATCGCATTATCGTGATCTCTGGTCCTAACGCTGGTGGTAAATCCATAACCTTAAAAACTATCGGTCTACTGCAGCTCATGATTCAAACCGGGATGCTGATACCAGTTCATGAGAAAAGTAGGATATGTATTTTTGAACATGTATTGACAGATATTGGTGATAATCAAAGTATTGATAATCATTTGAGCACCTACAGTTACCGACTTAAAAACATGCGTGGTTTCTTAAGAATCGCAAATGATAAAACGCTGTTTTTAATTGACGAATTTGGAACAGGATCTGATCCAGAATTAGGTGGAGCGCTGGCAGAAAGTATGCTGGAAGAGCTCAACGAGCGTAAATCTTATGGCATTATTACAACCCATTATACCAACCTTAAAATGCTGGCAAATGAGTTGCCAGAAATGACTAATGCAAACATGTTGTTCGACTCCAGATCGCTAGAACCTGTCTATCAATTACAATTAGGAGAAGCTGGAAGCTCTTTTACGTTTGAAGTTGCACAAAAGAATGGTATTCCTTATTCTTTAATTAATAAAGCCAAAAAGAAAGTAGAACGAGGCAAAATACGTTTTGATAAATCTATTGCCGCTCTACAAAAAGAGCGATCCAACTTAAGACGTAATAATGACAAGTTGCGAGATAAAGAGGTTCAAGCCACACAACGTGCAAATAAACTAGAAGATACTCAAGAAAGAGTGCATCAAAAGTTACAAGACTTTCAAGAGTTGTATGATGGTTACCAGCGTTTTATACAGTTAGGAAAGAAATTTGACAGCATTGCAGAAAACTTTGAAAACAATAAGAAAAAGAAACTTCTTGTGGACGAGTTGATGAAATTAGTCATCACTGAAAATATCAAGCGCAAGCCTAAGCAAAAGAAGAAAACTACGAATTCCAAGAAGGAAAAAGCTGTTAAAGGAAAGCAAAAACAAGTAGAAAACGAGGTGATTCAAAAAGTTCAAAAAATAAGAACCGAAAGAAAAAAGGCTAAAGTAGAAGAAGTAAAAAAAGAAGAAGAAAAGCCACAAATACCTTTAAAAATAAATGATAAAGTACGCCTAGCCGATTCTAAGTCGGTAGGTACTATCGATAGTATAAGTAAAGGAAAAGTAACTATTAATTATGGTTTTTTCACGACTATTGCGCCCATCGAGCAATTAGAAAAAGTAGGGAAATAAATGAATAAAGATCAAGATATCGTGTTATTTGATGGAGTTTGCAACCTTTGCAATGGCGCTGTCTTGTTCATCATAAAGCATGATAAAAAGGATCGTTTTCGTTTTGCAGCCTTAGAAAGTAAAATAGGTGAAGAGCTACTTGCTAGGCATCAAATAGACCCAACAAAGATAGATTCTATCGTATTGATTAGTGGAGATACCGCTTTCGCGAAAGCGGGAGCAGCATTACGCATCTCAAAACATTTAAGTGGTTTGTGGCCATTACTTTATGCATTTATCATTGTCCCTAAATTTATTGCTAATGCCGTATATGATTTCATTGCAAGAAACCGGTACAAATGGTTTGGAAAAAAGGAAAGTTGTATGATTCCTACGCCAGAATTGAAATCTAAATTTCTGTAATTCTACACCATAGCAAACAATTAGATTTATCATAGTATATTTAACCCAAAATATACAAATTGAGAAATTTTTTAACGGGACTAATTGTTTTTGCCTTATACGGTGTAGGTTGTTTATTTCTCATTAATACTGTTTTTTACGAAGAAATTGATGCTGTTAACGAAACAGCATCAATAGAGAATCATGCTGAGAACCTAAAGACTGCCAAAGAAAAACTTTCTAGCAAAACAAAGCAATCAGAATACTCACCACCGAAGTCTAATGAACCTTCACCTGAGACAGAACTTAATATAATAAACACAAAGGCTGTTGAAAATAATCTTCCTATTGAAAGTACTTCAAATGATTACGTAGCAAAAACTTTTTCTGTTTATTCAAAAAAGGGAACAACTGTCATCACTTGTGACTATTATGCTACGATTTTTAAAAATACTGCAACCGTTACCATTCCATATAGATGCGTGAACTATGGAAATCAAATTAAAAATATTCTGGCTAGCGATTCTACCGCAACGCTCTCAATTAAAGGATTTTATTCACCTCAGGAAAATTCTAATATAGGTAAAAAAAGGGCGGATTACATTAAGAAATTGCTTGTAAGCATAGGAATTGATTCATCAAAAATTACCACTAATCAAGTAAAGCAACCTATACAATTTGTGAATAGTAAAGCCCAAGGAGGAATATTAATGGAATTGAATAGCGACTTTACTGCCACAACTCATGCAAAATTAAGTTCTACCAGCTCCATTCCAACATCACAAAATGTTGCAAGTATTCAAAAAAGTTTACCAAAGGTTTTTAAAAGTAAAAAGTTTATTGAAGGGTTTAAAAATCAGTATTTTGTTGGGAATAATGAGTTTGACAGCTATCTGAAGTCTTTAAATAGACATTTAAAAAATTACCCTTATCAAAAGGTCAATGTCACTATTTTTCAAAAATCAAACAGCGATGATAAAGAGAAAGCTTACATCTCTCAAGTAAACGCTTTGAACGTTCAAAAAATGATGGCGCAAAAGGGAATTTCTCGCAAAAAAGTGATTCTGATTCAAAGTTCAAAACAAGAGGAAGAAAGCGACACATCTAGTAATTATATATTTATTTCAGTTAAATAACACTAAAACCATGGAAACATTAATTACTAATTGGATACTTTTTGTAGTGCTGTTTTTGATGCTTTTAGGCGCATATATCATAGGCTTTTTCTTTGGAAACAAAAAGAAACTTTCTACTATAAATTCAAGAGTAAAAGATGTAGAAATAAAGCATAATCATAAAGAAGGAGCTATAATCATTGAAGATCACCAACCTGGAAAAATAAGAGCTACAAAAACAAGAGAACGAGCTGGAATGTTAAGTGAAAGTTCTCCATTAAATAAAGAACAACTTCCAGAGACTGAAAATCAAAATATAGATGTTGAAGTCAATCAAAATGATCCTAAAGAAAAAGATGATCTAACATTGATTGTAGGTATCAATGATGATATTCAAAATAAGCTTAGGGATTTTGGGATTCATTCGTTTTCTCAAATCTCCAAATTAAGTAGTGAAGAAATAAGAAATTTATCCAAAGAAATTGATATTTTCCCTGGTAGAATACACCGCGATGACTGGAAAGGTCAAGCGAAAGAATTGATGAGAAAGGAATAGTTTATAATTTATTTATGTGATCTAAAAGGCCTTTCTAGTGTAGTCACAGGATATTTTTAAAAACAAAAATCAATTGCAATTCTTCATCAAATTAATGATTATAAAAAATAAACGCTTGCTGTTGATTTATAATATTCCAACAGCAAACGTTTTAAACTTTTTAACTCCCGATTTATAAACCTAGCCTCACTCCTACTTTATAATTTCTGCCTCGAGTTTGAAATCCTACAATTTCTTGAAAGTCTTCATTTAATACATTTGAAATTCCTGCAAAAAACGTCACATCTTTATTTTTGAGTTTATAAGTACCGTCTAGATCAACTAGCTGGTAACTATCTAGCTCGACATTTTGTGTTGTAAAAGTGTTAGCATCAAAGAAAGCATCACCACGCTGGTGATTGTACTGGTATCGTAGTGTAAAAAATGCTCCTTGAAACGCTTCTATTCTTGCACTCGCGTTTACTTTATGCTTAGGAATACGTCTTAGTAAAGGCTCACTATCTCTTTCGGTAAAAGTGTAGTTTGCTGTAAGGTTCAATTTGTCAAAAAGCAATGTTTGCCCCATGATCTCTACTCCTCTTGCGGTTAGATCCTTATCTTCATTTTGATATTGCGAGATGAAATTTACTGGATCAATAGTAATGAATTGTACGAGGTTTTTTTCTTGTCTTTGAAATACAGTTAATTCTAGACTAGAGTTCTTTTTACTCCAATAAACACCAGCTTCTAGTGTTGCATTTTCTTCTGGTTCTAGTTCTTCATTACCAAAACCGCTAGCATACAATTGAAACAATGACGGCGTGATATAAGCCGTACTGTAACTAGCATAAGCTTTCAATACATTTTCCCCTAGATTAAATCGATAAGAAGGATTTACATTGTAAACCAGTTTACCATCATAATTACTATGAAAATTATAACGTGCACCAACATTAACATTAAAGCCTTTACCAGATAAATAAACAACATTAAAGTAAGGATCATAAATCTGAAAGTTTACATCATCCTTATCGGCATTTTGAACAAATTCACTACTACCAAAAGGAATACTAAAATCCTCATAGGTCTGATTATTAAAATTAAAACCTACTATAGTCTTTAAACTAGCGTCATTCTCTAGGTCAAAAGTGTATTTGTTATAAAGGTCAAGAGAATAACCATCTGCATTAAAAAGCGACGGGAAATTGCTTCTTGTATCTCTACGTGTATGCGTGCTAACATCTGTGTAAACTAGTTCTCCTTTTTCAGAATAGTTCCAATTCATGTTAGTTCCCCATCTTACCTGACGATTATAAGTCTCGTTATCTCCGTCAACAAAAGCACCATTGTCAAATTCGGCTACGTTCTCATCAAAAGACAAATAACTCGTTATTTTAAAGTCTTTGTTATTGTTGTAACCTATTCGGCCTAGGATATTAATTCTATTGAATTCGTCTGGTTCAAATTGTTCGTTTTCGTTTGCACTTTCTGCGGCACTTAAACCGTTTGTACTTTGGTGGTTTAATCCTAAACCGTAAGTCAGTCCATTATTTGCTGTTCCTTGAATTTGAATACTATTATTGTACTCATCAAGACCATTATTTGCTTGCTCCGCACTTTTATTAGTTCCTATAAACGAGGCAACATTTACTCGTACACCGCTTTTAGGCGCCTTGCGCAGTTTAATATTGATGACTGCGGTGCTCGCATTTGCTCCATAAAGTGTGCTAGCTGCACCTTTTAATATTTCAATTTCTTCAATTTGATCAATATCTATTAATCGCAAATCAAATTCGCTAGAAATATTACTTGGGTCGTTAACTTGCGCACCATCGATTAAAATGGAAACCTGACGGCTGCTTCCACCTCGCACAAAGTAACTTTGATTTTGTCCAGCATTACTACGTGCACCATTGATTTCAATTCCTGCGTATTGATTAAGAAGATCTGCAATATTTGCACTGCGTTGTGCTTCAATATCTGATCGAGTGATTTTAATGACAGGTTTACCGCTGTCTTTGCGTTGCAGGTCAAATTTTGACGAAGCTGTGACGATCACTTCTTCCAGTTTTGTTGCTGTGGAGTCTTGGACTACCTGTGCTTTTCCCGACACAGTTACAGCAATCATAGCGCTCAAGGCGATGATTTGTTTTTTCATTTGTAATAAATTAATACGGGAAAAGAAGTTGAGGAGAATTTACGCAAGCTAGAAAACATGCAATAAAGAGGTCATGACTGCGCTCGACCTGACATATAAAAACCCATCGCTATCTCTATCCCGAAGATGAACAATTAATTGAATCATGGCAGGTCTCCTGACTTCAAAATAAAACCGCCTTCCCAAGAATGTACTCAGTGGCATTGATGATTTTATCCTAAAAATTTTAGGACGTTTCTAATAAACGTTTTGTCTACAGTTGCGGGAACAGTTCTAGAATCACACTAGATTCCCTTTTAATTCAAGTTCTTTTTTAATTCCGCTTTCGCGAAAGCGAGATCAACAAAAAACTAAAAACCATATTTCAAGCCACAATATTAGTCTATTTAGAAACTTATCGTAATCATTTTACAGATTATTTTATTCAAAATGGAAGGTGAAAATGAATTCTTCCTGAAGTAATGTTTTACTTTTGAAGGCTTATGAAAAAGAACTTTTTATATTTATTGATAGTTGCAGGATGTCTACAATCTTGTAAGAAGGTTGAAGATCAATCAAATGCACTGGAAAGGCAAGTTGAAGTAAACGATCAAATTGAAATTAAATACGCCAAAGGTTTTCAAATTGAAACCACAGCAACTGGTTATAAAATAAGTATTAGAAACCCATGGCCAGAGAGTGCTGAGAGATTCACCTTTGAGTTATTGCATGCGAAAGATGATGATTTTTGGAATAGCAACAATGTTTCTAACGCCATTCACATTCCTATAAAATCTATCGTCTTAACATCAACCACTCACATTCCACCATTAGTTTTATTAAATGAAGAAAAAAGTTTAAAAGGTTTTCCTTCTACCGATTATATAAGCGCTCCAGAGGTGAGAACTTTAATTGAAGATGGAAAAGTGGAAGAGTTGGGCGCCAATGAAACAATGAATGTAGAACGTACTATAATGCTGGCGCCAGACCTGGTAATGGGTTTTAGTATCGACGCAAGTAATCCTGTTTATCAAAAAATAGAAAAAGTAGGAATACCAGTAATTTATAACGGAGAATGGGTGGAAAAACATCCGCTAGCAAAAGCAGAATGGATCAAGCTATTTGGCGTTTTGTATGGAAAAGAACAACAAGCTGACTCCATATTTCAATCAATTGAAAATGAATATTTGAACACATTAGAGCTTGTTAAAAATGTGAAACGTCCCAAAGTGATAAGCGGTGCGACATGGAAAGAGCAATGGTATTTACCTTATGGAGATTCCTGGCAAGGAAAAATTTTAAATGATGCTGGTGCAAATTACATTTACCAAGAAACAACAGGAACAGGTTCTCTTGCCTATAATATTGAAAAAGTTCTCGTGGACGGAAACGATGCCGCTTTCTGGATTGCACCTGCACAATACACGAGTTATTCAAAAATGATAGAAGATAATAAGTCCTATCAATTATTTGATGCTTTTAAAAACAAACAAGTTTATACACATGCACTTACAGTGGGCGCAAAAGGTGGCGTCACCTATTATGAAGAAGCGAGTATGCGTCCCGATCTTGTCTTAAAGGACCTTGTTAAGATCTTGCATCCAGAATTAGAAATGGAACATGAACTGTATTTCTTCAAACCTTTAAAGGAATAAATTCAATTCCAAAAAAGAGAATAGTTAGAGTAAAATATTTTTGATAAGGTTAAATTAAAAGTCTGAATTAAAAAGCTTTACCTAATTCATGGTTAGAAATACTAGACAGACCTTATTTTTGATATTCTATAAAAAACGTTACTAGCCCATGACTTTTAAAATTATAAAGCGCATTGTCCTTTGGGTTTTTGTAGTACCCATTTTTATTTTTATCACAATTATTGCTGTTGCTTATTTGAAGCAAGACGCAATTGTACAATCTCAAATAAAAGAGCTCAATTCCAACTATGATGGTAAAATTATAGTTGGAGACTCTCATTTAGCTCCATTTGCAAATTTCCCAGACATTGCCGTTAAAATAGATAGTGTTAAGATTTACGAAAGTAAAGAAGACAAGGCTGCTGTGATTTTAGATGTGGCAGATATTTATATGGGTTTTAATTTTTGGGACATCATAGCCAGTAATTACGATATTCATTCCTTAATAGTCGAAGATGGAGTTTTTGATTTGGTACTGCATGAGGATGGAACAACTAATCTAGAAAATGCATTAGCTAGTAGCACAAAAAACACAGAAGAACCTCCTTTAAATATACATCTTCAAAAAATAGAACTTAAAAATTTAGATATCCACCAGAGAGAAGAAGCTACAAATATGGATATAGAAACATTCATATACTGGGCTAAAGGTGGATTTAAAACAAGTAATGGATCTATCGCTGCTCACGTAGATAGTGAGTTTGAACTGAATGTGATTCAGGATAGGGACACTACTTACTTTAAGCACAAGCACTTTGAATTTCATACGGACCTGATTTATAATGAAAAAAGTGGAGTGTTGGACTTTGAACCGTCTGGTATCACAATGGAGCATGGTGATTTTGAGATTCAAGGAAGTATAGATACTAAAAACGATATGAGCGTAGACATAACTCTTAATGGGACAAAGCCCAATTTTGATATGTTTATAGCTTTTGCTCCTACAGAAATTATTCCTGTTCTAGAGCGATATGAAAATGAAGGTAATATTTACTTAAACGCAACAATTAAAGGTCCTACCACTAAAGGGCGACAGCCTTTAATAGATGCTAGATTTGGAGCATCAGAAGCTTATTTAGAAAACTTTACAGTAAACAAACGGATTGACGAGTTAGGGTTTTCAGGTTATTTTACCAATGGCGCATCTAGAAATTTTCAAACTATGGAGATTTCTCTGAATGATTTTTCAGGGAAACTAGACAGAGGAAATTTTATAGGCAGTATTGTTGTAAAAAACTTTGAAGCACCAGAGATAGATATGCAGCTCAATGCAGATTTTGACATTCCTTTCTTGGTTGGTTTTTTGAATCTTACTGATGTTAAAAATACAAGTGGAAGTGTTGCAATGGAGCTTAAATTTCATGATATTATCGATTTAGATCATCCAGAAAGAGTACTTAGTGATTTGAACCAAGCGTATTTTGCAGAGCTAAAAATTGAAAATCTAACTTTTGATTCTAACGAGTTACCTGCACCATTAAAAGATCTCGATGCACATTTAATAATGAACGGTACAGAGGCTCAGTTAGATGTATTCCATATAACTCTAGGAGATTCTGACCTTTCATTGAACGGAACAGTATCTGATCTTCCTGCAATTGTTCACCATTCTGAGAGACCTGTGAAAGTCTCACTAGGTATTACTTCTAATGTAATAGATATTACAGAGCTTACTAGCTATTCAAAAGCTGATAGTTTAGGAATAGATGAGCGTATTGAAAACCTAAAATTAGATCTTTCATTTAACGCATTAGCAAATTCGTTTACTGAATCTGTCAATTTACCAAAAGGAGAGTTTTTTATTGAGAACTTCTATGCAGACTTAAAAAATTATCCGCACACGCTTCATGACTTTAAAGCAGACATTTTAATAAACGATACAGATTTGAGTATAGTGGATTTTTCAGGTTTTATTGATACTTCTGACTTTCATATCAATGGTAATGTATATGACTATGCCTCGTTGATGCAAGAAGAAATCAACGGAGATGTAGATTTTGATATTTCTTTGCAATCCGATTTAGTCAAATTTGAAAATTTATTTGCTTATCAAGGTGAGAACTATGTGCCAGAAGATTACCGTCATGAAGAAATAAAGAAATTACAATTGCATTTTAATAGCGTTTTACATTATCAGTCAGACGAATTGAACAGCATCAACCTGAACCTAGATAAATTTCAAGGCAAGATGAAAGTTCACCCATTAAAATTTGAAAACTTCAATGGTACTTTTCAATATGAAGACGATCATCTAATAGTGAACAACTTTAAAGGCAAAATAGGTCGCACTAATTTTGAAATTGGGCTCAATTATTACCTTGGAGAAGATCAAAGTATTAAGAAAAGAGATAATTCATTTAGCATAAAGTCTCCATTTATTGATTTTGATGCACTTTCAAATTACAATCTAAAAACAGACGTGCCTTCCAAGGTAAATACATCTCTAACAAGTAAAACGGCCGTGTCTGCACATGAGGAAGCTTTCAATATTTATGAAATTCCATTTACTGATATGCAATTCAATGTTGATGTAGGACATTTTATTTATCATAGACTTGATTTGAAAAATATGAAAGGTCAGTTGCGTACAACTCCAGATCATTTCATCTACGTAGATACGTTGAGCATGAATACCGCAGGCGGAGAAATAGCTTTGAACGGATTCTTAAATGGTAGCGATCCTAAAAATATTTTCTTAGAGCCTAACTTACAACTAACAGACGTAGACTTGGATCAACTATTATTCAAATTTGAAAACTTTGGACAAGATGTTATTCTATCAGAAAATTTACATGGGAAATTAACTGCTGCTATTACTGGTAAAATACGTGTTTATCCAGATATGACTGCAGATATTGATGAGTCAGAAGTTCACTTAGATGCTCAAGTTTTAAAAGGACGTTTAGAAAACTACGCGCCAGTATTAATGCTTTCAGATTACTTTGGTGATAAAGATTTAACTAAAGTCCGGTTTGACACGCTTCAAAATCATATGGATATTACCAATGGAAAATTATCGATTCCTAAAATGACTATTGAGTCTACTTTGGGTCATATGGAGATTTCTGGTTCACAAGATGTTGATGGTGAAATTGACTATTATTTACGCGTTCCTTGGCGAGTAGTTCTCAAAGCTACAAAAAACAGAATATTTGGAGCAAAAGAAAATGATCCTGATGTAGAAGATGAAATAATTAAAGTGAATACTAAAAAAAGAACCAGATACCTTAATTTGAATATCACTGGAACCCTTGAAGAATATGATATCAAATTGAAAAAAGATAAAACGAAATAAAATCATCATTCCTAAAGAAGTCAATCGCTACTTTGTAACGAGCTGTATGCACAAATGCAAAAAATCTCATGTCCATCCTTTTGCCTGAAACACTAGAAGAACTATTTTTTATAAAATAAAATGAATTCGCTTCAAAAAACATATCAAAATCTATCTGATGACGAGCTTCTTAAAGTTCTAGCAGAATCTCATAAATTCAACAAAGAAGCTATTCTTGTTGCAAAAGAAGAGTTTCATAAAAGAGCTCTTGACCCAAATCAGATTGAACTTGCTAAAGAGAAAATAAGTCTTAGATCAAGTAAAGTAAGTTTGTTTTCTAAAAAGAAAGAAACACAAAATATAGATAGTGATTTTGAAAAGTGGAATTCAGAGCATACTCTTGAAAAGAAACCACAGCTTCAAAGTCAGATCATAGTTATAGGTGTGTTTTCTATTCTTATTTCTATTTCTAACTGGTTCAACAACTGGTATCTATTGCTTAATGAATGGGCATTTGATTTAAATCATATCTTTTTAATAGAACCGCTGGTAAACATGTTTTTACTTCCTATCGCCGCTTTATTATTCTTACAAAAATATACTAGCGGCTGGGTCATATTAACATTCATTTATCTCAGAGCCTTGCTTCATGGAGTATTTTACATTGCATTTATGTATGAAGGAGATTACAGTATATATGCTCTTATTAGCGTTGGCTACTGTTTAGTTTACGGACTTGTGATTTGGTTTCTATTGGACCATAAAATGAAGACGACTTTCTCAGTAAATCAGACCACTTCATGTTTTACCGCGATATTTTCATTAATTTTCAGTTTTATAACGCTTCTTTTGATAGCTACTCAACATTAATAGAATGACTTATTTAGTAAACATTTCAATAGGTGCGATAGCATTGCTCCATTTGTACATCATGTATTTTGAAATGTTTGCTTGGGAAACTAAAGGTCGTAAAGTATTCCGTAATTTTCCTAAAGAATTTTTTAGTCAGACTACCGTTATGGCAGCAAATCAAGGATTGTATAACGGTTTTCTCGCCGTAGGATTGATCTGGACCTATTTTATAGAAAACGAAGAGTGGAAATTCAATGTATCTCTATTTTTTCTAGGTTGTGTAGCAATTGCAGGTATCTATGGAGCTTTTACGGCAAGCAAGAAAATCCTATTTGTACAAACACTTCCTGCGGTGATTGCTATGATACTTTTACTACTTACTAGATGAAAAACAACTATTTTCTTATAATGCTAGTATTGCTCTTATTATCTAGCTGTCAAAAGCAAATAACCAAGAGTGATGTGTTGGATACAGAACAATCAAAATATTCAATTAGAACGATTGATACTTTGATCAATTCAAAAGACTATCTAATATTAGGACATGAAAATGCAAAAATTAAAATTATAAATATTCAAGAGCGTGAAAATTTTCCAGATTTTAGAATCGTCGATCAGAAAAATAGTATCCTCATCATTGCAAAAAATTTAAATAATTCAAAACTTGAAATTTTTGAAAAATGGAATCCAAAATATAATTTTAATTATTATAAATCTTCCGTTTTTAAAGGAAAGTTAGCTGAGCCTGATTTCAATTCAAATCCTGCAGCTAAAAGATTTATTACAAGAATAAACGAGGAGTGTAAAAAGGGAATAAATTTTGCCGGAAAATATACACTAGTAATATGGGGATGTGGTACATCTTGTCAAAATGGAGTCATTGTAAATAGAATAAATGGTGAAATTTACGATGGTTATTCTTCTACTTTAGGGTCAAAGTTTAAAAAGGATAGTAAATTGATATTGTTCAATTCAAAACTTATTAATGAAGAAACGAAACTTATAAAATTCCATAATATGGTAGATTTAAGAATAGAAACCTGGAACGGATCTAAATTTGTAAAGGAAAGTAATTAAATTTCTTATCGCTCATTTGTAAAACATGTTTCCTTTACTCAATAATACTTAAAAAAAAGTCAATATTTCAATAATTAAGATAGATCTAAAAGCAAACAAATAATTGTTACAACAAAAAAACGTCTCACAAATAGTGAGACGTTTTAATTTCAGTTCAATGAAATAATAATTACTTCTTGAATTTTTTGTATTTGTTCTTAAACTTGTCAATACGTCCTGCAGTATCGATAAGTTTGCTTTCTCCAGTATAAAATGGATGAGAAGTACGAGAGATTTCCATTTTAATTAACGGATACTCAGTTCCTTCGTGCTCAATAGTTTCATTTGAATTAGCAGTAGACTTCGTAATGAAAATATCATCATTAGACATATCTTTAAATGCTACTAATCTATAATTTTCTGGGTGTATTCCTTTTTGCATGACTTAAATCTTATTCTTTTGCGGCTGCAAATTTAACAATTTTACTTTAAATAACAACCTTTTAATTCTAATTTAATTTTAAGCAAATCTAAACTATAAAAGCACATCTCCTAGCTTTATATTTGTGCTTTCTTAAAAGAAGTTATTTGTGGAACAATCTATTAAAAGAAATTCATTCATTATAGGTCTCATTGGAGCAGCTATCACATTTAGTATATACATCTATATGTGGCAGGCTCAAGATTATCTGAACTCCTTAGTAAATACTTCCATTTACATTTATCCTATAATACTAGGTGTCATCGCTCAAGTATGGGCACGATTTGTAATGAAAGGGAATGTATCCTTTAAACAAGTTATACTTGCTTATTTTATATGTATAGTGATGGTTTTTTTAACTGAGTCAATTACCTATTACACATTACTCAACTATGTAGATGTTAACGCAAAAGAGATTTTATTGAACGCATGGAGAGGTATTTCAGAACAAGGAACAAGCGACCTAGCACAAACTAAAGTGTTTAAAGAACCTACATTTAGCTTTTCAGAATTTGCTTTAGGATTTGCAACTAAAAGTCTTATGTTCACCGTTCCTGGACTGATAACTGGCCTTGTTATAAGTAAAATTCCGCAAGTAAATCAAGTAAACACTACGCATAAAGTACAAGACTAATAAGAAGCGACTTATCTTTACTTTTGAAAAAACAAATCACACAAGTTTGAATCATATCGACCTATCCATTATCATTCCTCTTCTTAATGAGGCAGATTCTCTTCCTGAACTTCAGGAATGGATTGATCGTGTTATGAAATCTAGGAGTTTATCCTACGAAGTAATTTATATCGACGACGGTAGCACAGATTCTAGTTGGGAGATTATAAGTTCGCTTTCGCGAAAGCGAGATACAACAAACTCACCTAACCCTATTAAAGGCATTAAGTTTCAAGCCAACTATGGTAAATCACAAGCGCTTCATGCAGGTTTTAATCAAGCCGATGGAAACGTAGTGATCACTATGGATGCAGATTTACAAGATTCTCCAGACGAGATTCCAGAACTTTATGCAATGATTGCAGAGCAGAATTATGATCTGGTAAGCGGCTGGAAGAAAAAACGTTATGATAGTGTCATTTCAAAAAATTTACCCAGTAAGCTATTTAATTGGGCGGCTAGAAAGACAAGTGGTGTGCAATTAAATGATTTTAATTGTGGATTAAAAGCATATAACAGTCAGGTAATCAAAAATATAGATGTCCACGGTGAAATGCACCGCTATATTCCTGTATTGGCTAAAAACGCTGGCTTCACAAAAATCACACAAAAAGAAGTCATCCATCAAGCACGTAAATATGGTACGACTAAATTTGGCTATGAGCGTTTCATAAACGGATTTCTAGACCTAATTACTATTGCTTTCATTTCAAAATATGGTAAGCGTCCTATGCATCTTTTTGGATCTTTAGGTGTGATCATGTTTCTTATAGGTTTTACAACTGCTGGATATGTAGGTGGTTCAAAACTATATAGAATGTACAACGACATTCCGTATCGTCTTGTAACTGACAATCCATGGTTCTACATCGCATTAACGACCATGATATTAGGTACACTTTTCTTTATCGCTGGTTTCTTAGGGGAGTTGATACTGAGAAACGGTAATCAGAAAGATCGATATAATATCTCTGAGAGAATTTAGTAGGTTTAAGTTTGCAGTCGCAGTTTGCAGTCGCAGTTTTAAGCAAAGCTAAAAACTTCTTTATGATATACTTTTCAAAAGAAAATACTGTGACTGAGACTGAATACTGATCACTGAGACTGCCTACTTATTCCTATATTTGTGTAAGAACTTTTATAGAACAGACATGAACAAAGACCATATCCTTAAAACTGCACAGTCCTGGACTCAAGCACCATTTGACGAGGCGACTATAACTCGTACATTAGCTTTAATAACCGCAAATAATGATGAATTCCAAGAATCTTTCTATAAAAATTTGGAATTTGGTACTGGCGGAATGCGCGGTATTATGGGTGTCGGCACTAACCGTATAAATAAATATACGTTAGGAAAGAACACACAAGGACTTTCTCAATATTTAAACGCTCAATTTCCAGATGAGCAAGTAAAAGTAGCTATTGCCTATGATTGCCGTCGCAATTCTAAGGAACTGGCACAGGTCGTTGCAGATGTATTTAGCGCAAATGGTATTCATGTATACCTGTTTGCAGAGTTGCGCCCTACTCCACTACTCTCTTATACCGTTAAAGCAAAAAACTGTCATGCTGGAATAGTATTGACTGCAAGTCATAATCCGCCAGAGTACAATGGTTATAAGGTATACTGGCAAGATGGCGGGCAATTAGTGCCACCACAAGACCAAGAAATTCTAGATCTAATCAGTTTATTAGACTTTAAAGACATCAATTTCAACGGGAAACCAGAATTAATAGAATTGCTAACAGAAGATGATGACAACGCCTTTATTGAAGACAGTATCAAAGCTGGTAAAATCGCTGGTGATGTAGATCGTTCTCGATTAAAAATAGTATTTACCAGTCTTCATGGTACGAGCATCACGCTTATTCCAGAAACCTTGAAACGTGCTGGATATTCTGATTTACATGTGGTTAAAGAACAAGCCTTTCCAGATGGAGAATTCCCAACGGTAAAATCTCCTAATCCAGAAGAGCCAGAAGCACTAAAAATGGCAGTAGATCTTGCTAACAAAGTGAATGCTGACATCGTGATAGGAACTGATCCTGACTCTGACCGTTTAGGTGTTGCCGTGAGGGATAATGATGGAAACATGGTATTGCTTAATGGTAATCAAACCATGATTGCCATGACCGACTTTTTATTAAAACAAACTGATTTAAAATCCCTTAACGATCCATTTATAGGTTCTACCATTGTTTCTACGCCTATGATGCACGATCTAGCCAGATCTTATAATGTAGAATGTAAAGAAGGATTAACTGGTTTTAAATGGATTGCCAAAATGATTAAAGACCATCCACAACAAGATTTTGTAGGTGGTGGCGAGGAAAGCTTTGGTTATATGGTAGGTGATTTTGTACGTGACAAAGATGCTGTGACCGCTTGTTTATTAGCTTGTGAGATGTACGCTTTCGCGAAAGAAAACAACTCCACCGTCTATAAAGAATTAATGAAGCTCTACGTAGAGCATGGTGTTTATCAAGAAAAGTTGGTATCACTAGTTAAGAAAGGAATTTCTGGCGCGGCAGAAATCAAACAAATGATGGTAGATTTAAGGGAAAATCCGCCGGCGCAAATAGGAGGACAAGATGTCACTATCGTAGAAGATTATGCTGCAAGTACTAGAGAAAACAAGCAATTGCAAAAAACAGAAACTATAGGTATTCCTAAATCTAACGTTTTAATCTTCTATCTAGCAGATGGCTCAAAGATTGCAGCACGACCTAGCGGGACAGAACCTAAAATAAAATTCTACATCTCAGTTAAATCAACGCTAGACCATGTGGATGATTATTCTAAAGTTCAAGGCCAACTAGAAGAAAAAATAAATGGCATTCTTGCCAGTTTTGACATGTAAATTAATGAATTATTTTAAAGAGATTCTTAAGTATGCTAAGCCCTATAAAAGCTATGCGGTTCTTAATATAATCAGTAATGTTTTTTATGCACTTTTTGGTGCGCTAAGTTTTGTTTCCTTAATTCCCATGCTCGATGTTCTTTTTGATAAGACTCAAGCAGTTAATGTTGCACCAGCCTGGGAAGGAATCAACAACACCATGGATTACATAAAAGGATATTTAGGTTATTACATCACCACTCAAACTGATGGAAAAGAACAGGCTTTAATCATTGTAATCGCTCTCGTGTTAATTTTATTTTTTCTCAAAAATCTATTTGGTTATTTAGGAATGTATTTTATCGCCTACCTAAGAAATGGTGTTCTTAGAGACATACGCGATGATTTATTTAAAAAGATAGTACACCTACCTATTTCTTTCTTCTCTGAGAAACGTAAAGGAGATGTGATTGCTAGAACTAGTGCTGATGTATTACAAATTCAAAATAGCTTTTTGTCCATATTAGAGTTGATCATAAAAGAGCCTTTAAACATCATTTTTACACTAGCCATAATGCTAGTAATGAGTGCAAAGCTTACTATCTTCATGCTTATCTTCTTACCTATTTCAGGATTTTTAATTTCTCGATTAGGTAAAAAGCTCAAAAAGCGTAGTGGCCAGGTTCAAAAAGAGCAAGGCTATTTTCTATCCCTATTAGAAGAGACATTGAGTGGCTTGAAGGTTATTAAAGGTTTTAATGCAGAAGATCGTTTGACAGAGAGTTTTCAAAACAGTACGAACAGAATGTATCGTTTTGCTGTGAAATTAAATCATCGTAAAGGTTTTGCCAGTCCTGTAAGTGAGTTTTTAGGTATTTTAGTTATAGGAATTCTGTTATGGTTTGGTGGTCGTTTAGTATTGATTGAGGAATCAATTGATCCTACAACATTCATAGGATTCATGGTACTTGCTTATAATATATTAACTCCTGCAAAGGCACTTTCTAAGGCGAGTTATCAAATTAAAGAAGGTAATGCGAGTGCTGAGCGTGTTCTAGAAATACTCCATACGAAGAACGAAATTGAAGATAAAAAGGGTGCTATTGCTGTTCTCGCTTTCGCGAAAGCGATACAAGTCAACAATGTTACTTTTTCTTATGAAGAAGAACCTGTTTTAAAGAACTTCTCCTTAGATATTCCAAAAGGAACCAGTGTTGCGTTAGTAGGACAAAGTGGTTCTGGAAAAAGTACGATTGCAAATTTACTCACCAGGTTCTACGACGTTGAGAATGGAACTATTACGATAGATGGTACTAATATAAAAGATGTCACGCTCCAAAGTTTACGTGATCAAATGGCGCTTGTGACACAAGATTCTATTCTTTTTAACGATACGATCGCTACAAACGTGGCGTTGAGTGATAAAACTGCAAGCGAAGAACAAATCGTAGACGCATTAAAAATTGCTAACGCTTGGGAATTTGTAAAAGATCTTCCTAAAGGGATTCATACTAACATAGGTGATAGTGGTGGAAAATTAAGCGGTGGACAAAAGCAACGTCTATCTATTGCTCGTGCGGTTCTTAAAAACGCTCCTATATTAATTCTAGACGAGGCAACCAGCGCACTAGATACAGAAAGTGAACGTCTAGTACAAGATGCGCTAGAAAAAGTAATGAAGAACAGAACTTCCATTATTATAGCTCACCGACTGAGTACCATTCAGAATGCAGATCATATCGTAGTCATGAAAAAAGGAGAGATCGTAGAGCAAGGAACACATACAGATTTGTTAGCAAAAGAAGGTCTGTATCATGGACTTGTAGGGATGCAGAGTCTGGCTTAATAATAATATTAAATCTTTTATCATGAGAAAATTCACTTTACTTTTCGCTTTATTAATTGGGTCTTCTACAGTAGCAAACGCCCAAGAAACCGTTGAGGTTCTAATGGAAGACGCTTTGAATGAAGCCGCAGAGTCTAACAAGCATGTTTTAGTGAAATTTGAAGCGTCTTGGTGTGGCTGGTGTCATAGAATGACAAGACAAATCAAGGATCAAAAAGTAAGTACTTATTTCTCTGACAACTACGTGGTTTTACCAATTGTAGTCTTTGAAAACGGTGATAAGGTAAAATTAGAAAACCCTGGTTCAAGAGAATTAATTGCCAAATATAAAGGCGCTAATGCCGGTTTACCATTTTGGGTAATATTAGATGCCACAGGAAAAATAGTTACCGACTCTTTTAATGAAAAAGCACAGAACTTAGGTTGTCCAGCATCCAAAGAAGAAGTAGCCGTTTTTATAGAAAAACTTAAGGCAACTTCAGAAATGACTGAAAAAGATGTAAAAAATGTAAAGCTAGTTTTTACAGATAAATAAAACATCAGCGATAACTATACTTAAAAAGTAACCTTTTCTCCGCGAGTTTTGAGATATTTCTTGAATATATTTTCAATTGTTTTCGGCTTGATTGGTTTGGTAATAAAATCATCAGCACCAGCTTTAAAAGCTTGTTCCCTATCTTCTGCGGTGGAATAAGCCGTTTGGATAATAATAGGAATACTAGGATGGCTTTTTTTAATAGCGGTTGTGGCTTGATAGCCGTCCATAACTGGCATCTGGATATCCATGAAAATTATATCTATATCCTTTTCTCTCAGTACTAAGTCTATTGCCTCTTGTCCATTCACAGCTCTGATGAATTGAAAATCAAAATCTACAACTTTATCCAATAGAGATTTAAGAAACAAATAGTTGAGATTTACATCTTCAGCAATTAAAACTTTATGAAAGGAATGTGACCTCTCTTGAGGTTCCATCTCTTCTTTTTCACATAATTGTTGTTGATCTATAACATCTACAGGAAGATAAACGTTTACAGTAGTTCCTTTACCTAATTCTGAGTCTATATTTATTTTACCATTTAACAAGCTCACATAGGCTTTACAAATAGTAAGTCCGAGACCTAAACCATCATACAAATCTTTCATATCTAGATTTGATTTTGAATAACCGTCGTAAACAGTCTTTAGTCGTTCTTCTGAGATACCTATTCCAGTGTCTGTAATTGTAATAATTAATGTGTCACCATCGATTGTTGAGTTAAACGTTACTTCACCTTTTGACGTGAATTTGATCGCATTGTCAAGTAAATTATCAACTATCTTTTGGAGCTTGCTTTGATCCATCACCACACAATTCTGTTCTTCAGAAATGTCAATAACACAATTACAATCAATTTTTTTTAATTTGACATTCTCTTCATGTTTATAAACGACGGTTTTTAATAAATCATCAAGTAACACAGTGTTCTTTTGGACAGATACATCACCTGTTTGAAGTAAGGAGACTTCAAGTACATTGTCCATCATGTTCATTAACCTTAAACAGGCATTATTAATGATCTCTAGGTAATTACTTCTTTGAGTGTCGGTCAGTACTTCTTTACTTAACAAACCAGAAAACCCCATTATAGCGTTCATAGGTGTACGCATTTCATGAGTGATATTATTAATAAAAGATGTTTTTAATTTATTGTTCCTTTCTGCTATAGTCTTAGCCTTTTCAAGCTCTTTTGTATTTTCTCGTATGACGTATTTCAAATAGCGGTTGATTCCTAAAATAATTATCATTAAAAAAATAGCAATACCTAATAGTACGATCCAGAAAAAAGATTTTTTGTAGAATGGTCTTTTAAATTGAGATAACCATCTATCTTTAATTTCTTTTTTCTCTTCATAACTTACGCTCTGAACGAGGTTATAAATGACATCGTTCAACATGGAATCATCCTTAACTACCGCTAAGGAAGGTTGATAATCTTTGCCTAAATTCTTTATGATTTTTAAATTACTTAGGTTATTGGACTCGATATGGTAATTAGTAACTGCTCGCGGTCCTATAAAAAAAGCATCATTTTTTTGAGCAATCATTTTCAAACAATCAAGATCATCTTTACACGGACTAGAAATTTTTGCATTTGGAAATTGTATTTTCAAATTTTCAACTATAGCAACATCCTCTGGTAAGTAAAACGTTGCCGTTTCAAAGTCTTTCCTTGATTTAGGAATATTAGGAGTCTTTTTACCAACTATCACGTACGGCGACTCAAAGAGCTTAGAGTAAAAATTTAAATACTTATTTCTTGAAGGAGTTTCTTGGATTTCTAAAATCAGATCTAACTCTCCAGCTTTTGCATCATTCATAAGAGCAGTAAAATTATCATACTCTTTAATTTGAAATTTATAAGCTGCTTTTTTCTCAATTAGTTCAAGGTAATCCATTAAAATCCCTTCAGAATCTCCGTTTTTGTCTTTAAAAAGATAGGGAGGATAATTATAATTTGGATAAACAGCTACTATGATTTCTTCTTTTCCATTGATCCATTTGCGCTCCTCTTCGTTAAGAATATCTTGTTCTTGACACGACATCAACGACAATAGCATTAATAGGAATAACGAGAGAAAATTAGTATTCTTCATTTTAAGAATTTGCATATCTTAATGTACAAAAAGATAATCAACTTAACAAGGGTAACAGTAGGTATAAAGAATTGGTATTAATTCCGCTTTCGCGAAAGCGAACTAATCATCTTACTCTTATGAGTCAGTAACTTGTCTTTACGCAGTATATTTGTCCTCTTAATTGAGTAATTTAAATGGCCTCTATTTTTCATTTTTTCGATTTAGATAAAGGGTTTCATTTACCTGAGAAATTCACATTTCCATTTCTTTATGAACCGCATCCACTCGCTGTAGAAGCGGCTGAGCAATTAAAATCATACTTAGATAGTTTTGATAATTGGTTCTATGATTTAAACTTGGGACCAGAAAATTACCAGCATCCGTTGGGGAAAATGTTTGGGGTTCTTGTGGTTCAAGATCAAGATGGCAATTTGGGGCATCTTTGGGCCTATTCTGGTGTGATTACTGGCGAGCAGAAGGATTCTCAATTTGTGCCTCTAGTTTTTAATATGTTTGCTGAGGACAGTTTATATGCGCGAGAGAATTCAAAACTGGACGACCTCAATGCTCAAATAAATGTTTTGGTAAACGATTCTGACTACTTAAAAACATTAAAAGCTTTAAAAAACCTAAAAAAAGAAAACGAGCTCCTACTCTACAATCAGCGTAAAAAGCATGCTAACCTTAAAGCAATCCGTAAAGCCGAAAGACAAAAGGCTTCAGAAACTTTAAGCGATCAAGCATATAAAAAATTACTTGATCAACATCAAACGCAAGGAATGCATGCTAAGTTTTTGCTTAAAGAATATAAAATCTACCTTGAGAACAAAATTTTACCTTTAGAACACTTTATTTCTAAACGAGAAAATGAAATTAAGGAACTCAAACAGCAACGTAAAAATTTATCTAACCAACTGCAAAAATGGATTTTTGAACAATACAGTTTTTTAAATGCAAAGGGCGATCGCAAAAACGCAATGGAGCTTTTCCAGAACATTCCGCCATATGTACCACCATCTGGAACTGGAGATTGTGCCGCACCTAAATTACTTCAATACGCTTATCTCCACGATTTAAAACCACTCGCAATGGCCGAATTTTGGTACGGAGAATCCTTACGTTCACAAATTAGAAAACACGGTCATTTTTATCCTTCTTGTCGATCTAAATGTGAACCAATTCTAGAACATATGTTGCAAGGCCTTGAGGTAGATGACAATCCCATGCTAGAAAATCCTGCTGAAGACAAGGAACTTCATTTGATATATGAAGATGATTATATTATGGCAGTCAACAAGCCAGAAGAATTTCTCTCGGTAAGAGGTAAAACCATCGAAGATTCTGTAGAGACCAGAATGAAGCAACGTTTTCCTGGTGCGTCTGGACCTTTGATTGTTCATCGATTAGACATGAGTACTTCTGGGATTTTAGTACTTACTAAATCACTTGCAGTTCATAAAAAACTACAAAATCAGTTTGAAAAACGCACCGTTAAAAAACGATATGTAGCGCTACTTGATGGATTAGTAAAAGACGATAGTGGTTTTATAGATCTGGCTTTACGAGTAGATCTGGACAACAGGCCGTTCCAATTAGTAGATGCAGAAAATGGAAAAAGTGCTAGAACTCGTTATGAAGTCATCGAGCGTAAAGATGGTAAAACCAGAGTTCACTTCTACCCTATTACTGGTCGCACGCACCAGTTGCGCGTTCATGCGGCGCATCCATTAGGATTAAATTGTCCTATAATCGGTGATGATCTTTATGGTCATAAAAAAGACCGATTATATCTTCATGCAGAGCAACTGGTATTTATCCATCCGGTAACTTTAAAGCCAGTGGTACTAAAAGTTCCTACGCCGTTTTAGATAAAATCTATTCTTGTGAATAACTCAGACAGATTCTTATTTTAAGCAAGGATAGAGGATTGTATTTTTACATAAATCTTCTTTTATGTCTTCAGAAATTTCTTGGTTGCTATTCTTATTATTAGGTGTTGTCATAGGTGCTGTTGTGGCATGGTTTTTTGCTAAAACTCGTTTCTCTGGAAGTTTAAACCTATTAGAATCTGAAAAAAGTCAGTTGAATGCACAGCTTTCTCAATTGCAACCTGCTATTGAAGAACGTGATAAATTACGTCATGAAAACAGTCAGTACAGCGCGCAATTAGAGCAAAGAATAGAAAGTAATCAGGAGTTGAGTGCCCGATTACAAAAGCTGGACAAAGAATATCGAGATGTCGCTATTGAGAAAGAAAACCTAAATGTGTTACTGGCTGAGCAACGTACCGCTTTCGCGAAAGCGGAAGAAAAACATACTGAAGCCCAAGGAGAGATCGAGAAATTAAACGAAAAATTCACCAAAGAGTTTGAAAATCTCGCTAACAAAATCCTAGACGAGAAAAGCACCAAATTTACCGATCAAAACAAGAAAAACATCGAGCAGATTTTAAGCCCGCTGCAGGATAAAATCAAAAGTTTTGAAAAGCGCGTAGAAGATACTCACAAAGATACTATCGATAGGCAAAGTGCTTTGAGACAGCAAATTATAGGACTGAAAGAAATGAACCAGCAAATGAGTAAGGAAACAACTAACCTTACCAAAGCCTTGAAAGGAGATGCTAAAATGCGTGGTAATTGGGGTGAGCTAGTTCTAGAGCGCGTTCTTGAAAAATCTGGATTGACTAAAGGCTCTGAATATGAAGTCCAGCAAACGATTAAAACTGATGAAGGAAAAACCTTGTTTCCTGACGTGGTGATCAATCTGCCTGGCGGCAAGAAAATGGTTATCGATTCTAAGGTATCACTTAATGCTTATGAACGATTTATCAATGAAGAAGATGACTCCTTACAAGAACGATATTTAAAAGAACACGTTGCTTCACTTAAAAAACACGTCTCAGATTTATCCGGTAAAAGTTATCATGATTATCAAATCGACAGCCCTGATTTTGTTTTGCTTTTTGTGCCTATAGAACCAGCTTTTGCCATGGCTTTAAATCACGATAGCAATTTATATAGTGATGCATTTGACAAGAATATAGTAATTGTTACACCTACTACGCTATTGGCAACATTACGCACCATTGATACCATGTGGCAAAATGAAAAACAACAAAAAAACGCATTAGATATTGCGACTGCAGCTGGTGCATTATACGATAAGTTTGTAGGACTGACTGAAGATTTAATCAAAGTTGGTTCTCAACTGGATACGGTAAAAAAATCTTATTCTTCTAGCATGAACAAGCTTACTGAAGGTTCTGGAAATTTAGTAGGACGCATCGAGCGATTAAAAAGACTAGGTGCCAAAGCAAATAAATCTCTAAATGAAAAGCTTGTAAATCGTGCTATAGATAGCGATCCTGACTTTTTAGAGGCCAGCGATGAAGAAGGTAGGTTGAATTTGTAGTTGTTAGGTTGTTAGGTTGTTAGGTTGTTAGGTTGTTAGGTTGTTAGGTTGTTAGGTTGTTAGGTTGTTAGGTTGTTAGGTTGTTAGGTTGTTAGGTTGTTAAAGTTTGAAAAAAATGATCCTTATGAAAATTTAACTAGTTAAAATTTCAATTCCTAAAGCGGAATTTATTCCGCCTTGCATCGTGTTCAGATTCGATTTCAAATTCAAATTCAAGTTCAAGTTCAAGTTCAAATTCAAGTTCTACTTTTAAAATTATTACATATTTACGTAATAAAGTATATTTATTACGCTTTTACGTAATAATATAGAGTATTACATAATAATGTAATATATTTGATTTATTACGCTTTTACGTAATAATATAATTAGTCGTATATGGAAGTAGTACTTGCTGGTGATATTATTGGTTCTAAAAAGAACCAGCCTAATGATTATTTGACAATCATTGAGCCTATTTTGAAGAAACATTCTAAGAAAGGAATGTATCAAATTTATCGTGGGGATAGTTTTCAATCCTGGATGGAGGATCCACTATTGGCGCTTGATTGCGCTATTGAACTAAAAGCTGCACTAAAACGATCATCTACTCTAGATGTACGTATCGCCATAGGGCTCGGTAGAATAAATTTAATAGAAAATAATATTGCCAAATCAAATGGTAGCGCACTGACATACTCTGGAGAACTACTTGATCAATTAAAATCAAAAGAACAAGAAATAATGGTACGTAGCGGTAATGAATTAGATCATTACATGAATATTATTTTAAAACTAGCTTTGCTATATATGAACAGCTGGACAGAAAATGGTGCTGCTACTATTTATGAAATGTTTAAAACTCCTCATATTACCCAAGAAGAATTAGGGAAAAAACTAGGTGTCCAACAGGCTACCGCAAGTCGCAGACTAGACCGAGCAAACTGGCAAGAGACCCAAGAGTTACTAAATACCTATAAAAGATTTTATAAAGATGTGAGCCATGGAAATACTAATTAAACTACTCATTGTTCATTTTCTAGGTGATTTTGTCTTACAGACAGACAAATTCAATAAAAAGAAAGAAAAACACAAGCTGCGTTCTTATCACCTTTATATTCATGCCTTAATTCACGGATTATTATCTTGGTTGTTATTATGGAAACTAGAATACTGGTACATTGGACTCCTCATATTTATCACACATCTAATCATAGATGCTGGAAAACTGTACTTCAGTACTAAAAAGAATCAACGCTGGTTATTTGCATTAGATCAATTGGCGCACATTATTATCATAGTATTGCTTGCGTCATCCGTCTCGCAAATCAACTTTATAATAAGTGATCGCGTATTAGAATTCATATGGCCATTGCTTCTTTGTGTTGTATTTCTGACCAGTCCTGTGGCCATAATGCTCAAGGTATTCTTTACCAGATGGAAATTGACAGATGATGATACTGGTATTTATGGCTTAAAGAATGCTGGGAGATGGATCGGTATGATCGAACGGTTACTCATCTTTCTATTTATAATAACAGATAACTTTAGTGCGGTAGGTTTACTCCTGACTGCAAAATCAGTGTTTAGATTTGGTGATTTGAGTAAAGCGAAAAATATGAAGTTAACAGAGTATGTATTAATAGGCACATTGCTTAGCTTTGGCATCGCAATTCTCATAGGGCTGCTATTCAAAAACTATATGATATGAAAAAGATTTTAGGAGTTATACTGGCCACTATTTTAATCATGATGGTGTTATGGTATACCGCCATATATTTTATCAATTATTCAACTGGAGAGCGCAGTGGCGAGTTAATTAAATTCTCCCATAAAGGTTTTGTAGTAAAAACGTGGGAAGGAGAAATTTCTCAAGGAATAAGTGGTGCTCAAATATTTTCTTTTTCTGTGATGGATAATCAGCCAGAGGTAATTGAAGCACTGAAAGAGTATCAAGGAGAATATGTAAAATTAAGGTATGAAGAGAAGTTTGGTACGTTTTTCTTTTGGGGCGATACCAAATACTTCATTACGGAAGTCACGAGAGAACAAAGCCCTCATTTTAATCGCAATTAAATAGTGTGGTTCTCGCTTTCTATTTTATTTCTAAATAGAAGTTTATCATGAGGTAGCTCAGGGCGAAAGCGAGAATAACAATATCTACTTTTAACTATTCAAAATGAAAGACCAATTCAAATCTCCAGAACAGTCCAGAGTAATGTTATCCTTGCTCATGTTACCGTCACATGCAAATTTTTCGGGCAAAATTCATGGTGGTTACGTATTATCTCTCATTGATCAAATAGCATTTGCTTGTGCGTCAAAACATTGTGGGAATTACTGCGTCACGGCTAGCGTAGATGTGGTTGATTTTCTAGCACCTATTGAAGTAGGCGAAATGCTTACACTCAGAGCCTCGGTCAACTACGTTGGTAACTCTTCTATAGTTGTAGGAATACGTGTGGATGCAGAAAATATTCAAACTGGAGTTACAAAACACTGTAATTCTTCGTTTTTAACGATGGTTGCCAAGGATGAAAATGGAAACACGGTTCCAGTTCCTGGACTTAAAATAAGTAGTGAAACTCATGTTAGAAGATTTGCTAGAGCCATCAAACGAAAAGAAATCAAACAGCACAGTAATTCTGAAATTGCAGCTGCTAATTTCTCCGATCCTAAATACAGGGAACAATTAAAGAAATATAAGGTGGAGATCAACCTTTAAAATTCTACCAGTTCTTCCTGCGATTCAAACACATAACCTTGAAGTTTGCGTAAAGTCTCTTTTTTATCTGCTGTGTTGATAAGTAGCGATATGTTGTTATTACTACCGCCATAGGCTATCATCCTTACAGATACATCCTGCAGAATTTGAAATAAACGTGGCGTGTCATGATGGTAAATAATATTATTACCTACCAGACAAACGATGCTCATAGCCTCATCTACTTCCACAGTGGCTATTTTTTCTAAATCTTGAACAATAGCATCTAAATACAATGCATTATCAATGGTAAGTGAAACCGCAATTTCTGAAGTGGTCACCATATCTATAGGCGTCTCGTATTTTTCAAAAACTTCAAATACACGTTTAAGAAAACCATGCGCCTGAAGCATTCTAGCAGATTTAATTTTTATGGCATAAATACCATCTTTAGCAGCTATAGCTTTAATCCCTTCTCCGTGAACCTCTTGTGTAATTAATGTTCCAAAAGAATCTGGCGACAAGGTGTTTTTTAATCGCACAGGAATATTAAGAGCTCGTACTGGCATCACCGTTTGTGGATGTAAAATTTTTGCTCCGAAATAAGCCAGCTCTGCCGCTTCATCAAAAGAAATCTGAGAAATAGCTGTAGTATTTTCAACAAAACGTGGATCGTTATTATGGAAACCATCAATATCTGTCCAGATCTGTACTTCTTCTGCTTTGATTGCAGCTCCTATTATTGAAGCAGTGTAATCACTTCCACCACGCTGTAAGTTGGAGATTTGCCCTTGAACATCAAGGCAAATAAAACCTTGTGTAATAAAAATATCTATTTCGTTATTATCGTTTAGAATCCGTTGAAGGTTCTGTTTGATATAGAATGCATCTGGTTCATTATTGTTATCTACTCGCATAAAATCAAGTGCAGGAAGTAATGCTGCATTAATTCCTTCTTGAATCAAAAACCTACTAAACAAAAAAGTAGAAAGCAATTCTCCTTGAGCTACAATTTTATTATAGATCAACTCTGTATGATCTAAATCAACTAGCTTTTTTAAATCCTCAAAAACTGCGCTTACATAATTTTGGGTTTCAATTGCTAATTCATGATTCTGAAGTAATTGATTTATGGTTACTAGATATTCATGGTGTAATTCATTAATGAGCTCAAAAGCTGCTTCTACTTTTTGCTCTCGTATATATTCTGATAGTTCTACTAAGGCATTTGTCGTTCCTGACATGGCAGATAGTACTACTACTTTCTTAGAGCCGTCTGCAATAATATTTTTTACATGATTCATGTTTTTTACAGAACCTACTGATGTACCACCAAATTTTTGAACTAGCATTTAAATCAATTTTTGCGCAAACATACACTTGCGAATGGCACAAATTGAAAAGATTAATAAAATTAATGTAATTTTACACAACTTGTTAAATAGTTAACAACATGAAAACAGTTGCAGATTGTGTTGAAGAGATTCTTGTCACACAACCATTTCTTGAAGAAGCACTTTCCAGACGGATTATTAACTTCTCTGCGCTTGCAGAAGAATTGCAAAATACTATCAGTGAGATGCTTAGAAAGCCTGTTAAAACTGGGGCAATTATGATGGCTTTAAGACGCTATCATCCACCCAAAGATTTAAGGCATTCTAACAATTTAAAATCGATATTAAAGAATCTCGGAGATATTACCGTTAGATCTAGCCTGACTGATTTTACTTTTAAAAATTCTAATACCTTAATCTTGAATCATAGCAAGGTTTTAGAAACCATAAATCCTAATGTTTTCTATGGTTTTTCTAGAGGGGTTCATGAAAGTAATTTGGTGATCTCTACAAGTGAAAAGGAACACATTTTAAGTGAATTTAAGAACGAAACCATGACCAGTATGCAAGATAATTTATGTGCCATAAGCCTTGCTTTACCTACTAATAATACTCAAATACCAGGTTTATACTATCAGATTTTCAAGCGCTTTGCTTGGGAAGGTATTTCCTTACATGAAGTCATTTCCACGACTAATGAGTTTAGCGTTTTAGTAGAAGATCATGCTGTTGATAAGGCATTTTCTGCCATTAAAAAGCTAGGTAATTAAGAGTTAGCATTTATACTATGAAAATAATCTTCCGAATATTTATTCTTACTTTTCTTTGTAGTTGTAACGACTCTGTACAGAAAAACAAACCTGAAGAAAGTTTAACACCTTCAGGAAAACTTATTCAGACGAACGAGGAAACCTCATTGAAAATTTACGATTTCGATACCCTTTTGACTAATGGATATCACTTAAGATTTGATGTATATGAAAAATCAAACGAAAAAAGTTTAGCACAGTCCCTTACTTTAATGAAGGGCGAAACTACAATACAAAAACTAAATGAGACGTCCTACCCATCGCTTTCTAAGAATTTAGGTTACATAGGTGCAGATTTC
Organism: Nonlabens dokdonensis DSW-6; assembly: GCF_000332115.1. NCBI lineage: Bacteria > Pseudomonadati > Bacteroidota > Flavobacteriia > Flavobacteriales > Flavobacteriaceae > Nonlabens > Nonlabens dokdonensis. The sequence continues at coordinate 3,505,996 of NC_020156.1, forward strand.
AAAAACCATTTTCTTTTTGTTCAGTCTTATGGCTCTGGAAATCCGAATTTATTTCAACTAATCGAGAAACGAACAGGAAACGAAATCGTAGAAGGAACTTTTGTCGATGTAGATGAAAAACAAGAGGTTTTCCTATATATTAAGGATGAACATTCTGATCATGTAAAAACTTTTCTATATGACTTGCGAAATGGAAATGAAAGGAGATTAAAGGAATTTGAGAATAAAGAATGTTCTGGTGCTATCACTAGTATAAGAAATTGTATAGAAATTGTAACAGCTGATGAGAATGAAGTTGTAGTAGAATGGAAGAACCAAAATGAAAAACGGCGCGAAACGTACAACCGCTAATACAGGCTATACTGTTACAAGCAGTAATTATTTTAGTTGTTGTTTAAAATCCCGCTTTCGCGAAAGCGGAATAAAAAAGCAAATTTTCACTCTAAAATACGCGTACTAGATTGAACCCAAAGTAAAACCTGCCATCCAACCAATCGCCAGTGCCTTGACTTAAGAAACCATTAGTAAGCATAGGTTGCGCATTTGTGAAATGCATTTGAAACACGTGTCCACCAGTTTCTAGATCTACACCTATACTTAGTGGGTTAACGAAAGGACTACCGTCTGCTCTATTCAAATGAGCTCCATAATCTGCATTGAGACTCCATCGATTTGTCAATTTGTAACGTGCACCTATACCTAAAGCATACTGCGTATTATCTTGAGGATCAAAAGGAACAAAGTTTTGATGAAAAAATGTAGGACTTATTTGGGCTGATAATCTCTTGGATATTTTTCTAGCGATGATTAATTGAGCCGTGTAGCCCAATCGATCGACAAATTCTAATTTTGGAAAAATTGCGTCGTCTAAATCTGTATTTGCATCAATGGCAGTAAATAATGCTATTGAGAAAGGGAAGCCTTCTTTTTCTTGACGTTTTAGTTTAAATTTTGAAGCCAATTGATAGGTTTTATTAAAACCACTACGACTCGCTTCTATATGCATCCAGTCAGTTAATCCATAAACAAATTGAAATCTAGTTACTGCATTATCAAGGCCAAATAGATCGTCTATCCCATTCTCTACACTACCAAAACGGTGCGATATAACTACTTGAAGTTCCTTGGGAGCGACTAACTTAGTGGTTTCAAAGTTGACCACTTTTAGCGATTTCCAGGTAGATGTTACCTCGTTGTCTTCTTCTATTTCTATTCCTTCCAGTAGGTCTTCTTGAGCAACTGCAATGGATGCGAGTAATGCAAATAATATGGTATATAGATATTTCATAATAACAAAAAAGCCGCCTGATGGAGCGGCTTTCAATAAAGATTAATATTTATTTCTTTATAAATTTCTGTGTAGAAATTTTATCATCTACAAGTACTTGACTTATATAGACTCCAGTAGAAAGTGAGGATACATCAATTTGATTTTGTCTTCCTATTTTACTGCGCAACACCGGTTGACCGCTCATATTATAGATAAGTAATTCTCCATCTTCAGAATGTGCAAGTTCTATATTGATATCACTAACTGCGTGCGTAGGGAAAAGCTTAAAAGAACTGATGATCGCTTCTTCATTTGTAAGTATGGCGTTAGACTGACCAGAAACCATTTGATCACCGCCATTACCATTTGCGTTATTTGCCTGAATAGTTGCGTAGTAAAAGGTCACATCACCTAAGTCCGATGCTGGAGCTGTCCAAGAAAGGTTCCAGTTATTACTAGCACTTCCTGAACTATTATGAGTTAATCCATTACTATCTGACCTTAAACGTGTTCCTGTACCAGCGGTCCAGCTTCCTACTTTTGTTCCACCAGCTGTTTCTGCAGTGATATTGAAGCCAAATTTAGAAACGGAAGAACCATTAATAGCAAGGTTTAAATTATAGGTTTGACCAGCTGCATAGGCAGTCGGTACATTAGTTAAAGCTGGTGTCCCACCATGATTTGCTCCAGGTGCGTGACAATTTGTACAGGTACTACCGCCATCACCTGGCGATCCAGAAAACTGGCCTGGTTGTCCACCAGTAAAAGCTACTAATGCAAATAGAGCAATTGGGATTGCTGTTAATATGCTGTAAAAAGGGTAATTTTTTTTCATTTCATTTTATTTAGGGTTCTCATTTTCTAATATAGCTTGATCCATTTTTACTTCTTCTAAAAGATCATCATATCCCAGGCAACGTCCTTTAATGGTGTATGTCTCGTTAACTTTAAATATATATTTAAAAGTCTCATCATCTTTATGATTAAATTCGATGAAAATTTTATCGTCTAAAGTAACTGTATAGGCAGATTTACTAGTAGCCACTCCAGTTATCAAAATTACTTGGTCTAAGATTTCTTTGTCGTTCTCGATATCTGCATCTTGAAATATGCTTAATAGTTCGCTAGAGTTAAAGGAGTTTGTGGCAACTGTTGCGTTTACATCTCTGTGGTCTTGGTACAAATAGAGGTAACCTGCTATGAAAATAAACAGGAATAGAAGTATTATTACAGATACAATTTTCTTCATGAAAAAACAAAGTATGAGTAAATTTAAACTATAAATATCACAGTATTGTTGATATTTATGAATTATATTGCTTTATGAAAAAGATTACAATACTTTTATTTTCAATCATTTTGTCAGTTTCTTGTAGTGAAACAAGCCCAGAAGACCTTATTGATGATACTCCTATTACTGAAACTGTAAAATATACAACAGACGTTTTTCCTATTGTTCAAAGTCAATGTTTATCTTGTCACAACGATAATTTTTCATCTGGAAATAATAGTTACAGTTCTTATAGCCAGTTTAGAGATGCGACAGAAAATGGTAACGTTATTGATCGTATAACAAGAAGTGTTGGTGATCCATTATTGATGCCTCAAGGAGGTCAACTGCCCCAAAATAGTATCAACCTGATTTTGCAATGGCAAACAGATGGTTATCTAGAAAACTAAAACTTATGAAAACTATCCTATTTTCCATTCTGTCTTTGCTATTAATATCTAATAGTTCATCTGATAATATTACAGAAAGATTTCAAACTCGCACAGGAACAGTTGCTTTCAAAGCTTCTGTAGGTACTTTTGAACCTATAGAGGCCGTAAATAAAAGCACGACTATAGTGTTAGATGTTAACTCAGGTAATATCGCTGCTTTAGCTCTTGTGAATGGATTTCGTTTTCCAGTAGCACTGATGCAAGAACATTTTAATGAAAACTACTTAGAAAGCGATGAATTTCCTAAAGCCGTTATAAAAGGAAAATTATCAGGATTTAAAGCAACAGCAATTACTCAAAACTTTTCTAAAACATATATTTTAGATGGAACACTAAAACTGCATGGAGTAACTCAAATCATTTCCATACCAGTTAATGTAAATAGAACAGGCAAAAGTATTATTATAAGTTCCAATTTCATCATCAGGCCACAAGATTATAATATCGTAATTCCAAAAATAGTTTCCGATAAAATTGCAGATGAAGTCTTAGTAAACGTTAATGCCGAATTATTTAAAGACTATTAGTCCATTACTTTTTTTGCATTCAATTCATGCATTAAAAAGTCATCGTTTGGAATATCAAAAGAAATCCCTGTAACATTATTATATGCATCTTTCTCAAATTCTACTGTTCCGAAACTAAACCATACTTGTGGATGATCCCACACAATTTCATAGGCATCGTAATTAAAATGCTTCAACGTACTACTGAGCAAAGGACTGTGTTCCCAAGTCAATTTTAACTTACCATCCGCTTCTTTTACATAAAAATTTCCATAGGCTGGTGTATAATAAGTACCTGTTATTTGTTCCTTTGGTAAAGATGGTACCGTATTTTGAACTTGCTTTGCTTTTTTATCTGCGATTCGTGTATCGCCTTTTTTCCAGTCGTCATAACCTTTAAGCATTTCTTTACTCCAGTCTTTTTGATCCCTACCTAAAAACCGATCAAAAATATAATAGGCAATTGCGTTAGTCGGAGCCTTGACTCCATTAGTTAGAACTACTACACCTAGGTTTTCGTCAGGTAACATTTGTACAGTAGATATCATTCCATCATAACCACCGCCGTGTCTTACTCTATAATGACCGTGATAATCTCCTATAAACCATCCTAGACCATAACCAGAATAATGCATTCCTGCACTGTTGCGATTTACCTGATCAGTACCAAAAGAATTATTGATGTTCCACATTCTATTGCGACTATTGGTATTAAATAAGGTATCGTTTTGTGAAGTAACGCCATGATTCATATTAAAAATCATCCATTTACTCATATCATGAACACTAGAAATAATTCCTCCAGTAGATTGAACGTTATCCCAAGCCACATATGGTATCGCATAATTTTTACCATCTTTCAATCCGTGAGGCGTCGCAACATTTGTGTTTGAACCAAAATCGTTTACACTTACCACGGTACGATCCATTTCTAGAGGTTGTAGAAAACGCTCTGTGACATTAGCTTTAAAACTTTTACCAGTTACTTTTTCAATAAGGTCTCCAGCCGTGATAAACATAAGGTTAGAATAGCCATAACCATCTCTAAATTCGTAAGCTGGTTTAAAATATTTAATTCGTTTTACAATTTCTTCGGTAGTCAAATCGCTTTTATACCATATGGCATCGCCAGAAAAAGTCCCTAATCCTACATTATGACTTAATAAATCCTCAATAGTTACCATTCTACTAATCGCTGGATCATAAACGTCAAAGTAGGGTAAATAATCTTGTACCTTATCTTTCCAATTAATTTTTCCTTCTTCAACTAGTTGAGCAATAATAGCAGCTGTAAAAGCCTTTGTATTACTAGCAATAGCATAAAGCGTATGCTCGTCTGGTGTACGACTTTCGTTTACATTCATTTTACCATAACCACGTTCAAAAACAATCTTGCCATCTTTAACTACAGCAACACTCAATCCAGGAATATTCCAGTCCTTTTGAGTTTGTGAGATGTATTTATCTAATTTTTTATAGTCAACTTTTTGTGCAAATAAAGCCGTAGAGATGAATAATACCGAAAGAAACAGAACTTTTTTCATGAGTTTGATTTATGGTATGAAGATAGTGGTTGTTTCGCTTTCGCGAAAGTGTACAACCTTACAAAAACGAAGTTACTTTGCTTAAGTAATTAAAATAGTGAAGGTATATACTATTTAAGGCAACATAGGCTAACAATTTTTATTCATCTTATCTGCATAAAAACAGCCTAGATCTAGAATACACATTGTAAGAAACATCGTGTTTAAAATACCTAGGAACACAACTTTTAGCCATGGTCAATATCATCCGAAGTAAGCCCTATTAAGTAAAGATGTAGATAATAAAACCCTTTATTAGTTAAGCTATATTCTATTTTTTTAGACGATCCGTTTTGGTGTTCAGAACTTTGTATTATTTGTCGAGATAAAAATAATTTTATTAAAGCACTATTATATTTTGTTCTTTTGAAATCTTCTCGTTCAATGTAGCTTACCACTTTAATAAATTCTGTTAAAAACCCTTCTTCTTTTTTATAAACAGTCCATTCACGATACCATTCTATTTGTTCATCGTTATTTATATTATTTTGATTATTTGAGTGGTTAAATCTAATAAGATTCTTTAGCTCATCGTTTTTGATTGCTTCTGTTAATGATGTAGCGTTCTCAACCCTAAAATGATCTGTAATAAATTTCATTTGTTCTTTTAACATATTCAGTTCAGAAATTGTTTCGTCCCTCCGATTTCTTAAACTAGACTTTTCAATTTTGTTGTTTTTTAAATCAGCATAGCTTTTTATCACCTCGGCATTCAAGTTGGAATTAGCCTCTTCTAAATTAATATTTTTCTCTTGTATTTTTGAAAAATCCAAAGTTCTTTTAGAAAGTTCCTTTGTAACCTCGGCTATATTCTATCAGCATACTTATTTACATCCTCTGATAAAGCGTTTATACTATTGTCTTTTACCTCAATTTCATTTCTTAAAACTTCAATCTTATCATTTAAAGATTTAGTACTAAGCTTACCAGATCTCTCTTGTTCTAAATCAAAGTCTTTTTGCGCAACTTTAATTTTACGACCGTAATCTGCAATTTGTAATTCATTTAACAAATCTTTACGCTTAGTATTTGACCATTTTGTTGAAAAGTCAAAACCGTACATTAGAAAAGGTAGAGCAACTAGGTAAAATGTAGCTACCAATAACGGAATTATTAAATTACTCCACCAACTGACATAGTTTTCATCAATAAAGATAATTTTTTCCTTTATAATATCATTTGAAAAAATAAAGTAACTTATTGTTTTCCAGTTAAATACAATCCAAGATATTAAGAACGATCCAATAAAAGGATTCTTTAAGCGATCGCTTGTAGTGGTAAGTATGTTATTAACTATTTCAGAAAATGTCATTTTTAATCTTAAGCTTGTTAACTGTGAATTTATACATTTTTTAACTATTTAATTTTAAGTTTTAATAATCTCCTAAAAAAATTAACAAATAATAAGATTGTTCTAAATTGAATAAGACTAAAAACCCTCTAAAAAATACTAATTTTTAGAGGTATTTCTGTTTAAAAATATTAACCAACGTCGTTAACTGCACCATTGATTTAATAAATTTAACCAACTTAAAGGTTGCTATTCTTCAAAAATTGAATACGACACATTAAAATTGATGTAGGTATTTCTAACATTCAGACCGGAATCACCTCTAAAAGCAGGACCAAATTCAAATAAATTAGTAAAACCTTGATAAAAAAAGCTTTCTACTCGTATTCTACCAAAATCATAACCAAATCCAAGATTAGCTCCTAAATCTAACGCACTTTCTGGATCACCAAAATCATAGTTATTTGTTTTGTAGTCTAGTAAAACATTTACCTGTGGCCCTAAAAAAACATAAAATTTATTGAAAAACTTAACATTTAAAGGTATCGATAAATAGCTTAATCTATAGTCCACATTATCGATAGACACACGGTCTCTTCTGTCGTCATTTTTACGGTCACCAATTTGAATATATTGAAATTTCCCGTATAAACTAATCGTTTCATTTATTGAGTAATTAGCATATCCACCTAAACTTATTCCAGGATCATTTAAATTAAAATAAGAACCATTAATGGTTTCAAATTCATTAGAAAATCTAGAGCTGTTAATACCGGCAGTTACTCCATACTCTAATTGAGCACTTGCTTGAATAACAAAAGCAAAAACTAAACTAATTAATAATAGCTTCTTCATATTATTTCTAATAATTTACTTACTCAAATACATTCTACGTCTCGAATACAAATCGTAAAACGCATCGTCTTTTAAACTATCTATAAATAAAATACTTTCTCCAGTAGATTTCATTTCTGGCCCTAGACGTTTATCAACGTTAGGGAATTTGTTAAATGAAAATACCGGTTGCTTGATGGCATAACCGTCTAACTTAGGGTTAAAGTCAAAATCTGTTACTTTATTATGACCTAACATTATTTTAGTAGCATAGTTCACATAAGGTTCACCGTAAGCTTTTGCGATAAAAGGAACCGTACGCGACGCACGCGGATTTGCCTCAATAATATAAACTTTATCGTCCTTCACGGCAAACTGGATATTAATTAATCCTACTGTTTCTAAGGCAAGAGCAATTCTTTTAGTGTGATCCTTTATTTGTTGCATCACCAAATCACCTAATGTAAACGGTGGTAACAAAGCATTGGAATCTCCAGAGTGAACACCGCAAGGCTCAATATGCTCCATTATCCCTATGATGTAAACATTCTCTCCATCACAAATAGCGTCAGCCTCTGCTTCTATCGCTCCATCGAGATAATGATCAAGAAGTAGTACATTATTAGGTATTTTCCTTAGAATATCTACCACATGCTCTTCTAACTCATCTTTATTAATCACGATTTTCATTCCTTGCCCACCTAAAACATAAGAAGGTCTTACAAGAATAGGAAAGTCTAATTTATCTGCGGCGGCAAGAGCTTCTGCTGGTGTTGTCGCAGTAGCAAATTCTGGATAAGGGATATTATTTTCTTGTAACATTCTAGAAAACTCTCCTCTATCTTCTGCAAGATCCAGCGCTTTGTAGCTGGTTCCCATAATTTTTATTCCATAGCGATCAAGTTTTTCCGCAAGCTTTAATGCCGTCTGACCACCTAATTGAACGATTACTCCTTCTGGCTTTTCATGACGTATGATGTCATAAATATGTTCCCAGAAAACTGGCTCGAAATACAATTTATCTGCCGTATCAAAATCAGTTGAAACTGTTTCTGGATTACAATTGATCATGATGGTTTCATAACCACATTCTTGCGCCGCATAAACTCCATGCACACAACAGTAATCAAATTCAATCCCTTGACCTATCCTATTAGGACCAGATCCTAAAACAATTACTTTCTTTTTATCAGAAACGATGCTCTCATTCTGAACGTGGCGCTTCCCATCTGCTGTTTCAATATCTGCTTCAAAAGTGGAATAATAATAAGGTGTGTTTGCAGTAAATTCTGCTGCACAAGTATCAACGAGTTTATAAACTCGATTTACGTTCATTTCCTCACGTAAGTTATACACTTCTGACTCCAGACATCCTAGCATATGCGCGATTTGACGATCTGCAAATCCCTTTTGTTTAGCTTCTAGTAGTAGCTTTCGCGAAAGCGTGCCTACATCATACTTCTCTATCTCTTTTTCTAGCAAGAAGAGTTCTTCAAACTGTTTCAAGTACCACATGTCTATTTTAGTGATATCGTGGATACGGTTTAACGAGATTCCCATTGCAACCGCATCATACAAGGCAAAGACACGATCCCAACTTGCGTTAGTAAGCTTTTCAATTACCTGATTGTAATCGGTATAACCTTTCCCATCTGCGCCTAGACCATTGCGCTTTATTTCCAAAGATTGAGTTGCTTTATGCAGTGCTTCTTGGAAAGAACGACCTATTCCCATAACCTCTCCTACAGCTTTCATCTGAAGACCTAAAGTACGGTCAGACCCTTCAAATTTATCAAAATTCCATCGAGGGATTTTAACAATTACATAGTCTAATGTAGGTTCAAAAAGTGCAGACGTATTTCCAGTAATTTGATTATTTAACTCATCAAGCGTATAACCTAGAGCTAATTTAGTGGCTACTTTTGCAATTGGGTAACCGGTTGCTTTACTCGCTAAGGCAGAAGATCGAGATACACGAGGATTGATTTCAATCGCTATAATATCTTCTTTTTCGTCGGGACTTACGGCAAATTGTACATTACAACCACCTTCAAATTCTCCTATACTACGCATCATATGAATGGCCATATCGCGCATTTTTTGAAAGGTGCGATCTGACAATGTCATTGCTGGAGCTACTGTTATGGAATCTCCTGTATGGATTCCCATAGGATCCATATTTTCTATAGTACAAATGATTACGACATTATCATTTTTATCACGAAGCAATTCTAACTCATATTCTTTCCAGCCTAATAATGCTTTGTCAATCATAACTTCATGAATGGGAGAAACCTCAAGACCCAAAGTCAGTAACTCGTCATAGTCTTCTTCTTTATGAACAATGGCTGCTCCAGCACCACCGAGTGTAAATGAAGAACGTATACATAAAGGAAAACCAAATTCTTGAGCAATTTCTTTACCCTTCAAGAACGAAGTAGCTGTAGCTTGAGGAGCCATTCCTACTCCTATTTTACCCATTAGTTCTCTGAATTTTTCTCTATCCTCAGTAATATTGATAGCGTCTATATCTACTCCTATTAAATCAACATTATGATCTTGCCATATTCCTTTTTCTTGAGCTTCAATACATAGATTTAATGCCGTCTGTCCACCCATGGTAGGTAAAACCGCATCAATTTGAGGATGCTCTGAAAGGATTTCCCTTAAGGAGTTTGTGGTAAGAGGTAAAAGGTACACATGATCTGCCATGCTAGGATCTGTCATGATCGTTGCTGGATTAGAATTGATTAAGATGGTTTCAATTCCTTCTTCTCTTAATGATCTTAATGATTGTGAGCCAGCATAATCAAATTCACATGCTTGACCGATTATAATAGGTCCACTACCGATTAATAATACGGATTTGAGGTCTTTTCTTTTTGGCATTATGGGTTGTTTTTCAGGAGCTTAAATATCGTGTTTTTGGATACAAAAAAAGGCGTCAATTCTAAGAATTAACGCCTTATATATTAACAATAATTGAACATTATCGTTTGTGTCTTCTTTCAGTAGAAACAGATAGTTTTTTACGTCCTTTTGCTCTTCGACGTGCAAGAACCTTACGACCGCTCACAGAAGCCATGCGCTCTCTGAAACCGTGCTTGTTTCTTCTTTTTCTTTTACTTGGTTGGTATGTTCTTTTCTGTGCCATAGCTTGAAATCTGTATCAGTATATAAAAAGGTTTGAACCTTAATTTTTAATCGGCTGCAAATATAACAGTTCTTATTTTACCTACAATAGCTAATTAAATATTTTTTGAAAATAATTTACTGCAATACAACTTAGTGAAAAAGGTATTTACTGGCTCATTATCCTGCAGTCGTTTTTTCATGGTAGTAAATGCTCTGGCACATTGTAAAGTTTTGAAATTACAACATACTTAGATTTATGAAGGTTGTGAGTAAAGAACTGGCCTTATCCTAACTAAAAACTGTGTCTGTGACTATAACCTAAAACCTACTAAATACTTATCTTTGCAAACTTTAAAATACACCTTATAATGTTCAACAAGAATATCAAATTAGTTATTACTGCTTTAATAGTAGCCTATGCTATATATCAATTTACTAGGAATGAGATCATGACAGGAATTTTCTTAATTCTCTTTTCTGGTATATTTATCTTTTTATATTTTAAAAACGAGTTGATACTTCTAGCATTTTGGAAATTAAGAAAACAAGATTTTCCAGGAGCAAAAAAATGGCTGGACAAAATTTCAAATCCAGAAACCGCTTTAGTTCAAAAGCAACAGGGATATTACAACTACCTTCACGGACTAATGATTTCACAGGAAAACATGACTAAAGCAGAGAAGTACTTTAAAAAAGCGATCTCATTAGGACTTTCTATGGATCAAGATTTGGCTGTTGCAAAACTTAATCTTGCTGGAATATCTATGATGAAAAGGCGTAAAAGGGAAGCAACTATGCTTCTCGCTGAAGCAAAAAAGCTGGACAAACACGGGATGCTAAACGATCAAATCAAAATGATGAAGCAGCAAATGAAAAAGATTTAAAATCTAGGTCATATAAATCAACTTTACAATCTAAATAATAGGAAAGCCCGATCTTACGATCGGGCTTTGTTGTTACTGATCATGAATCGAGTAACTGATAAAGATTAAAAAAAAGCTCAATGGTTATAAAACATTGAGCTTTTTTGTAAAATTATTTTCAAATAGCAAAAAGCTGATTTGTAAATAAATTAAAATAATTATTCCTTAAAACATTTCACGACCTGAGAAATGAAATGCGCTTTCAATTGCTGCATTTTCATCACTATCACTACCGTGAACAGCATTTTCTCCCATGCTTTTTGCAAACATCTTTCTGATGGTACCATCAGCAGCATCTGCTGGGTTTGTTGCACCAATTAAAGTACGGAAATCTGCAACAGCATTTTCTTTCTCTAAAACTGCAGCAACTATAGGACCTCTAGTCATAAACTCTACTAATTCACCAAAAAACGGACGCTCGTTGTGAACTGCATAAAATTCCTGAGCATCAGCAACAGTCATTTGTGTTTTTTTAAGAGCTACGATTCTAAAACCGCTTGCTGTAATCTTTTCAAGTATAGCACCTGTGTGACCGTCTTCAACGCCGTCAGGCTTAATCATTGTAAATGTTCTATTAGTTGCCATTTTTATATCTTTTTTAAAATGCGCTGCAAAAATAAGTCTTTTACTACGTTTACGATCTCGTTACTGACTGTTTTTTATGATCATATCATAGAAAACGTTTAAATTATGAATGAATTCCACAAAATTACAATTCAAAAAACTCAACGCTCTAACCTATTCTAAATAATGAGTAAATAACTACATTTGCTACCCTATGAATGAAGAACAAATTCTAAATTTAAAAAAAGAGCTTTCTAGCCCAAAGAAAATAGTAATTGTGCCTCATAAAAATCCTGATGGGGACGCTGTAGGATCTGTTACGGCTTTGTACGGATACCTTATTCAATCGGGACATCATGTTGCAATGGTCAGTCCAAATGACTTTCCGTTATTTCTCAAATGGATGGAATACAGCGACCTATTCATTAATTATGAGCAAGATCAATTAAAAGCAGATACATTGTTACAAGAAGCAGATCTTATTTTTAATCTTGACCATAATGCATTTCATCGAGCAGGAATGATGGAAAAAGCACTTGAAGAAGCAACTTCCACTTTTGTAATGATCGATCATCACCAGCAACCAGATGACTTTGCTACTTATATGTATAGCGATACGTCTATGAGCTCTACTTGTGAAATGATATATCATTTTCTTGATATGATGGAAGACACTGACAAAATAACTCCTGAGATGGCTACCGCTATGTATACAGGGATATTAACCGATACCGGGAGTTTTAAGTATAAATCTACTACTTCTACAACTTTACGAGTTGCTGCTCATCTTGTAGACAATGGAGCTAATAGTGAAGACATAAATCGAAAGATTTATGATGTCAACACTCCTTCTAGAATGAAACTTCTAGGTGTCGCTTTGAGTAACTTAGTAATATTAGAAAAATACCGTACGGCTTATATCACACTTTCTCAAAAAGAGTTAGACGATAATAACTTTAGAAAAGGAGATACCGAAGGGTTTGTGAATTATGCGTTAAGCTTAGACGGAATCGTTTTTGCTCAAATTTTTATTGAAAAAGCTAGCGAATCAATTATTAAAACTTCCTTGAGATCAAAAGGAGATTTTGACGTGAACAAAATGGCTCGTGAAAACTGGGATGGCGGTGGTCATCAAAACGCTGCTGGTGGTAAATCTGAACTCTCTATGGAGGAAACGGTGAACAAATTAATTAGTATCTTGCCTACTTATGAAAATGAGCTCCATGCAGTGGTTATATAACGCAGTGAAAATCGTTTTTGTGTTGGTTTTGCTTCCAGGTTGTTCTAATAAAGTAGAGCCTAGAAAACCTATCACAAACTCGTCTAGTTCTACAATAGAGCAGTCTATTGAAGATAATAAGAAAAGGTATGCCGCCGAAGAAAAAGCTATTGAAAAGATTCTAGAAACCATAGACACTACAAGAACCTATCAACGTAGTGCAAATGGTTTTTACTATACATTTATCAGAAAAGATTCTACAAATGGAGACTTTCCCAAATTTGGAGATCGTGTTACTTTTGAATATGATGCGGTCGCTTTAAATGGAGACACCATTTACACAAAAGAAGAATTGTCACCTATTACGAAAAGTCTTGATCAAGAATATGGAATTTTCAGGGGCATGCGAGCATCTTTGAAATTAATGAAAACCGGTGATGAAATGATAGTGTATTTCCCTTCCTATGCAGCTTACGGTTATTATGGTGATAATAATAGAATAGGCGCAAATACTCCTTTCAAAAGCCGAGTTAAATTATTAGGAATCAATTTAGAAGAAAAATAAATCAATTATAATTAAAATAAAAAAGTAAAATGAGAAAAATTCACGGACTCCTAGCCATCTTAGCCCTAGTACTTATGGCGTCTTCATGCGAGGATAAATATCCTGATGTAGCAGATGGAATCTACGCAGAAATTGAAACAAATAAAGGAACCATGTTTGCAGAATTGTACTATGAAGCAGCACCAGTGACTAGTGCAAACTTTGTTGCTTTGGCTGAAGGGAAACATCCTTTAGTAAATGATACTCTCAAAGGGAAACCTTTCTATGATGGTTTGATTTTTCATAGAGTAATGAAAGATTTTATGATTCAAGGAGGAGACATGACAGGAACTGGATCTGGAGATGTAGGTTATAAATATGATCAAGAAGTAAACGATACCTTAAAGCATGATGCAAAAGGAGTATTATCTACCGCAAACAGTGGACCTGATACTAATGGAAGTCAATTTTTTATTATGCATAAGGAAAGTCCTGATCTTGACATGCGTTACAATGTTTTTGGTAAGGTAATTAAGGGATTAGAAGTGATTGACTCCATTGCATTGACTCCTGTAAATCAAACACGGCCTGTTGATTCCATGATTATGAAAAAGATCTCTATCATAAGAAAAGGTAAAGAGGCTAGAAAATGGGATGCTGTACAAACTTTCTTAGATGGTCAAGAAGCTTCAAAACTAAAAAAAGAAGAAAAAGCCAGAAAACTTGCAGAAGTAACGGAGCAAAAAGCTAAAGAACTTGCTGAATACAAAAGCAAGGCTATCAAATTACCTAATAGTGATGTGATGGTATATGTAAAAAAGAAAGGAGAAGGCGGTACACCAGAAAATAATGCACAAGTACTTTTAGATTATAGTGGCTACTTTGAAAGCGGTAAATTATTTGATTCTTCTATCCTTGAAGTTGCTGAACAATTTGATAATGTAAATATGCAAAAGGTAAAAATGAATGCATATAAACCACTTCCATTACAATATAGTCCTTCAGTAGGAATGGTTCAAGGTTTTAAAGATGCGATGTTGAGTATGGATTATGGCGATGAAATTGTAGCTTTTATTCCATCAGGATTAGCTTATGGAGAGCGCGGTGCAGGTGGAGTAATTCCTCCTAATACTGATCTTGTTTTTGAGATGAAATTAAACGACAAACAATAAAATTTTAATTAAGTTAAAAAAAGTGTGTTACATCCCGTGACACACTTTTTTCATTTACAACGGCTCGACACACTTGGGCTTTTAAAAATGAGTAGATTAATTACATTACATGATAACTAAGAATTATGAAAAGAATTATTTATACAGATCTTGCTCCTAAACCTATAGGACCTTATAATCAAGCTGTCTATTATAAAAACGATTATGAAGCTACGCTTTACACAAGCGGTCAGATTGCTATGGATCCTCAAACAGGAGAATTAAAAATCGAGGATCTTAAAGAAGAGACACACTTAGTAATGAAACATTTAAACAGTTTATTGAGTCAGGTAGGAATGACTTTTGAACATGTCCTTAAAACGACAATTTTCTTAAGTGATATGAATAACTTCTCCATAGTAAATGAAGTATATGGTAGCTATTTTAATGAAAGTACAGCTCCCGCAAGAGAAACTGTAGAAGTGGCTAACTTGCCTAAGTACGTTAACGTGGAGATTTCACTCATCGCAAAACTAGAGTTATAATATGCCCATAGCAAATTCAGAATTAATCATAAATCCAGATGGAAGTATTTACCATCTAAATTTGAAGCCATATCAACTAGCCCAGACCATTATCACTGTAGGAGATCCTGAGCGTGTGAAGGAGATTTCAAAACACTTTGATGTTATAGAGCTCAAAGTAGGAAAAAGAGAATTCCATACACATACTGGAATTTATAAAAATAAACGCATCAGTGTTATTTCTACTGGAATTGGTACCGATAATATCGATATTGTTTTCAATGAGTTAGATGCATTGGTCAATGTAGATTTTAACACGAGAGAAGTTAAAAAAGAGCTTACCCAACTTGATATTGTTAGAGTGGGAACAAGTGGTGCTGTTCAAAGTGATATTCCTGTAGATAGCTTTTTATTGTCTCAACGAGGTATCGGTTTTGACAGTTTGATGCACTGGTATGATAGTGATGGTGGTGATCTCGCTTTCGCGAAAGCGGTATCTCAACAAATAAAAAGATCAAATGTTCATGCTGCACCTTATGTAGTTTCCTGCAACAAAGACTTAGCAAAGAAATTCCAAACCATAGAAATGCAAAATGGTAATACCATAACAAACGTAGGATTCTATGGACCTCAAAGTCGCAAAATACGATTAGAACCAGCAGAAAAAGATCTCAATTCACAAATTGCAGATTTCAACTATGAAGGAAGCAAAATAACAAACCTGGAAATGGAAACCGCTGGTATTTACGCCATGGCTTCTCTTTTAGGCCATAGAGCAGTATCACTCAATGCAATTTTGGCAAATAGAGCAACCGGTGAGTTTTCTGATAAACCGAAGGATACAGTCGAGAAATTAATCAAGTTCACGTTGGACTGTCTAGTTGCATAAAGTGAAAATTTGAAGTAGTATTACAAAGAAGATTCCTTAATATTTTGTCTTTAAAAATGAACGTATTAAGCGCAACACTTAAACAAATAATGTTTTTTTAACGTCGCTTTATCTATACGAGTTAGTAAATGTGATTATTTTCAATTTATGAATAAGACCGATAAATTTCCTTTACAACATCGTGACATCAACTGGTTAAGTTTTAATGACCGCGTATTGCAGGAAGCAGCAGATGAGTCAAATCCGCTATACGAGCGATTGAAATTTATTGCCATATTTTCATCAAATCTAGACGAATATTTTAGAGTACGTGTCTCACAATTGCGTCAATTAAAGCGAGTAGATAAAAGCATAAGAAAAAAACTTGCGCTGCGCCCTTCTAAGTTTGTAAAACAGCTTCTGGTTAAAGTGGCAGCTCAACAAGAAGAATTAGGCACAATTTTCTTTGACCAAATTGTTCCTGAATTAAAAGAAAACAACATTCATTTGATGGATTTTGAAACGCTTCAAGGAAAGTATGAGAAACTTGCTCAAAAATACTATCTCGATCAACTCAAAAAGTCACTTCATATAGACATTGTTGAGGCTTCAAAAAGCAGTGAAATATTTCTAGAAAATCAGCATTTATATTATTTGGTAACCTTTGAGAATGAGCAAGAATATGGAATTGTGAATATTCCATCTAGCGATCACGAGCGTTTTATAGAATTAGCTCAGGAGAAAGAAACTCATTTTATTGCCTTTTTAGATGATTTGATCAAGCTCAACCTTTTGGACTTGTTTCCTGATAAAGAAATTACCAACTGCTATGAGATTAAATTATCACGAGATGCAGAGTTGTATCTAGATCAAGAATTAGAAGGTACTCTAGCCGATTTAATTCATGAATCGCTTTCTCAAAGAGATAAAGGACAAGCTACTCGCCTATTGTATGATAAAAGAATGCCTAAAAAGGTAAAAAAGAATTTGAGAAAAAGTTTGGGCTTAGGTAAAATAGATATGGTTGCGGGCGGCACTTATCATAACTTTGATGATTTCTTTAGTTTTCCTGACCCCACAAAAAATAAGCAACTTCACGCAGCTCCATTAAAGGTAATAAAACATAAAGCATTAGAAAATGCTACCTCTTATTTTGATTTGATTTCTGAAAAAGATCAATTGGTTCATTTCCCATTTATGTCTTTTGATTATGTTCAGAACTTTATAGATCAAGCTTCACAAGACGACGCGGTTGAAGAGATTAAAATCTCACTCTATCGAGTAGCAGATGAGTCTGCTTTAACAGATGCCTTACTAAGAGCCTTAAAAAATGGTAAAAAAGTTACTGTTTTTGTTGAGGCAAAAGCACGATTTGATGAAGAAAACAATATCAAATGGGGACGTATTTTTGAAGAACATGGAGCACGAGTTATTTATAGTTATCCTAGAATTAAGGTACACAGCAAGGTTCTATTAGTCTTAAGAAATGAAAATGGTAAATTAAAACGATATGCTTACATAGGAACAGGAAATTTTAACGCCAAAACTTCCAAAATTTACTGTGATCATGGACTTTTTACGGCACATAAAAAAATTACAAAAGACCTTTTAAGAACTTTTAAAGTTCTTCAAGGTGAACTTATCATTCCTAGAGCTAGCCATTTATTAATAAGTCCTTTTACTACAAGAAGCACGATAGAAAGTCTTATAAGAAGAGAAATTGAACTTGCTGATACCGGTAAAGGTGGTTTCATAACTGCGAAGATGAATCAGCTGGAGGATCCTGGAATGATCAAACTACTTTATAAGGCAAGTCAGGCTGGAGTTAAAATAAAACTTATCGTTAGAGGATTTTCTCGTTTAATACCGCAACTCACTGGGATTAGTGAGAACATAGAAATGACTTCTATTGTAGATCGATTTTTAGAACACGGCCGAATTTATAAATTTCATAACGATGGCGACCCTATAATGTATACTGGTAGTGCAGACTGGATGAGTAGAAATCTAGATCGTAGAATTGAGGTTCTAACACCGGTTTATGATCAAGATATTTTTAAAGAATTAGATGATATTTTAAATATTCAACTCCAAGATAATGTTAAGGCTAGACTTCACACTCCTGAAGAAGATAATCCTAAAGTACAAGCTACTACTGATCAAAAAAAGATAAGATCTCAGGTAGAAATCTATAATTACCTTTTAGAAAAACATAAGTAAAGCTACTTCATTCTCTTTAATTCTATGGTCTAAAACAACTACTTAAATTGTGGTTTATTGCAAAGTTCTAATTTGCTGTTTTGAATACCTTATGAATTAGCTACGATTATTTCGAGATGGTTTTTTAAAAAAAAGATGCCTTGAAATGTTTCAAAATAATAGATTAATTACCTCAAATACAAACAAATAGTTCAATGAGAAGACACTTATGACCTTGCTCCTATTCTATCGTGAAATTATAGCGATGAATAAGAATTCTATCGTCTGTTTCAATTGTCCTTATAGTTACAGATTGCAAACCAGTAAATGAATCTAAAGGCTTAAAAGTAAAGAAATTCATTTCTTCACCTTGGGAATTAGTGATGGTTTTAATTTCACTGATTTCAAACAATTCGGCTTGATTTGTAATACTATGAGTTCTTTGATCTCTTTCTAGACTCAATAAAATTTCATATTCTTCGTTGCTATTTATTTTTATATTGGATTCACCCACTATATCATCGGTGCTTCCTGGTGAACAAGACATTATGGTTAAACAAAATAAAAAGAATGGTAGTATGTTTTTCATAATTATAAACTTAAATAAAAAGAGCGAATATTGAAACCAACAGATCAATTAATGAGCCATACTGCTTAAGATATAAAATAATTTCTAATGATTATACCATCAATAACTATTGAACTTCATATTTTGTGGATTGAAAAATAATAATTTCAATATCATAAAAGAGTGCTAAATCATCATTTTTAAAGAGTATAACAAAAGTGAAGTTAAAAGTACTGCACTATCTTTGCCTCAATGGATAAAAAAACAACCATAAAAATAGGTGGTGTACCAGAGCACTTTAACTTGCCATGGCACTTAGCTCTTGAGGATGACGCTTTCGCGAAAGCGGGAATAGACCTACAATGGGAAGACATTCCAGAGGGAACTGGTCGCATGAGCAAACTCCTACGAGAAGAAAAACTAGATGTAGCTTGCATATTAACTGATGGAATAGTGAAGGACATCATTGCTGGCAATAAATCTCGTATTCTTCAAGTTTATGTCTCCTCTCCTTTACTTTGGGGCGTTCATGCACCAGGGAAAATAGAAGCAGATCGCACAGAGCAGCTAGAAGATGGTAAAATTGCCATAAGCCGATACGGAAGTGGTTCTCATTTAATGAGTTATCTATTAGCCAAAAAACATGGCTGGGAAACAGAAGAGATTGAATTTGAGTTGATCAACACGCTTGACGGCGCAGTTGAGGCGTTGAGTAATAATAAAGCGCAACTTTTCCTATGGGAACGTTATATGACACAACCCATAGTAGATCAAGGTGTTTTCAAAAGATTAGAAACTATTGCAACGCCATGGCCTAGTTTTGTAATTGCTGCTACTGAGAGTTGTATCAAAGAAAAAGAAGAAGCACTTTCAAAAATGCTGTACATCATCAACACCTACACTGCAGATTTTAAAAACATACCTAGCATAGACAGAACGATTGCTTCTCATTACGATCTTCAAGTAGGAGATGTACAACAGTGGTTGCTGCGCACAGAATTTAGTGATGACCAGCTCTGGAAAAGCACGGTAGATACCATTCTAGAAGAATTTACGGCAGTAGGAATTATAGAAAAACAAGTAGCTTTAGAGGATTTGATTTATGATTTACCTAAATTTGGTGAGGAAGAATAAATAAATATTTTTCAACGTTATTAGATTTTATTTCTCATTATGCTCAAGAAAATCTTACTTCAATTACCAGAATATTACTTTATTATCATGATTTTCTTGGCTGGTTACACACCGCCGTTTTCTATCCAACTGTTTCACATCATTTTAATAGTTATTCTTGCTTTACAGATTTACTTTGCTAATATAGTTAGTGGTCTTTTATTTAGTGGATTAATTTTCTTTTTCAATCTGTTTTTTCTGGTTGCAGTCATTTCTGAATTTAACGATTTCACAGAATTCAATTCTGAAGCACAACAACTTCTTTTTGTGGGTTTATCCATCTGGATTTTTAATATGATTGCATCTATAGCAATGATGTATCGTTATGGAAAAATGAAAATTAGGAGTAGCCAAAGGATCAGGTTTAATTAATTAAATTATAATAAATGAACTATAAAATTATTTTCTATTTTTTATTGACTCTAGCTTTCTTAGGTTGTAAAGACGCTATAGTAAATACAAAACCTAAGGTAATCATAGAATCGGGAACTGAATCAACCTATAACGAAATGGACTCTTTACCTCCAAAAGAAATTAGAAAATCTATTCCTGTGAAACCTAAAAACCTAGATAAAGGTGAACCTTATACTATTGAAAATGTTTCAATGTGGTCAGGAATGTTTGATAATGCTAACGAAAACTGGGATAATTCACTGTACGTAGATGAAGGATTTATCTGGAGAAAAAACAACAAAATAACTTTAGTAATTCTTAAAACTACTGACTCAACCGTTAACGGCTATTCTGTGGTAGCAGGAAATAAAAGACCTTTTAAAGGTATCAGAGAAGCTGTTTACGAAAACGGAAAAATAGCTTATCATAAAAATTTTGTAAACGAACCTGGAGATGACAAATTTGATGGACAATTTCAGTTCAAGCAATTTGAAGATAAAATAGAAGGAACTTGGGACAGTTACAATGGAGATCTAGAAGTTAATGAAAGAAAATACGAACTTGTACCAGCTCGTTTCGAATATGATCCTGAACAGAATCTAAGCGAAAATTCACTTTTTGTAGATTGGACTAAATCAAAATCTAAGTATGAAGAAGTTTATTACGGAGATGACCCTACAGAAGCTGAAATAGAAGAATACACAGAATATGCATCGACAACTGATGCTATTTATGATATCAATGCTTCAAATACGATACTAACTAAACGTGATGTAGAAAACTTATCCAAATCAGATTTACGAATTATACGTAACGCAATATTTGCCAGACATGGCTATTCCTTTAAAACAAGAGTTTTACGCGTTTACTTTGATGCACAGCCTTGGTATGTACCCATGTCAACAGACGTAAGGCAACAACTAACCGATTTAGAAAAACATAACATAGAATTACTTCTCAAATATGAAAAAAATGCTGAGGAATACTACGATTACTTTGGTCGCGGTTAAGCATTAAGAATATTTTGAAAAAATATCTAACCTTACTATACTTCTTTAAAGTCCTGTTATACTTAGTACTCTGTTTCTTTACTTATCTCATGGTACTTATCACATTACAATATGTTCCTATAGATTTTAAAGCTGCTTTTTTAAGCTTAAAAGAAGAAGAAATAGCACTACCCTATTATCAATGGACATTTTTTGGTCATGTTTACTCTAGTATTTTTGTATTGATTATAGGAATGTTTCAATTATCAAAATCGTTTAGAAATCAATTTACATATATTCATCGTCTTTTTGGTAAAGTTTATATTGGATTGATTTTACTAATTGCAGCTCCTTCTGGATTTGTAATTGGTTATCATGCAAACGGGCATTTATCAAGTCAGTTGTCCTTTATGATTCTTGCAGTTTTATGGTTTTATTTTACTTATAAATCTTTTATTCAGGCCAAAAATAAGAACTGGATCAAACATCGTAACTTTATGTGGCGTAGTTATGCATTAACATTGAGCGCTATAAGTTTACGGTTATTTAAATGGATAATCGTCTCCACAATAGAATTAGGTCCTATGGATACCTATCAAATCGTTTCTTGGACAGGATGGCTCGTCAATTTAATAATTGTAGAAAGCTACATTTTATATTTGAGCAAAGACTAACTTTGCCATGTAATAAATATCATGTCTTTTACCCTACTTTCATCGCCATTACAAGGTTTTACAGAATTTAGATTCCGCAATGCAGTGCATGAATTTTTTGGTGGAATTGATACTTTTTACGCGCCTTATATCAGGTTCAATAACAAGCCAGAAATAAGCGCTAAGTACCAACGAGATTTACAACTAGAAAACAATCGTGTACCAGAATTAATTCCTCAAGTCATGACTAACGATGCAGAAGAATTTCTTATCGCCGTGCGTTACATTAGATCTTTAGGTTACAAAGAACTCAACTGGAATTTAGGATGCCCGTATCCTATGGTGACTAAAAAAGGAATGGGATCTGGATTGATTTGCGATCCTAGTAAAATTGACCATATTCTAGATCGCGTACATGCAGAAACTGATGTGATCGTTTCTATGAAAATGAGAATGGGGTATCTCGAGCCTACTGAAATTTTGGATACGTTCCCCATTCTAGAAAAATACCCCATTAAAAGCATTGCGATTCATGCGCGTATAGGAAAACAACTCTACAAAGGTGGTGTGGACCTTGATTCTTTTCAAACTTGTCTGGAGACGTCAAAACACAAACTCTATTACAACGGTGACATCACTACGGTAGCCGGTTTTAGAGAAATGCAGGAACGTTTTCCTAAAATAGACCACTGGATGCTAGGTCGTGGACTCATTGCAGACCCATTCTTACCGAGCATGATTAAAGCAGATACAGAAGAATATCCAGAGAACCGCTGGGAAATCTTCCGTGAATTTCACGATACCATATATGGGCAATACGACGCCTTTCTTCAAGGTCCTACACCTATAAAAATGAAGATGCAGGGTTTTTGGGAATACTGGTCTCAAACCTTTCCTAATCCTCAAAAGGCTTTTAAGGCGATCAAAAAAGCAAACAATCCTAGAGCATATGCCCTAGCGGTAAATGATAATTTGAAGACGGTTTCTTAAAACCTTATGATTATTTTATCAACGTTTTACATTATTTGATCATCATATTATTTTGTATGTTTCGATTAAAATACTTTATCATATTGTATTTAAAACAGTGGAAACTTTTGAATGAGGATTTTTCTACTTACTTTTAGTTATGAATTAGGTTTTATACTTGTCGCTAGTATTGATAATAAATCGCCTAATTTCATTCAATTAACATGAAGAAGGCAATTGAAATGTAAGTAATTGATCACCTGATGTATTAAAAAAACAGAATTTAGATTAGTTATTTATAATTATAGATGAATTGACAACAAGCAAACGTCAGATTTCACCATACTTTTAAAAGAATTAATAATGATAAGATTATCGCATTTCAATAAAAACATACTCAGTCTACTGAGTATATTCATACTATTAGGTTGCAATAGCGATGATAGCATTGAAGAAAATGAAGAAATTTTAATAAATAATCCTATTAGCGATTATTGGGACGACGCTAGAGAGATTTATCAACTTGAAATAATTGATGACATAAATCATTTTAATTATGCTCTCGAAGACTTAGACTCCTTACAAATTCTTGAAATTGCTAAAAATATTCGTTCTGTTGATCAACTTTCTATACCAGAACAAGATAGTATCTTTAATCAATATCAAATTAAACCTAACACAGGTTACAGAAGAACAAGACTTACATTTAAAGCTGTAGACAATGGAAGTATTGGAGCTCAAGAAACCATTAATTTAATTCTTCCATCGTCAAATGCAAATGAATTGTATAATTTTTATAGTACTAATCCATTTGTTTTCACTCAGTCTGCTCCTATTATTACCAATTGGGTGGATATAGAATTTCTGGAAAATAAAAACCAGATCTACTTAAAAAATAGGTTAGAAAATATTTCATTTATACCTCAGGTTATTGTAAGTCCTTCAATTGCAGGAACTTCATCAAAGATTAAGTTTGAAAGATTCCCCAATTTTAACATAATTACCTTTAGAATGGGATGGGGCGATTGTTTTTCTGGTTGCATCACTAAAAGATACTGGAAATTTGAAACAACTGAACAGTCTGCCGTTCTTATTGATTCCTATTTCGCAAATGATTTCTAGATTTTATTAGGTCCGTTTAATTTCGATTTCTATATATTTTCAAATTTTACTTGTTTGTTTCCGCTTTCGCGAAAGCGGAAACACCACATACCTTAAATTTGCAGCTCACATTTATTCATGCAAAAAGACCTTTTCCTTTTTACGCCTCCTTTTACACAGCTAAATACGCCCTATCCAGCGACGGCGTATATCAAAGGATTTTTGAATACAAAGGAAATTGATTCCTATCAAATGGATTTGGGAATTGAAGTGATTTTAAAGTTGTTTTCTAAAACTGGAATGACTGAGCTATTTGATCATGCACTCGATCAAAATAGTATTGTAAGTGAGAACAGCCAGCGTATCTACACATTAAAAGACGATTACATCAAACCTCTAGATGAAGTCATTTCTTTTTTACAAGGTCATAACGATACTTTTGCAAGGCAAATTTGTACGGATAACTTTTTACCACAAGCTTCACGTTTTGATCAAGTAGATGATCTGGAATGGGCGTTTGGAACTATGGGAATGCAAGACAAGGCAAAACACCTTGCAACGCTATATTTAGAAGACCTTTCTGACTTTATTGTAGATTGTGTGGATTCTCATTTTGGATTTAGTCGCTACGCAGAGCGTCTAGGCATGAGCGCAAATTCCTTTGACGAACTCTACACAGAGTTACAACAACCGCTTACTTACGTAGATAGAATTACAATTTCTATTCTCAAAAAACGATTAGTACAAACACAGCCTAAGCTAGTCGTAATGTCAGTTCCTTTTCCTGGTAATTTATATAGCGGTTTTAGATGTGGTCAATACATCAAAAACAACTTTCCTGATATAAAAATCGCCATGGGCGGCGGATTTCCTAATACGGAATTGCGATCTTTAAAAGATCCTCGTGTATTTGAGTTTGTAGATTTTATCTGTTTAGATGATGGTGAATTACCTCTGGAACTAGTTACCGATTATGTTTTAAACAACTCTTCAAAACATATTGAAAAGCAAGAGTTTAAAAGAACCTTTGTTTTAGAGAATGGTAATGTTACGTATAAAAATAATGCCACAAAACCAGATTACAAACAGCTTCAAGTAGGAACACCAGACTATTCTGATTTACTTCTTGACAAATACATTTCTGTCATAGAAGTCGCAAACCCTATGCACAGTTTATGGAGCGATGGAAGGTGGAATAAACTAACTATGGCGCATGGTTGCTACTGGGGAAAATGTACCTTTTGCGATATTTCTTTAGATTATATTTCTCTATACGAGCCTGTAGCTGCAAATGTTCTTGTAGACCGCATGGAACAATTGATCAAGCAAACTGGAGAGCGCGGTTTTCATTTTGTTGATGAAGCAGCGCCACCAGCCTTAATGCGATCGGTCGCTTTAGAAATTTTAAAACGAAATCTTACCGTAACCTGGTGGACCAACATACGATTTGAGAAAAATTTCACTCAAGATCTGTGTCATTTATTAAAAGCTTCTGGTTGCA
This sequence comes from Nonlabens dokdonensis DSW-6, assembly GCF_000332115.1. Classification (NCBI taxonomy): domain Bacteria; kingdom Pseudomonadati; phylum Bacteroidota; class Flavobacteriia; order Flavobacteriales; family Flavobacteriaceae; genus Nonlabens; species Nonlabens dokdonensis. The sequence continues at coordinate 3,531,676 of NC_020156.1, forward strand.
TAGCAGTTTCTGGTGGACTAGAAGTTGCTTCAGATCGACTTTTGAAACTAATTGATAAAGGTGTAACCGTTGAACAAGTAGCTCAAGTGACTAGAAATTTTACTGTAGCTGGGATTATGGTGCATTCTTATTTAATGTATGGTTATCCCACGCAAACCATACAAGAGACTATTGATAGTCTAGAAATGACAAGACAGTTGTTTGAATTAGGCATCATTCAAAGTGGTTTCTGGCATCAATTTGCTTTAACGGCTCACAGTCCTGTGGGAATGAATACTAAGGATTATGGCATTACTCCACATTTAAAAGAAATAGAATTTGCCAATAACGACGTGCAATTTACCGATGCTACTGGAATCGATCATGATAAATTTAGTGAAGGATTAAAGAAATCCTTATTCAATTTTATGCATGGAATCGGTTTTGATATGTCACTGCAAGAATGGTTTGATTTTGAAATTCCGCCTACTAGTATTGAACCATATTATATTGAAGATTGTTTAAATAATGAAAACTTCAAAGCTGTAAAAAGCAATTCTAAAATCATCTGGTTAGGCAATTTACCCTTGATTGGTTCTTTTGTGAAAACTAAAAAAGGAAAAGAGACCTTGTTTTTAAACATGGTTTTTCATAATAAAACCAGCTCCTTTGAAATTGCTTTGCCCGAAGAAGAAGGAAACTGGTTACTAGACCAACTAGAATTGTGTGCTCCTAATCAAAAAACTCTTACTTTTTCCCAGTTAAAAAATTCTTACGAATCGAATTTTGGAGTTTTTGAGCCGTTTTGGTATTCTGAAGAATTGGATATTTTAAGAGCGAATGGTCTTTTAGTTTTATAATCCCTTAAATAACAGTTTGAATATGTGGTATTTACATCTTATTAAAAAATGATTTTTATTTTTTTAAGAAAAAATTTGGATTTAGGCTGGAGTACGTTACATTTATCCAAGGTTTATACTTAATAATTCTGAATACATTAGCTCGCATATCATCTATTTCTACAACTGTTTGTACAACAGCTACTTTTAAGTGGAATACAGCTGCCACAAGTAATACCCTTTTGGGTTACTAGCTATTTAATTCCGTCCGTATGATGCAGTTTATCGCATCCTTTTCAAAATAAAATTTTCAATTCTTAAAGCTTTTCAATTATGAAAGTCTTAAAATTCGGTGGTACTTCTGTAGGAAGTGCTCAAAACATAAATCGTGTTATATCAATAGTTGAAGAATTATCTTCAAATCATCAAATCATTTGTGTTGTAAGCGCTGTAGGTGGCATCACTGATCAATTGCAACAAACGGGACAGTTAGCACAACTAGGTGACACTTCGTATCTAGATATTCTTGCTGATATAGAAAAAAAGCACTTTCAACTACTAGATGAATTAATCCCAGTAAACTCTTATCAAGTAAAAACAGCTTTAGAAGAAAAACTTAAACACCTCAAAAGTTTACTCAGTGGAATTTACTTGATCAATGAATTGTCACCTAAGACTCTTGATAAATTATTGAGTTTTGGTGAGCAGCTTTCTTCATTCATTATCAGTGAAACCTTAATCGTTAGAAATCTTGACGCTTCACTTAAAAATACTCAAGACTTAATCCTTACAGACGAAAACTTCATTAAAGCTCATGTTTTCATAAGAGAAAGTAACGAGAATATTACTAATTACTTTAGATCATCCAAACATAAGATTACCATTTTGCCTGGTTTTGTAGCGCGCTCTCATAATGGGAATAGCACTACTTTAGGTCGCGGCGGTTCTGATTATACAGCAGCTTTGGTGGCAGCAGCTTTGAAAAGTAAAGAATTAGAGATTTGGACAGATGTAAGTGGCATGTACACAGCAAACCCTAAACTGGTAAAACAAGCTTACCCTATTGAACAAATCAATTATCAAGAAGCGATGGAGTTATCGCATTTTGGTGCAAAGGTTTTGTATCCACCATCCATACAGCCCGTTCTAGAACTGAAGATTCCGATTGTTATTAAAAACACCCTACAACCACAAGATAAAGGAACCTACATTTCTTCAAATGCCTATCAATCTGGTCAGAGTGCCACTGGAATAAGCAATATTGATAACATTGCATTATTGACGCTACAAGGATCTGGAATGGTAGGAATTCCTGGTTTTTCTAAGCGATTATTTGAGCAGTTAGCATTAGATAAAATCAATGTTATACTAATTACCCAGGCATCTTCTGAGCATTCTATTTGTATAGCCATTGATCAAACCGATATCGCAAAAGCAGAAAGCGGAATCAATCACATGTTTTCCTATGAAATAGAACAAAAGAAATTGAATCCTGTTCTGGTAGAAAACGACCTAGCGATCATTGCCTTAGTAGGAAGCAATATGAAGCATTTGCAAGGTATGAGTGGTAAAATGTTCGGTGCTTTAGGAAGAAATAATATCAATATTGTTGCCATTGCACAAGGTTCTTCAGAAATTAACATCAGTGCTGTGATTGATCAAAAAGATGTCAAAAAAGGACTGAACACACTTCATGAGCGTTTCTTTGAGGGCAACCATAAACAAGTTAATTTGTTTATTGCAGGAGTAGGAAATGTAGGAGAAAAACTTATCGCTCAAATCCGACAACAGCGTAAATACCTAAAAGAAAAACTAAAATTAAATCTCAGAATAATAGGTGTTTCCAATTCTAGAAAAATGTATTTTAATTCTGATGGAATCGATCCTAAAACTTGGAAAGAAGGACTTCAAAATGGTGAAAATGCTAGTCTTGAGGGCTTTTATGATAGAGCCGTAGAGCTTAATTTACGTAACAGCGTTTTTGTAGATGTTACTGCTAGTGCAGCTGTAGCACAGCAATATGAACATTATTTAAAAGAAAGTATCGCTGTAGTAGCTTGTAATAAAATCGCTTGTTCTGCTGCTCTTGAAAATTACCAAAAACTTAAAAACTATTCCTTAAAATACAACGCTCCATTTTTATTTGAAACTAATGTGGGCGCTGGTTTACCCATTATTGATACATTACAAAATCTTATTTCTTCTGGAGATAAAATTGTTTCTATTCAAGCTGTTTTATCTGGTAGTCTCAATTTTGTGTTCAACAACTTTACAAATGAGACTAAATTTCATGACATCGTAAAACAAGCGCAAGAACAAGGTTTTACAGAGCCAGATCCTCGTATTGATTTGAGTGGTGTAGATGTAGCAAGAAAGATTTTGATTCTCGCCAGAGAAAGCGGTCTTGCCATGAATTTGAAAGATATTAAAAACAATTCTTTCCTTACTGATAAGAATAACGCCAGCGACACCGTAGATGATTTTTACCGCACACTGTTAGAAGATGAGCAGCATTTTCAGTCTTTGTACGCTTCCGCGAAAGCGAAACAACAACAACTCAAATACGTAGCAACACTAACTGAAAATGAAGCCAGCGTAGGTTTACAAGAAATTCCCGTAGGTCATCCTTTTTACAACCTAAAAGGAAGCGATAACATCGTTATGTTTTATACAGCGAGATATCCTGAGCAACCGCTAATTGTAAAAGGTGCCGGTGCAGGAGCAGATGTTACAGCATCAGGATTATTTGCAGATATCATAAGAATAGGAAATAACTAAAAGATGAAAGAGATAAGAATATTTGCACCAGCAACCGTGGCAAATGTTGCCTGCGGATTTGATGTTTTGGGATTTTGCCTAGATTCTGTAGGTGACGAAATGGTAGTAAGACAAGTCGCAAAAAAAGGAATAGTAATCACAAAATCTATAGGTTATGATTTGCCAACAGAAATAGAAAATAACGTGGCAGGAGTTGCTGCACAAGCCTTTATTAATGATTTTGATCCAGATCTAGGAATAGAAATTGAGATTTATAAAAACATCAAACCAGGTAGCGGTGTAGGAAGCAGTGCCGCCAGTGCTGCTGGAGTTGTAGTGGCTCTTAATGAACTATTGGGCAAACCATATAATAAAGAACAATTAACTGCTTTTGCCATGAAAGGAGAAGCGGTTGCCAGTAATTGCGAGCATGCTGATAATATTGCGCCAGCGATTTATGGCGGTTTTACATTAGTTAAATCTTGTAAGCCAGTAAAAATTCTGGAAATCCCTACTCCATCAAATTTATTTGCCGTAATTATACATCCGCAAATAGAAATAAAAACTGCCGATTCTCGTGCAGTACTTCCTCAAGAAATACCTTTAAGTCAAGCTATTGAACAATGGGCAAATGTGGGCAGTCTCATTCATGCTTTACATACCTCAGATTATGGATTAATTAAAGAGTCTCTTCATGACGTTGTGATTGAAACACATAGAAGTAAATTGATACCTCATTACGATGCTGTAAAAAAAGCAGCTTTGAAAGCAGGCGCATTGGGCTGTTCTATTTCTGGTTCTGGCCCTAGTATTTTTACTTTAAATAAAGGAAAAGCAACTGCTTTACATGTAGAACACGCCATGCGTAATGTGTACAAAAAAACAGGGATTGAATTTGAAACCTATATCTCACCTATTAACCAAAATGGAATTAAAGTTCTAAATATGTAGCTTATGAAATATTACTCATTAAATAAAAAAGCTCCTAAAACTAGTTTTGAACAGGCCGTTGTTAAAGGACTTGCGCCTGATAAAGGTCTTTATTTTCCAGAAGAGATTCAGCCGCTGGATAAGTCTTTCTTTGATAATATAGAGCAAATAAGCCGTGAAGAAATTGCATTCCAAGCTATTCAACAATTTGTAAGTCCAGAAATACCAAAAAAAGTTCTACGGCAAATTATTAAAGAAACAATTGATTTTGACTTTCCTATCGTGTCATTGAATAATGAGATTTCTACCCTTGAATTATTTCACGGCCCTACCATGGCATTTAAAGATGTAGGAGCTCGGTTTATGGCAAGATGTTTAGGCTATTTCAATCAAAATAATAAAGAAGAGATAACAGTACTTGTAGCTACATCTGGTGATACAGGTGGAGCTGTAGCTCACGGATTTTTAGGTGTAAAAGGAATTAAAGTAGTGATCCTTTACCCTAAAGGAAAAGTAAGCAATGTGCAAGAAAAACAGTTAACTACCTTAGGACAGAATATCACAGCATTAGAAGTAGATGGTGTTTTTGATGATTGTCAAGATATGGTTAAACGTGCTTTCTTAGATCAAGATCTGACCTCAAAAATGCAATTGACCAGCGCCAATTCTATTAACGTGGCACGATGGTTACCTCAAATGTTTTACTTCTTTTTTACCTATCAACAGCTAAAAAGTAAATACAAGCAATTGGTCTTTTCAGTACCTAGCGGAAACTTTGGGAATATTTGTGCAGGAATGATTGCAAAAAAACTAGGACTTCCTATTGAACATTTTATAGCTGCTAATAATGAGAATAATGTGATTACTAAGTTTCTCAAGACAAAAGAATATGTTCCAGAGCCTACTATTGCAACTTTAAGCAATGCGATGGATGTTTCTAATCCTAGTAATTTTGTACGTATTCAAGAAATTTACGATCAGGATTTTGAAGTTCTAAAAAAAGACCTCACCTCCTATTTTTACACCGACAAGGCAACCGAGAAAGCATTAATAGAAATCAAAGAGAAATACAATTATATCGCCGATCCTCATGGTGCTATAGGTTATTTAGCTTGTAAAGATTATTTAAAAGAAAATGAAAATGTTCATTGTGTTTTTCTAGAAACCGCACATCCAACGAAATTTTTACCTACCGTAGAGCGTGTTCTTAATGAGACCGTCGCACTTCCAGATCAAATAAAAGAATTAATGAATAAGAAGAAGGTAGCTATAGAAATCAGCAATTATGGTGGTTTAAAGAACTTTCTACTTTCTAAATAGACGTGAGTTCGACGTAATAATGATTGATATTCAGTAAGTTATTTTGATTTTTATTTTTATAATAAATAGAATTGAATTCTTTCAACGGTTTGGGACTTTCAACCACTCCTGATTGCATCGTCGCTGGTGCGGCGAGGTCAATCTGTCCTCGCCTTTTCTAAAGCGAGGAGTTGAACATCAATATTTTAAACTTTAAATGTCTAGTATTCTTATATCGAACTCACGTTAAATAGTTAAGTTAAGAGCAAAAAAAAAGAGAGGACTTCTCCTCTCTTTCTAAGCGATCTCCACCGCTTTATTTTAATAAACAACTTTGTCTTTTAACTAATTTGCTTATTTACTTAAACCGATACAAATATAACAGAATTGCTTAGTTCATCTACTAAAAAAGACGGTCTTTGAACGATGAAACACTCTATTAAACTACAAGTGTTTGATTTTAAACTATTTATAAAAAACCGTTAAACTGTATTTCGTCGATAAAATATTTTCTGATAAAAAATGAATGCTTATTGAAGTGAGAAACTACTTATTTTGTTTCGGCCCGCAAGATATCCTTCATTTCGATTGATCATTCTTACGGTATAGAAACCTTCTTCAGTAAGCTTTATCCAGTCATCACCTTGAGAACCGCTCCACCATATTCCCTCAGATCCTACGGCAAACAATTCTTTACCATCTGTTTCCGGAACAAAAACAATATCACTACAGTAACCAGGACCATTACCAGAACTCATAAGCTTCCAGTTTTTCCCACCATCAAAGGTTATTGCTTTGTTATAAAGATTATCTTCCTTCTTATTCCAGTCACCTCCTATCATAATACCACGCTTCTCATCTATAAAATCTATAGCAAATATTCCTGCCATTTGACTTCCTGCAATCATAGGCGTAGCATATTCTTCCCAGGTAGAACCGCGATCCTTACTATGTAAGATGCGTGCAGCAGCTCCACCAGTGGCCAGCCATACATTATCCTTATAGATAGAAATATTAGAATTACTTGCTGCAAAGGCTGCCTCATCTTTTATAAATTCTGGTAGATAAGTACACTTGCACTTTGCCCAGCTTTCTCCGCCATCAAAAGTTTTAATTACTGATAAGCAGTCTTCTGTAGGATCACCAAAAGCAATTCCTTCTTGATCGTTCCAAAATTTCATACTGTCATAAAAAACACGCTCTTCTACCTCAGTATAAACCAGTTTTACGTCATTGTTTGCATGTGTAATTTTATATACTAATGCAGGATTACCAGCACTTAAGATGTAAGTATATTGGTCGGTAACAGCAATAGACCTGTATTCGATGTTTTCATTTTCATCAAAGGTTACCTTCGACATTTCTACCTTTCCTGTTGTTGCATCTATCCTACCATATTGCCCATTATTTCCAGAAAACCAGTAGTCGCCATCACCATAGTCAAGCGCTCTTATACTTATAGTGTCCGTTAAAACTTCAGTCATTTCTATTGTGACGTCGTTTCTACTTTCTTGTTTGTCCTCCTTTTGCTCAGAAGTTTCAGTGTTTTCTTTACAAGCTGTGCTCAAAACAATTAGAGCAAAAAATAAAATTTTCTTCATGCAGTAAAAATAAGTTAGAAAAAGTAAATAGGATGGTGGAGATCTCGCTTTCGCGAAAGCGAAATTCTTATAGAAATTAATAGAAAAATAATATCCCTTCTCATGAGTTCCATAGGAATAAACGTATTTTTGCAAAATGAGATTTCACCATAATTTAGTGCTCGCAACCGTTGATGCTTTGCACAATATATTTAACGACGGTAAGTATGCCGATCAAGCTATTCAAAAGATTTTAAAAAGAGATACTCGATGGGGTTCTAGAGATAGAGGTTTCATTGCAGAAACTACTTATGATATTGTAAGATACAAGAGGCTTTTTGCCTCTATTGCAAAGGTAAGTGAACCTTTTAATAAACAAGACCTATGGAGACTAACTAGTGTATGGATCGTGCTAAAAGGTCATGATTTACCAGCTTGGGAAGAATATTTCAACACACCAGTAAGACGCATAAAAGGTGGACTGGACGAAGTGCGCAATAATCGTAAAATGCGAGAATCTATTCCAGACTGGCTAGATGAAATGGGCGTTGAAGAGCTAGGAAACATTTGGGAGCAAGAAATAACAGCTTTAAATGAACAAGCTCCTGTAGTACTACGAGCAAATACATTAAAAACTGATGTTGCGACATTAAAGGAGAAACTTATTGCTGAAGAAATTCTAACAACGACTCATGAGCGTTTTCCTGATGCTCTTGTTTTAAATGAACGTGCAAATGTTTTCCGCACGAAGTTGTTCACCGATGGTTTTTTTGAAGTTCAAGATGCTGGTTCGCAACTTATTGCGGCATATCTAGAGCCGAAACCAGGAGAACGTATAATGGATGCCTGCGCTGGTGCTGGTGGTAAAGCATTACATCTTGCTGCTATGATGGAAAACAAAGGTCAAATCATTGCGACTGACATCTATCAAAGCAAATTGAATGAATTAAAAAGACGCACACGTCGTGCAGGAGTGCACAATGTGGAAACACGTTTGATCGATTCTACAAAGGTGATTAAAAAACTGCAAAATAAAATGGATGGTATACTAATAGACGCGCCATGTAGCGGTTTAGGAGTATTAAGACGTAATCCCGATGCCAAATGGAAATTACAACCAGAGTTTATTGAAAATATTAAAGAAACGCAGCAAGAGATTTTACAATCATACAGTCGTGTGGTAAAATCTGGAGGAAGAATGGTTTATGCTACATGTTCTATTTTTCCTTCGGAAAACGAGATGCAAGTGGAAAAATTTTTGAAATCAGAAGCTGGAGCTGACTTTGAATTAGAAGATTCTCAAACTTTATATGCTCATAGAGACGGTTTTGACGGTTTCTTTATGGCAAGAATGAAGAAAAAATAATTACCATCTACTTTTAAATGTAATCATCTAAAATTTCTTAAGACTAAGGAATTTACAATAAACACATATGAAGAATATTACCCTATTGTTCTTATTACTATCTGTAATGGGAATTGCTCAAATTCCGCCAGGATATTATAATAGCGCTAATGGACTCACAGGATATCAGCTAAAGTCAGAATTAAGCAACATTATCTCTACTGGCTATAACGGGCAAAGCTATGGTTCTTTAATCACTCTCTATAATACGTCAGATAACGATGAGTATTTTGATAATGGTACACAAACGAATACAATTCTTGATATGTATTCTGAGAATCCCAATGGACCAGATCCTTATAATTGGGTCATAGGTGTGAATGCAAACTGTGGTAATTTTAATAGTGAAGCAGACTGTTATAATCGAGAACATATTTATCCGCAGGGTTTCTTTAGTCAGAATGAGCCTATGCGCAGCGATGCTCACCACGTTATTCCTACTGATGGATGGGTTAATGGAGGAAGAAGTAATTTGCCTTTTGGAGAAGTAAATCCTAATGGTGCATCGATTACCACTTATATGAATGGTAGTAGAAAAGGTCCTTCTATAACGACAGGTTTTAATGGACAAGTATTTGAACCTCTAGACGAATTTAAAGGTGATATCGCTAGAATGTTGCTCTATTTTGCCACGCGTTATGAAAATAATATCAATGATTCTGGTTGGGATGCAGCAAACGCAAGTGCTAACAATCCAAGAGATGGATCTAGTGATCGCTTTTATGAGCAATGGTATATTGATTTACTACTTGACTGGCATACACAAGATCCAGTAAGTCAAAAAGAGATAGACCGTAATAATGATATCTATGTACATCAGAACAATAGAAACCCATTTGTCGATAATCCGCAATATGTGGATATGATATGGACCACGACTAATAATCCTTCTGGTAGATTGTTTGCTACCTTAAAAGATACATTCGTAGATGTAGACATGGATGGTTTTGCTAGCGCTGGTGATCAAATTACCTATGAATACGAAATCAATAATATCGGGACGACAGATTTGTTTAACGTGACCGCTGTTGCAGATTTTGGAACATTTAATTCTCCAGGACAAATTGCACAACTTAATGCTGGAATTAATAGTACGGATGCCTTTGGAACACTTACTTACACCTTAACGGCAGCAGATATTTCAAGTTCTTGTAATTGCGTGATCAATAAAATTACTGTCACAGCAGATTTCAACTCTGCTGGTACTAATGGCAGTTTTTCAAAAGAAAGCGACGATCCTGATAATTTTGCCAATGTAGACGGAAACGGTGACATGTTACCTGATGACGATACTAGAACAAACCTAAATGTTCAAATGCCATCTGGTGCTGCAACAGAATTATTTATTTCAGAATACATAGAAGGTGGTGGAAATAATAAAGCTTTAGAAATTGCAAATTATACCGGTTCTTCGGTAAATCTAGCTGACTATTCTATCCAACTAAGTCAAAATGGAAGTGGTACGTGGAACGTCACTGAGACACTATCTGGAACGCTTCAAGATCAAGAGGTTTATGTATTAGCGCGAGGAAATGCAAACGCAGCAATTCTAGCTGAAGCAGATTTATTGCTAGGTAGTAGTAGTGTTTTGAATTTTAATGGTAATGATGCCATCGGATTGTTTAAAGCTGGAATTTTACTAGACGTAGTCGGTGATCCTAATAGTAATGCAGATGATATTCAGAATGAAACTTTAGTGCGCAAGTCTAATGTGACAGGTCCAAATACGACATTTGATAAAGCTGGAGAATGGAATGTTTTTGCACAAGACAATTCTAGCGACTTAGGTATGCATACCTTCGACAATACAGCAAGTAATGATGATTTTGCATTTCAAAATATAAGCATCTACCCTAACCCATCATCAGGTACGTTCTATATTGGGAATTTAGAAAATGAAATAGAGCAATTAGATATATATGATTTATCTGGTAGACAATTAGAAATTGCTTTAAACAACAATTATTTTTATATAAATAGAACTGGTGTTTTTATTGCACGACTACAAGTAAACGGTGTTTCAAAAACATACAAACTTATAGTCAAGTAAAATCTTACACTAATTAAAAAAAAAGAGCCTTAACAGGCTCATTTTTTAATCGTACTATACTGTGATGATGGTCTATTTAGACATATTTAAAACACCTCTAAAACGCAATTCATTATTCATCATTTTATCAAAACCTTCTTTGGCATTATCTAGAGAGAATTCTTCAATCATAGGCAATGCTCCTGTACGCGAGCTAAACTTTAATGTATCTTCACTGTCTGGTGCTACTCCACTAGGCCAACCTTTCAGTGATTTTCTAGCTTGTAATAATTGTAATGGTGAAACTTTTACATCATCTCCTGCTGCTGCAATTAATAACATCGTACCATCTATTCCTAAACCGTCGATAACGCTAGAAATAGCATCTGCGTGAGGTGCTGTTGCGACTATAAGATCTGCGCCACCTAATTTTTGTAATTGTTCTACGGCATCTTCATCTTTAGTAGCAATAAAATGGTCGGCACCTAATTCCATAGCCAATTCTTTTTTATCATCTGTAGTACTCAATGCGATTGTTTTCATTCCCATTTTATGAGCAAATTGTATCGCTAGATGACCCAATCCACCTATTCCTTGAACCGCAACTGTATCGCCAGCTCTCAATCCTGCATTACGCATTCCGTTAAACACCGTGATTCCAGCACATAATAATGGTGCTGCCTCAGTACTTTTTAAATCTTCAGGAACTCTCGCCGCTGCCTCATATGGCGCAGTCATGTATTCTGCATAACCACCATCGTAAGAAATACCAGAAACTTTGGCATTCTCACAATTAATAAATTTACCTCTACGGCATGGATCACAGTCAAAACAATGTCCACCATGCCAACCTATTCCTACTCGTTCTCCTTTTTTGAACATAGAAACATTGCTGCCCAGCTCTTCAATAATTCCTATAACCTCATGACCTGGCGTTCTCGGGAAATCATTTCCCATAGCACCTGCCTGAGTAAAGGCGTCGCTGTGGCATATTCCACAAGCTTCTACCTTTAGTAAAATCTCGTTTTCTTTTGGTGAAGGTTTATTCATTTCTACCACGGTTAAGTCACCGCCTTGTTCTATAAATCTTGCTGCTTTCATAATTGTTTAGTTTTATTTTCAATATACGGAAGTTAGCGTCCCAAGTGTGTTAGGGTTTGGTTAAGAGTTAAAACATTAAATTTGAAATCAAACTATTTATTTTGAAATACACCTTTCTCCTATTTCTTGCGGTGATCTCATGTCAAACCAACAAAAACTGTAAAGACTATAAGACAGGTGTGTTTAAGTTTGCAAATCCTAAATATGCAGAATGGACGGTTTACAGAACAGATTCTACACAAATAGAGGTCAGCAATATCACCAGTACAGAAATTCACAATAATGTAAAATGGATCTCAGATTGTGAATATCATTTAGGAAAAACTAAAATTATCAATAATAAACTTAACTTTCAAGAGATGGACACCATGAAGGTTGAGATTTACAAAACCGAAGATGATCGGTATTTCTGCTATTCTAAGAGTAATCGACTCGATTTAGAACTGGAAATGATTAAAATACGAGAAATTGATGATTAATAATGTTTTAAAATGGCTACCTATGATTTTAGGAGCAGCTTTTTTATATTTATTAATAATTGCTTTACAAAATTTTTAGTTCCTGATCCTTGTAATAATCATTGTCATGAGCCTCATATTATTAATGAATTGTTTTATAATTTTGGGGAAAGCTCTAATAATCACCCAGAACCCAATCTATTTAATTTTATCATTATCTTACTCTAAGGTGGTTTCTTAGGATGCTACAATTATAGAATCTTTAAATTATTAATTAAATGAGATTAGTATCAGTAATCTTTTGTTTGATTTTCACCTTGAGTAATTTCAATCAATCTGCCAATAAACTCAACCAAATCAAAGCAAAAGTTGAGGCTATAGAAAATAATACTTCATTAACTGAGCACTACTTTGACTGGACTAAAATTAGTGGGATCACCTTAGATGGTGGTGGTATTTTAAGAGTCTGGAAAGATGATAATAGTGAGGTTCATAAAATTTATCGTGAATTAGGTTTGTCTTATGGAAGAACTAGACTAACCATCTATTTAGAAAAAGGAGTTCCCATTAAAATAGAAGAAATTGAGGAAAACTTCGGTCGTACGGAACAAGGAATGAATTATAAAGAATTGAACGAGGTGTTCAGAGTTGATATTTACGTTTACGACTGGGAAATGGATGAAAGTAAAATAGAACGTAAAGGAAAACGTGTTATGACAGAAACACCATGTTCAACTTTTGATTATGAACCTACTTTGAAAAGAGCCCTTAAAGCTGTTGACTGATAATTCAAACCTATAACTATTGGAAAATGAATAGTAAAATCAATTACACTACATTAAGAATAATGTGAGATACAGAGTACATTTTTATTGTAAACAACTCCGTTAATAATTACGTTTTCGCGTAAGCAAAATGCATCAATTTAAAACACTAAAAAAGTATCTTTGCAACAGCCCACAAAAGCGCTTACAATGATTCATTTTTACGGAAACCCTACCAAGTCTTTATACGCAGTTCAAACCCAAACAGCTATCTCTCCAGAAGATGATATGAAATTGCAATGGCTGTTTGCAAATGCTCCTAAATTAGAAGCCGATGCGGTATCAGGTTTCTATACTGGGCCGCGTGCCACTACCATTACTCCATGGTCCACGAATGCGGTCGAGATTACTCAGAACATGGAAATCAAAGGCATCTTGCGCATCGAAGAATTTCATGCCTGCACAGCAGATTCTGACTATGATAAAATGCTATTGCAAAAATTTGATGGACTCAATCAATCGCAATTTGACATTAATGTAGAAGCTGAAGGAGTACTAGAAATAGATGATATTCCTGCTTACAATATGCAAGAAGGATTGTCGCTAAGCGATGATGAAATTGATTACCTAATCCAGCTTTCTGAAAAATTAGACCGTAAGTTAACCGACAGTGAGGTTTTTGGATTCTCACAAGTGAATAGTGAGCACTGCCGCCACAAAATATTTAATGGAACTTTTATTATTGATAGAGAAGAGATGCCTACTTCTCTATTCAAGCTTATTAAAGAAACTTCTAAGCGCTGGCCTAATGGTATCGTAAGTGCTTATTCAGATAACGTAGCTTTTGTAGAAGGACCAAAAGCAGAACAGTTTGCTCCTAAAACAGCAAATAAACCAGACGTTTATCGAACCAGCTTATTTGATTCGGTTATTTCACTAAAGGCAGAAACACACAACTTCCCTACTACCGTAGAGCCATTTAACGGCGCTGCAACAGGATCTGGTGGAGAAATACGCGATAGACTTGCTGGTGGACAAGGATCTTTACCACTAGCAGGAACAGCCGTTTACATGACCAGCTACTCGAGATTAAATGAAGAACGACCATGGGAAAACGGTTTTGAAGCACGCAAGTGGTTGTATCAAACACCGATGGACATCTTAATAAAAGCATCAAATGGTGCGAGTGATTTTGGTAACAAATTTGGTCAACCGTTGATCACAGGTTCTGTTTTGACATTTGAACACAACGAACACTCAGACGTCATTGCGAGCGAAGCGAAGCAATCTGCTGATAACGAGCAGATAACCACGTCGCAAACTCCTCGTTATTTAGGTTTTGATAAGGTCATCATGCAAGCTGGCGGAATAGGTTATGGAAAGAAAGACCAAGCTTTAAAGAAAACTCCAGACGCTGGCGATGACATCATCGTTATGGGTGGAGATAATTATAGAATAGGAATGGGCGGCGCTGCAGTAAGTAGCGCAGACACTGGCGCACTAGATTCTGGTCTAGAATTGAATGCCGTACAACGTTCCAATCCAGAAATGCAAAAACGTGCTGCAAACGCGATACGTGGACTCGTAGAAAGTGATAACAATCCTATCAAATCTATTCATGATCACGGTGCTGGTGGACACTTGAATTGTCTATCAGAATTAGTAGAAGAAACTGGCGGAATTATAGACGTAGAGAAATTGCCAGTTGGTGATCCTACACTATCTCGTAAAGAATTAATCGGTAACGAGTCCCAAGAACGTATGGGATTAGTTATGGATGCAAAAGACTCACCTGTACTAGAAGAAATTGCTGCTCGCGAGCGTGCACCTTTTTATAAAGTAGGTAAAGTTACCGGAGATAATAAGTTCACGTTCAGTGAAAAAGACGGTCGCAGCCCTATGGATCTGGCGCTAGAAGATATGTTCGGTTCTAGTCCTAAAACCATAATGGATGACAAGACCATCGAGCGCATTTATGACGCTGTTCCTTATGATGGGAAAGATTTTAAACTTTATTTATACAACGTTTTACGCATGGAAGCTGTCGCTTGTAAAGACTGGCTGACTAATAAAGTAGACCGATGTGTAACAGGTCGCGTTGCCAAACAACAGACTTGTGGAGAATTGCAATTGCCATTAAATAACGTAGGTGTTATGGCGATGGATTATAACGGTAAAAATGGAGTGGCAACTACAATAGGTCATGCACCAGTTGCCGCATTAATCGATCCAGCTGCTGGTTCTCGCAATGCGATTGCTGAGTCGCTGACTAATCTAGTTTTTGCACCATTAGAAAAAGGCCTTAAAGGCGTGAGTCTAAGTGCTAACTGGATGTGGCCGTGTAACAATCCTGGAGAAGATGCTCGTTTGTACAGTGCGGTAGAAGCCGTGAGCGATTTTGCCATTGAGCTAGGAATCAACATTCCTACTGGTAAAGACAGTCTTTCTATGAAGCAAAAATATCCAGATATGGATGTATTGGCTCCAGGAACGGTTATCATCAGTACGGTAGGTTCTTGTGATGCTATTTCTAAAGTCGTGGAACCGGTATTGCAACGTTATTACAAGGCTCCTATTTATTACATCAACATGAGTGGCGATGACCATAAATTAGGTGGTTCTAGCTTTGCACAAACACAAAATAAAATAGGAAATGAATGTCCTACGATTGTGGATAGTTCCGCTTTCGCGAAAGCGTTTACAGCCATACAATCCTTGATAAAATTAGGCAAAGTGCTCGCAGGACACGATGTTGCTAGTGGTGGATTAATAACCACATTACTAGAAATGTGTTTCCCATCACAAAACGTGGGAATGGAACTGGATTTGGCACAAGTAGGTCACGATATGGTCAAAGTATTGTTCTCAGAAAATGCCGGAATCGTGCTTCAAGCAACCGATGATAGCATCGAGAAAGAATTGGCTAAAACAGGCGTTCCTTTCTTTAAAATAGGAAATGCCATAGACGAAGCCGTTTTAGACATCAATGAATTCATCATAGACGTAGATGACATGCGCGATGTTTGGTATGAAACTTCGCATTTATTAGATAGAAAACAATCCTTCAACGACAAAGCAGATGAGCGCGCACTGAATTACGTGAATCAGCCGTTAGAATTTAAATTTCCTGAGCATTTTACAGGAAAACTGCCTGAATTGCCTCAAAAACGCGTTAAAGCGGCCGTAATACGTGAAAAAGGAAGTAATTCTGAAAGAGAAATGGCACGCGCAATGTACCTCGCAGGTTTTGAAGTAATCGATGTTCACATGACCGACTTAATTGCTGGACGTGAGACACTTGAAGATGTACAATTCATAGCCGCAGTAGGCGGATTCTCTAACAGTGATGTTTTAGGAAGTGCCAAAGGTTGGGCTGGTGCCTTCTTGTATAATGAGAAAGCTAACACGGCATTAAAGAACTTCTTTGCCAGACCAGACACCATGAGTATAGGAGTTTGTAACGGTTGCCAGCTCTTTGTAGAATTAGGATTGATCCATCCAGATCATGACGAGAAACCTAAAATGCTTCATAACGATTCAGGGAAGTTTGAATGTAATTTCACCAGTGTAGCAATTGCCAAAAACAATTCGATAATGCTACAATCTCTAGAAGGTAGCAAACTAGGAATCTGGGCCGCACACGGAGAAGGAAAATTTCATTTACCAAAAGATCGCAGCGCTTATCAAATCCCAGCAACTTATGGTTATGACGGCTATCCAGCAAACCCTAATGGATCTCACTATAACGCTGCGATGTTAAACAGTGAAGATGGACGTCACCTAGTAATGATGCCACACTTAGAACGATCTACGTTTTCTTGGAACTGGGCACATTACCCTACTGATCGTAAAAATGATGAAGTGACTCCTTGGCTAGAAGCATTTGTGAATGCTAGGGTTTGGTTGGAGAATAAATAATTTGTAAGCCAACATGCCAAGTATTTTTCTTAGCATGTTTGGTTGATGAAAATAAAGCTAAATACTTTTCTTAAAACCTTTATCTCGATAAGATTTAGACTATGCCAACAGCATAGTCCAGCTCATTTAAATTTGTTCCTGCCCTAAAAAATTAAAAGAGCTTGTCCTTTTCTATTGTTAATACGGTTAACGATTTTGAATTTCTTCTTGACTAAATTACTTTTACCCATACTAATTGACATACTTCCTCTCTTAATCTTGGGTTAATATTCTGAATCTATATAAAGCCTAATAAATCTCATTGCACTTAGGTTTTCCAATTGATTGTAAACAATTTTCTATAAATCAAATTTGATATATCTTCTATGACTATATATTGTAAAACAATACAAATATATATTGTTATTACATAATTTTTAATAAATTTTTATATTGTAATTTCGTAATGTTATACAACGCACTAAAATGCAGTATTAAAATATAAACCAATACTGTATAAAATGCTTCGCAATGACTGATAAATAGTCAAAATGAACAGAATTAAAGAAGTACTCAAAGAACAGGGAAGAACGCAAACGTGGTTATCAGAACAGATTGAAAAAAGTTATGTAATAGTAACTAACTATTGCAATAATAATGCACAACCACGTATCGAAGTACTCCGAAAAATTGCAAACATTTTGGATGTTGATGTGAGAATATTATTAGTGCCAACAAAAAATAATAATCTTGAAAATGAGTGAAAAGAAAACATATATTGACCTTTTCGCAGGTTGTGGCGGACTTTCTCTTGGACTATATAACTCTGGCTTATGGAAAGGATTGTTCGCAATTGAAAAAAGCCCTGACGCGTTTGAAACTTTCAACTATAATTTAATTGAAAAAAATAATCATTTTGATTGGCCAAATTGGTTACCAAAATCCAACCACGATATTAATGCAATAATTAAGAATTACCCTAATGAGCTCAAATCATTAAGAGGTAAAATTGATATGGTCGCTGGCGGACCACCTTGTCAAGGTTTTTCAACAGCTGGAAAAAGAAATGAAAATGATTTAAGAAATAAATTAATTAAATCATATATAAGATTTATTCGTAAAGTACAACCAAAAGTTATCTTTTTTGAAAATGTAAAAGGTTTTACTCAAAAGTTTGATAAGAATAAAATTCAAGGAAAAGTGTACTCTGAATACGTAAAAAGTGCATTAGGTTATACTCCAAAAGATAAAAAATATTTAGGCTACAAAGTAGAAGGTCGTCTAGTTGATTTTTCCGAATATGGTGTTCCACAAAAAAGAACACGTTTCATTTTGGTAGGAATTAGAAAAGATATAGTAAAGAATACGAAACCTACAGATTTTTTTGACTCAATAAGAAGCGAAAGAAAAAAATTCCTAATAAACAAAGGTATTGGTTTAACAAATAGTTTGGAAGATGCAATATCAGATTTATTAAGAATTAATGAGACTATGTCACCTGATACAGCCTCTTTTAAAGCTGGTTTATACAATAGACCTAAGTCAGAATATCAAAAATTATTAAAAGGAAACTATTCAGAAAAAATTCCTGATAGTCACAGATTTGCAAAACACAATCCTTCTACAATAGAAAAGTTTGAGTACATACTTGAAAATGCAGATAAAAATAAAACACTATCAGATGAAATAAAAGAAAAATTTAATCTTAAAAAAAGAACAATAATTCCATTATCTGGAACTACTCCTACTCCAACCATAACGACTTTACCAGATGATTATGTGCATTATTGTGAACCTAGAATTTTTACCGTTCGTGAGTATGCAAGGATACAATCATTTGACGATTGGTATGAGTTTAAAGGAAAATACACAACTGGTGGAAAAAGAAGAACACAAGAGGTTCCGCGTTATTCACAAATTGGTAATGCAATCCCTCCTTTATTCGGTGAACAAGCTGGTATAACAATTAATAATCTTATCTAGCATGCAGAAACCTCTTCAATTTAAAGTTAGTTCTGCGTTAAAAAATATAATTGGTAGAGACTTAATCACTGATGACTTTATAGCTGTTTTTGAATTAGTAAAAAATTCTTATGATGCTCACGCTACAAGAGTTGATGTGATTTTTCAAGATATCTATACTGAAAAAGGAAAGATCATAATTAAAGACAATGGCAAAGGAATGGGTTATCAAGACTTACTTGATAAATGGCTATTCGTTGCTCGTTCCTCTAAAAAAGAAGGAGACGAAGAAGATAGTTACAAAAATTTTAGAGATAAGATAAAAGTAAAAAGAGCTTATGCTGGTGCGAAAGGAATTGGTAGGTTCTCTTGTGATAGACTCGGGAGTGAACTATACCTTGAAACAATTAAAGATGAGGAAAATGCTAAAACTGAAGCTTTAATAACTGATTGGAATAAATTTGAAGAAGACAGCAATAATGAATTTGTAAATGTGAGTGTTTTGCACGAAACATTAAAGGTTAGTTCCTACGGAATTAATAAGGGAACTGTACTAGAGATTTCAAATCTTCATAGTGTATGGGATAGGTATAAATTTGAAAGATTAAAAGATTCACTTGCAAGACTAATCAACCCTTCAACTATTCAAGATGATGATTCCTTTAAAATTTTTCTATCTGTTGAAGATGAAAAGGAAGGAGATTTAAAGCAAAAAAAGAAAAATAGCAAACTGTTTGAAAAAGGTAAATTAGACGAATCAGAAATTGACTATTTCCATATCATTAATGGTGAAATTAAAAACCCAATTTTTGAGACTTTACAATTAAAAACTAGTTATATAGAATCAGATATTCAAAAAGACAATATTATAACTACTTTATTTGAAGGAGGACAATTGGTTTATAAAGTAGTTGAAAAAAATCCATTCATGGATTTAACTAATATTCATTATTCAATTTATTTTTTAAATCATTCTGCTAAGCTAACATTTGCAAGAAGAATGGGTGTAGACTCAGTAGAATATGGTCATATTTTCGTTTATAAGAATGGGCTAAGGGTTTATCCCTATGGCGAAAGAGGAGAAGACCCTTTTAAAATGGATAATAGGAAGGCTCAAGGATACAGCAGGTACCTAGGCACTAGAGAAGTTCTAGGTTATATTTCTATCAATGGAGAAAATAATAACCTTAGAGAAACTTCAAGTCGTGGAGATGGTTTTATAAGAACCAAATCTTACGAAAATTTGGAAACTCAGTTCTATGAAACACTTAAAAAACTAGAAAAGTATACTATTGAAATTACAGATTGGGGGAATTTTTTATCTGAGAGTGATTATATTAATATTAACGAATCTTTTATCAAAAACGAGGGAAAAGACAATGAAAGAGATTTTAATGTAAATGATAATTTAAGCAAACTAATTTTAAGCTTAACAAATTCTAAATCTGTTGTTAGTTTTGAAATTGCTCCAAATATTTTAAGCCTTTTAGATTCAAAAAGTAAGGATTCAGCAGAAGGAGTATTAAAAAGTATCTCAGATTCTTTAGATGAAAATGATTTTGATAAAAACGAAGTCAAAAAAACCATTAAAAGTGTAGAGAAAAAACTTTCTGATTTAAAGAAAAGCAAAGAAGAAGCAGAGGAAGAAGCTCTTGAAAAGCATATTGAAAATGAAGGTCTTAAAGCTGAATTAAATACAGAAATTGCGAATCGTTTGTTTAGCGATTCTGTTATAGGAAGAGAGAAAAAAGACCTATTAAGCCTTCAACATCAAATAACACATACAGCGAATAATATTTCTTGGTCACTAGACAAACTAACCGAACTAATTGAAAATGAAGAGTCAAAAGATAAACTTTTGAATCGTGTTCAGAATATTAGTTTAGAGGTACAAAAGATTGTTAGTTCTTCGAGATTTGTCACAAAAGCTAATTTTAGTACTGAAGCTAGTCGGATTACTGAAGACATAGTTAGTTTCATAAATCATTATATTGAAAAAATATATGTCCCTAATGATTCTTACATACATTCTAGAAATCAAATAGAAATAAATATTAAAACTCCTAAAAGTATTAAAAAAGTAATGAGTTTTAGACCACTTGAAATCACAGTATTACTTGATAATTTATTTGTAAATTCAAGAAAGGCAGATGCTACTAGAATTGATTTAACTTGGAGTAAAACTAAAGATAATCTATTATTAAATTTTAAAGATTATGGTAATGGAATACCTGATGAAATTTTGAATAAAATTTTCAATTTTAAATTCAGTACAACTGATGGTTCTGGTATCGGCTTATATCACACTAGAAAAATTCTAAAAAAATATAACGGAACCATTATTGCCTTAGAAAATATCTCAGATGGTGCTGAATTTCAAATAAAATTACCAATATGAAAATAGATTACAAAGTTATATGGATTGACGATAAATTTGAAGAAGAAGAAAGTCCGTTCACAGACATTAAAGATTATTTGGTTGATTATTTAAAAACAGAACACTATTTCCAAGTAGATATTAAAACATTTGAAAATGTCGAAAATTTCAAGAAAGCCGTATTAAAAGATAATTTTGATTTAATAATCACCGATTATCATTTGAATGATGGTAAATTGGGGAGTGAAGTGATTGATTTCATTAGAAGAGAAAACAATATTGCTACTGAAATATTCTTCTATTCTGCGAAACAAGATTTAGGGGTTGACACCAAGTTAATTAACAATAATAGAGTCACATTCTATACTTTAACTGGCAATAGTTATAGGGATTTGCGTAGTGAAATTAAAAACTTAATTGATTTAACATTGAGAAAATTCAACCATATTGTAGCTATGAGAGGGATGATAATGCACGAAACCAGTAATCTAGATGAAAAAACTCTTGATATTGTTGGTAAATATTTTGAAAGAAAAACAGATCAAGATATTATTGATGCTTTATTTGGAGAAATAATTTCTTTTCACAAAAGAAAGTTAGGTGAAGCAGAAAACTTTAAAAAGAATTCAAGATTAGATAAGATTATTGGAGACCCAGTCTCATTTTCTGCTTTCCAAAGAGCAAATACTTTATCTAATATTATCGATAAGGAAGGTCTCGTGAATTTTATTGCTGACTATAAAAAGGAAATTCTATTAGTTAGGAATCAATTTGCACACGCAATATTAGATGAAGAAAAACAAGTATTTAGAACCAAAAAAGGTGAAGAGTTTAATGAAGACCTTTGTAAAAAAATTAGAAAAGACATTAACATACATATTGATAACATAAATGATTTAAGTTCACAATTAAAAGCCAACGCGTAAAGCCATACACATTTGCAATTCACTACAGCCAACTCTACGCCAAAAATTGCAAAAGAGTATGTCTTGCCGACGCTAACATTTGAACTAAAAAAAATACATCGGATAACCGAGTTTGACTGACAATCTGAACGTGGAAAGCACTATGCACAACAAAGTACTATGGTAAAAAATAAGTAAATCCTACTTTAAAATATCAGTAAAGAACTTCTGTTTAAATCTAGATAAATAATTAGGATTTCACTTTCGCGAAAGCGAAATTATAGGAATACAAAAAACCACTGCGCAAACAGTGGTTTTTAAATTTTATAAATGCTGGCAAGGACTAATCCAAAATATTAATAGCCTTAACATTTACAAATTCCTTTATACCAAAACCACCATGTTCTCTACCAAAACCTGAATCTTTCACTCCACCGAATGGCATATCTACTTGAGCAAGTCCAAACGAATTGATAAACACCATTCCTGTATCAAAATGATCTTGTGCTAATTGTATGGCTTTATCCTCATTTTTAGAGAAGATTCCGCCACCTAAACCGAAACGGCTATCGTTTGCAATGCGCATGGCATCTTCTTGATCTTTAGCTTTAATTAAGGAAGCTACTGGCCCAAAAAGCTCGTCGTCATAAGCTGGTTGTCCCGGTTTTACATTGCCCAAAACCGTAGATGGATAATAGTAACCATCACCATCTGGTAGCTGCCCACCACATAATATTTCGGCTCCTTTTTCTACACTTTCCTCCACTTGATTGTGTAATTTCTCTCTTAAATCTTTGCGAGCCATAGGACCTAACTGTGAAGTCTCATCCATTGGATCTCCATGTTTAATATTGCTCATGCGTTCTACAAATCCTTTCTTGAATTCTTCGTAAACTGCATCTACTACGATAAAACGTTTTGCTGCAACACAGGTCTCTCCGTTATTATAGATACGACCTCTTGTGCAAGTTTTTACAGCGTGATCAATATCGGCATCTTCTAATACTATGTAAGCATCATTACTACCTAGTTCTAAAACCGTTTTCTTAATGTTTTTACCAGCTTGCTCACCTATTTTTCTTCCTGCTCCAGCACTACCAGTAAATGTAACTCCACGAACTAAATCATGTTCGATAACTTTTTCACTCGTATCATGATCTATAATTAATACATTAAATAGATCTTTAGGTAGACCAGCTTCTTCATAAATCTCTTTGAGCTTAAGAGCAGATCCCGTAACATTCTCAGCATGTTTTAATAGGATTCCGTTACCTGCCATAAGATTTACGATAGAATAACGCACCACTTGATATGCAGGGAAGTTCCATGGTTGGATTCCATAAATGACTCCTAGCGGTGAATAAGTTACTATTCCTTTACCTCCATCTTGAAGGTCTACATTTTCGTTAGCCAATTCTTTAGGACCGGTTGCTGCTGTATACTCACAAATACCAGCGCAAAGATCCAATTCTTGTTTACCATGTTTAAATAATTTACCCATTTCTTGGGTCATTAACTCGGCAAACTCATCTTTATGCTCTTTAAATTTCTCTCCTATCTTTTTAATAATGTCACCTCTTTTCTCAATAGGTAAAGCTTTCCATTCTTTAAATGCCTTATGACAGTTTTCTATTTCGGTCATGGTTTGCTCCTGAGACATTAAATCATAAGATTTAATTTCTTGCTCGGTTGCTGGATTGATAGTTGTTATCTGGTTGCTCATAATATTTTTTATTTGAATATAGGCACATCATCGACGCCTTACCGTTAATTATATAAGAAGAGTTGAGTATCTATAAATTATTTAACTTGCTCTTATACAACTATTAACAATTAAGCAATACAATCGTTAAATAATTAGATCGCAATTTAATTCCATCAATAGGAATGTGGATAAAAGTCCATCCTAATTTCAAGAATTTTAGATAATACGATTGTTGAAATAATCTAATAGGTATTTTTTGTTACCTTTAATTACTTGATTTACAGCTTTTATTATTTTAAAAACACTTGACATGTTTAAAAACACCTTAACCTTCATCTTATTACTTTTTACTTTTTCAACTATTTCTGGTCAGAATTTAGAAGAGCTGAAAAAAACCGCGTTACGGGATTGTAAAATAACGGTACAATCTACCTTAAATGAAGATTTTAAAACACTTTTAAAATATACTCATCCAGCAATACTAGAAGCTGCTGGTGGAGCTTCTGTTATGGAAGAGTACTTAAAAACTACATTTGCTCAAATGAAAGAAGGAGGCTTTAAATATGTAAAATGTGAAACTCAATTTGTATCAGATGTTGTTCAAGAACAAGGAGAGTACCGTTGTTATCTTAGAGTGTACAATGAAATGATAATGAATAATAAAAGAATAAAATCAAATTCTCACATGTTAGGGTTCTATCTGGAAGATGCAAAAAAGTGGGTTTTTGTAGAAGCAAAAGAAATGAAAGAGAATGGCTCTATCATCAATTATTTTCCTGATTTTAAAACCAACTTAAAGATTCCTGAAAACACAATGGAAATTGTCGATGAATAAAAATACTTGACCTTTTTTTACTATTAGTTATAGATAGGATTGGAATTGATCTCGCTTTCGCGAAAGCGGGACCAAAATTATCTACACGATCCTTTTTTACTTAGAAGCCAACAAAATTTATAGTGTCTTAAAATTCAAATACCTTTCCATCCATAGCAAGCTCTGTTTTTTCAAAAACTTCCTGAGCCTCTTTCCTAAACAATTCATAATCACCATAACGAGAGGAATAGTGACCTAATATAAGAGTTCCTACAGTTGCTTTTTTAGCAATTTTTGCAGCCTGCTCTGCTGTGCTGTGTTTTGTTTTCTCGCATAAATGCTCGTGCGATTTAAGAAAAGTACTCTCATGGTATAACGCTGTAACATCAGTAATTTGTGGTACAATATCTTCTTTATAAACCGTATCGCTACAAAATGCATAACTTTTAGGTTGATCGCCATCCGTCGTGAGTTCGGTATTTGGAATTACTTCACCGTTCTCCTTTACATAATCGTGACCTTGCTTGATTTTGCGATAATAAGCTTTCTCGATTTCATATTCTTGACAGGCTACAATATCTAAATGCCTATCGCCAGGTTTTTCCTGAAAAAGAAATCCATGAGTAAATATGCGGTGTTCTAGCGGTATAGTCGTTACTTGTAATGAATCATCCTCTAAAAGTATTTGTGGAGTGTTGATCTCGCTTTCGCGAAAGCGTAAACTAAAAGATGTGTAAACACCAGCCAATTTTAACTGAATTAGTATAAGTTCTTTGATGCCTTTGGGACCGTAGATCGTTAAATCAGCATCACGACTCAATAGACAGAATGTTGAAATTAACCCAATCAGGCCGTAAACGTGATCGCCATGTAAATGCGAGATAAAAATGTGCTTGATGCGAGCAAACTTCACTCTATTTTTACGTAAAGCCATTTGCGTGCCTTCACCACAATCTATCAGAAATAAATGTCCTTTCATTTCTAAAATTTGAGCGGTAGGTCTCGCATTATCTCGAGGCGTTGCACTATGACAACCAAGTATAGTTAGTTTCAAAGAATGTAGGTTTGGATTATAAAGTACGGTTAGAATAGGTGTTTAAAATTTGACTTTAAAAGCCTAATTCTCGTTCCATATCTTCCATAGAAATAACATCTGTTGCCTCATGCACCGTAGGCACAACAAGTAATTCATCAGGGATTTCATCTCTTGATAACGCCGTGTTTACTAATACAAAAGACTGTTTTGTAGCTCGATGTTTATTGCTCAACTCAAGAAATGAAATAAGATCCATCAAGGAAGCTTCTTCATACTTTAGTAAGTCCACGATCAAATTCTTACCTTTAAATTGATCATAAATACGAGATAAAAAAGATGCGAAATCTTGAATATCGTCTTTTTCGTCTTTTAACAGCGTATAGTTATCGTGTTGTTCACTAATCATTTCTTCTAATTTTTGCGGCTATTAAATATAAAACTGCCATTCTTATAGCAACACCGTTTTCTACCTGATTAAGAATAATTGCTTGATCAGAATCGGCTACATCGCTTGTAATTTCTACACCTCTGTTAATAGGTCCTGGATGCATGATTACGATATCTTTGTTGAGACTATTCAACAATTCCATATTTACTCCATATTGCTGCACATACTCTCGTACGCTAGGAAAATAGGAAATATCCATACGCTCATTTTGCACACGTAACATATTTGCTACGTCACACCATTCCAAAGCTTTTTTAAGATTGAGTTCCACCTTGACACCCAAAGATTCTATATGTTTAGGTAATAGCGTTGCTGGTCCACAAACCATGACTTCTGCCCCTAATTTTTTGAGGCAGTAAATATTTGATAAGGCTACGCGGCTGTGTAAAATATCACCAACGATCACTACTTTCTTACCTTTTAAGTCACCCAGCTTTTCTCTAATGGAATAACTATCTAGTAAAGCTTGAGTAGGATGTTCATGAGCTCCATCTCCTGCGTTTACTATTCTTGCATCCACGTGTTTAGAAAGAAACACTCCAGCTCCAGGATGTGGATGACGCATTACTACTAGATCTACCTTCATGGCTAAAATATTATTGACCGTGTCGACTAATGTTTCTCCTTTTTTGACAGAGCTTTGAGCAGCGCTAAAATTGATAACATCTGCACTGAGACGCTTTTCTGCAAGTTCAAAGGATAATTTAGTTCTAGTAGAATTCTCAAAAAAGAGGTTTGCTATGGTGATGTCTCTAAGTGAAGGTACTTTTTTTATGGGTCTATTAATAACCTCCTTAAACTGATCGGCAGTTTTGTGAATTAAATGAATATCATCTACGGTGAGGTATTTAATTCCTAAAAGATTATCAACGCTCAATTCACTCATGAGTCTGTATTTTTTAAAAGATAAACTGCGTCTTCACCTCCATTTTCTTTCCACAACACCTTTACTTTTTGATTATTGATAGCATCTACTTGTCTACCATTATAATCTGGCTGAATAGGTAAATGCCTGGAGAACCTTCTATCTATAAGGGTTAACAACTCTATTGTGTCTGGCCTACCGAAGGATTGTAAAGCAGTTAAAGCTGCACGAATACTTCTTCCTGTATATAAAACATCATCTACAATAACGACGCGCTTATTCTCAACGAGGAAATTAATTTCGGTAGAGTTTGCTTTAAGCGGTTCTTCATTCCTTCTAAAATCATCTCTGTAAAAAGTGATATCCAACAAACCTGTTTCTAAGTTCTTGATCTTATAAGAGTTTTGTAGAATAACAGTTAATCGTTGTAATAAAAAACTACCTCTAGGTTGCAGTCCTATTAATGCTGTATTTTCAAAAGAATCGTGATTTTCAATTAATTGACAAGCTAGTCTATGAAGTATAATTTCTAGAGCTGCGGCATCGAGAAGTAATTTTTGACTCATTAATCCTATTTATGTTTTTAAAAAAGGTATTAACTTTAATTGTGCTTTCAGAGCAAAGATAAGTATTTTGCTTTGCGATAATCATGAATCATCTATTTAATGAAATTAAAAAGACTTTGTAGAATATTTCTTATCCTATTGCCCATAATTATGATTTCCTGGCAAGTTTATGCAAGTAACTTTCAGAATCTTACAAGATGGAAAGGCTGTGGTTATGGCATGTACACGGACAGTCATGGAGAATACCGCGCTATTGTTTACCGATTAAAAGGCACAGATTCTCTACTTCAGGTCTTCCCTTTAAAAAAAGAAGCTTACCATAAACTTAGTGAAGATGATCAATCTCTTTATTTTAATTCTGGAAAAACTCTAAGAGTGGCAAGTTTCTATCCAGAGTGGTATGAGGAAGATTTGAAAGAAAATCCTTGGGTTTCTATATTTTTAGAACAAGAAGGAAATTTAGAGATTCATAGAACCGACCTAGATATTGATGAAAAAGAAGCTCGATCTGTAAAAGTGTATAGTTATGAATAGAATACTATCCTACTTGAATAGAATGGACATAATGAAGATGTATCACTTCTTTATATTTTTATTTTTCTTGAGCACTTCTTTAAAAGCACCATTAATTAAAGGTCCTATAGTTGCTCTTGCATTTGTTAATTTAATCTTTGAAAATAAAAAGTTAGAAAAATATAGCATTTTATTTTATGCTTTAAATTTTCTAGGAAGCTGGTACATGAGTTACTATCAAATGGCTAATCACAGGAGTTTACTGGGCATATTCACCTTATATATGGTTTATCGATTATGGTTTAAGGACAAAGAATGGAATTTCCCTTTTTACATCTTATCCTTAATCATCATTGTAGCTACGATTCAAAAAGGTTTGAGCGCCTATTTCATGAATGGTAACCTGATTGGAGAGTTATTCTTGAGCGGTACTAGTTTTCCACAAATAGGTATTCTCATTGATCCTAATTTTAGTGAAAATGCTCAATATTTTAATGATCATTTTCATGAGGTAAAATATTCTCATCAAACTGTACCATTGCTCATCAGTGATAACACGGTTCAGTTTTCTAAAATATTCACCTGGTTCGTCTTAATTAGCGAGATAGCCTTATCTGTTGCTATGGTGGTACTTTCACAAACTAAAAAATACTATGCTATTTTTTTCTTTGTCATAGGAACGGCTCTATTTAGAAGTGAATTCGGTTTCTTTTCTATCCTAATTCTCATCTCATGTTCTGATACAAAAATCCAAAACACTAGAATTCAACAATTGCTAAAAATACTCTTTCTCCTATTAGTAAGTATATTTTGCTATATTGATTATACTAGGTTTTAAACCCTTTAAAAAACATTGTAAATAACGTGAGTCCGACGTTATAAAGGTTTATATTCAATAAGTTAGTTTGATTTTTATTTTTATAATAAATAGAATTGAATTCTTTCAACGGTTTGGGACGTTCAACCACTCCTGATTGCATCGTCGCAGGTGCGACGAGGTCAATCTGTCCTCGCCTTTTCCAAAGCGAGGAGTTAAATATCAATATTTTAAACTTTAAATGTCAAGTATTCTTATATCGAACTCACGATAAATACTTAATTAGTTATCTACAGTTGTAAGATTAGAACTGGTATTATATATCAACTAAAATTCTACAAAATAAAAAATCCCTTATCAAATAAATGATAAGGGATTCTTTCTATATTAAAATGAGTTGGGCTTACTTCCCTTCCATTCTATCTTTAAGAGCTTGTAACTTAGAGTTAGCATCACCTATTGTAGGCTTCGTGTCCTCTTGAGCTTTAGCAGCTGCTTGTTTCACGTTCTTAGCTTCTTCTTCTTTGTGAAGAACCATGTGAGAACCTACTACACGCTTAAATTCTTTGTTGAATTCAATGATCTGGATTTGAGCCTTCTCACCTTTCTTCAATTTAGAACCATCTTCTTTTTCTAAGTGACGTGTTGGAATAAATACAGAGATATCTTCATTAAAGTTAACTACGGCACCTTTGTCCACAGTTTCAGTAATTTCAATATCGTGAGTTGTTCCTACACCAAATTCACCTTCGTACTTATCCCATGGGTTAGGCATAGTTTGCTTATGTCCTAGAGATAATTTACGTCCTTCTACATCTAGTTCAAGAACCACTACTTCTAGTGTGTCTCCTACTGCACAGAATTCAGATGGGTGTTTCACTTTCTTAGTCCAAGATAAGTCAGAGATGTAAATTAATCCATCTACTCCTTCTTCAAGTTCTACAAATACACCAAAATTAGTAAAGTTTCTTACCGTTCCTTTATGACGAGAACCTACAGGATACTTAGTAGTAATGTCAGTCCATGGATCTGGGTGAAGTTGCTTCATACCTAGAGACATCTTGCGATCTTCTCTATCAATAGTAAGAACCTCAGCATCGATCATGTCTCCTACTTTTACAAAGTCACCAGCACTTCTTAAGTGCGTAGACCATGACATTTCAGATACGTGAACAAGTCCTTCAACTCCTTCTTCTACTTCTACAAATGCACCATAATCAGCGATTACAACTACTTTACCTTTCACCTTATCTCCTGGCTTGATCTTATCAGAAAGAGCTTCCCATGGGTGCGCTTCTAATTGCTTAAGACCTAACTGGATACGAGACTTATCTTCATCAAAGTCAAGGATTACTACGTTAAGTGTTTGATCAAGTTCTACAATCTCATTAGGGTGATTGATACGTGACCAAGAAAGGTCTGTAATGTGAACTAATCCATCTACACCACCTAGATCAACAAATACACCGTAAGAAGTGATGTTTTTCACAACACCTTCTAGTACTTGTCCTTTCTCTAGACGAGAGATAATTTCTTTTTTCTGCTCTTCGATATCTGCTTCGATAAGCGCTTTGTGAGATACTACAACGTTTTTAAACTCGTGGTTGATTTTCACCACCTTGAATTCCATTGTTTTATCTACATACTGATCATAATCACGTATAGGCTTCACATCAATTTGTGAACCTGGTAAGAATGCCTCGATACCGAAAACATCTACGATCATACCACCTTTAGTACGACATTTAACGTAACCGTTAACGATCTCGCCAGTGTCGTGAGCATTGTTAACGCGCTCCCAAGCCTTGATAAGACGTGCTTTACGGTGAGAAAGAACTAATTGTCCTGTCGCATCCTCACGTACATCTACAAGTACCTCAACTTTATCACCTTCTTTAAGATTTTGGTTGTAACGGAACTCGTTAAGAGAGATAACACCTTCAGATTTTGCATTAATGTCGATAATAGCGTCACGATCAGTGATCTTGATAACTACACCTTCGATAACATCGCTATCGATAGTATCTACAAAATTGTCAGATACTAACTTTTCAAATGCTTTTAATTGCTCTTCATCAACTTTTTCAATTCCTTCACTATAACGTTCCCAGTCAAATGAGTCTAGAAAAGCAGTAGGATCTTCTTGTTGTGGAGATGTAGTTGCAGCGGTTGCTTTCTCTACTTGTTCTTGAACTTGAGTTTCAGTTGCACCATCTTGTGCAGCTTCAAGTTCTTGTTTGTTTGTTTCTTCAGCCATGATTTGTTGCTGATTAAAATTTGTATTCTAAAGAGGCGTGGAAACTTACAGAACTCCTTTAGAAGAGTTATAGATAAATATTTGATTCCCAATTGGTTTCCTTATTCTCAATTTGGGTTTGCAAAAATACATTCTTTTTCCCTCTTTTCCTAGTGCTATTTCTCTTAAAATTATGGGTGTTGGTCTCGCTTTCGCGAAAGCGCAATTTACAACCTCATCGCAGCAATACTTCTCACTTCACTCAATGAGATATAGCATTCACTCATTTATGCTTTTCAAGAGAAGAAAATATCTCCAAATTGAAACAATTAAGATAAAGGTTGACCTCGCAAATCAGAGAAAATGATCAACTTAAAAGCCAGAAGTATGATTGTGATTTGCGAGGTTTTTTATGATAACCATGGGCGTATTTCTTTAGGTATGATGATATTCAAAACCTTTTTTTATTCCACAAAAGTCTCCACATACAAATCCTCTACTTTTTTTCTAGCCCAATCTGTTTTGCGTAAAAACTTTAAGCTTGATTTAAATCCTGGGTTTGAATTGAAGGAATTGATCCTGATGCGATCGCCCAGTTCATTCCAGCCGTAATGATCTACTAGTTTTTCTAGCATATAAGCAAGTTTCACACCGTGTAACGGATTATTAACTTGCTTTTTGATTTCCTTTTTTTTGATCTCTACGACTATGATTTCTTTATTAGAAATGTGAGATGGTACTTCAAAAAGATCAAGCTTTGTGGTGTTTCCTTTTAGGAACGATTTGCTAATCGTTACATGGCTCATGAGATTTTCAAAGTCGGCAGTGAGGATGGCCATTTTTTGAGAATCTGCAAAGGCTTGCATGTCCTTTACTTTCTCTTCATTTGGTAAAAAAGGTTTAACAAAGCTCATTTGATAATCACCTACGTAACAAATAGCGCCTTCTATTCGTTCTAGATCGTCTTTTTGCTCTAATAGATCTGACTCAAAAAGCTCAATATTTGCACCTATTACAGTTCCATAGATATTCAGGTTGCCTAAGGGCGTATCTAGCATTTGACAGATACTATTATGGTCATCATAAGTTTTGACCTTATTCTTTAAGGGGTATTTGGTATAAATACTAACTCTGTTTTCACCTTCTTTATAAACAATGCCGTCATGACGCAATGGCATTTCTTGAGTAGAAATTCTTTTATAGATCCCGCCTAACTGAAAGTTCAAATTAGTATGTGTTAGAATAACTACATCAGCATCGTGCTCTAGGATAAGATCTTTGCACGCACTATTAGACGAGTTTTCTTGATCACCATCATGGCGATTCATATTCCAGCTTAGTATTTTCATTAATTGCTATATGTTACTTTATTCCTGAAAGCCCATTACCTCCTTAACTGCACTAGAATTACCATCTTTATCTATACGTACAACAAAGAAATGATCGTAATCAGAATCTTCTAAGTCGTTATAGATGCTATCCTTTTGCAATGCGTTTGCATATTTATTAATTGTATTACTGTGCCCAAATAAAGCAACAGTTTTACCTCTATACTTTTCTAACAATGATTTACCAGTAGCTTTTCTCACATCGTAAAGTTCTATATCTAACTTCTTAGATTTTGCAAGTGGTGCAGCAGTAGCTTTAGTTCTTTTGAAATCAGAAGAAATTACGTGATCTACATCCTTGATAAAAAAATAATTCACCCAGTCATTTGCTCTTGCAGTACCTTGATCTGTTAACTCTGGATCGCTACCTTGATCTGTCATTTTCTCTGCATGACGTATAAAATAAAAAGTAGTGAGTTGTTCCTTTTGTAATTCTTCTGGTGACTTATTATCGTTAGAGCTAAAACAAGAAACCAGACTAAAAGCGAGTAAAAAAAGTATTTTATTCATGGGAAAGATTTATTACGGTAAAAATATAGAATCTATAATGAATTTAATGAGAAACCTGAATTATTAGTCATATTGATACTACTGTGATAAAAACATTTTACTTTTAAAGAAAATAAGTGTTTATGAATTTTGAAAAAGTAAGCTTTAAAAACGCAAATGGATATGACTTAAGTGGTAGAATGGAATTACCTGCCGATAGACAACCTCATAACTATGCGATTTTTGCGCATTGTTTTACCTGCAGTAAGAACTTTAGCGCTACAAAAAATATAACTAGAGCTTTAACCACTTCTGGTTACAGTGTTTTAAGATTTGACTTTACAGGTTTAGGCGATTCTGATGGTGATTTTGCTGATACTAACTTTTCAGGAAACGTGGAAGATTTATTAGCTGCGATAGATTACTTAAAAGATAATTATAAAGCTCCTTCTCTACTCATAGGTCATAGTCTAGGCGGTGCTGCTGTTATATTCGCTTCCGCGAAAGCGAGTTCCATAAAAGCTGTAGCAACCATTGGCGCTCCTAGCGATACAAAGCATGTGCGTCATTTATTTGGTGATCAACTAGAAGCCATTATAGAAAATGGTGAAGCAACGGTTCAATTAAGCGGACGACCGTTTAAAATAAAAGAACAATTTCTTAGAAATATTAATGAGCAAGAAGTAACTAAAAAACTTCAGGAATTAAGAAAACCTATTTTGATCGCACATTCTCCACAAGATACAACAGTAGGAATCCAGCACGCTGAGAAACTGTATCATGCCGCTATACATCCTAAAAGTTTTGTAAGTCTCGATGGAGCTGATCATTTACTCCTAGATAAAGTAGATTCTAAATATATAGGTGAGGTAATAGCTAGCTGGGCAAAGCGCTATGTCTCTCAAGAAACAGAAAATGATTTAAAAACAAGAGATCAAGTTGCGGCGAGTTTAGGAAATGAAGAAGCATTTACTACTCAAATTGTTGCTGGTAAACATTACTTAACCGCCGATGAACCAGAAAGCGTAGGCGGTAATGATTTTGGACCAACTCCTTATGATTTACTTTCTAGCGGTCTTGCAGCTTGTACTGTTATGACCATACAGATGTACGCCAAAAGAAAAAAATGGATCATTGAAAATGTGGAATGCCATATAACTTACGATAAACAACATGCCCTAGACTGTCAAAACTGTGAAGAGGACACGGCTAAAATAGACACCTTTACCAGAAGTATAAAAATTACTAGTACTCTAGATGATAAGCAGTTGCAACGTATCTTACAAATCGCAGATAAATGTCCTGTTCATAAAACGCTGCATTCTGAAACACAAATAATTACAAAATTAATCTAATATGGTTTTTGAGTTTAACACTTCAATAGGTCATAATGGTTTTATGGGTTTAATTGCAATACCAGATGATGTAGCTATGCAAGCTGTTCAAGATCGTGTAAAGCGAGTTGTAGCAAACTTGTCACATAAAGAAAAAGAAATCACTTTATACGCTGCCATTTCTAAGAGACATGGCTCCTACTCTATGATGTTTTCAAAGGCAAATCAAAAAAAGCTAGAAGTACAACAAGGAGACACCATTCAAGTAAGAATGCAAGAAGATACAAGTAAATATCAAGCACCTATGACTGAGGAACTGGAAGCTGTATTATTAAGTGATTATGAAGCTTATGAAATATTTGAAAATCTACTTCCTGGCAAACAGCGCAATATTATTTTTATGATTTACAACGCAAAAGGCTCACAAAAAAAAGTAGACTTAGCTCTCAATGCCATGGAAAATTTAAAAATAGGTAATCACAATCCTATGAAATTTGAGAAACTCTTATGAGGTTTTGAGCTTTTTACTTAGTATTTTTAGCACTAATAATCAAACTTTAAAATAAATCAACAATGAAAAAATTAATAATTGGAATAATGGCACTTACCTTATCAATAAGTGTATCTTCTTGCAAAGAAGCAAAAGAAGAAGTAGAAACAGAAGCACACGATCATGAACATACTCATGATGGAGAAACTCACAGTCATGAGCACGATGGCGACGATCATCATAGTGATGATATGGATAAAGCAGGTACTAAATTAATGGTAGGAAAAGAAGTAATGGTTCCTATGTCTGCAAAAAGTGGTAGTAATGTAAGTGGTACTATTACCTTCACTCAGAATGAAAAAGAAGTAGCCATGAATGTGGATTTGAAAGGATTGACTCCTGGAATGCATGCAATTCACATACACCAAAATGGTGATTGTAGCTCAGACGACGGAAAAAGCGCTGGTGGACACTGGGATCCTACAAGTGAAGCTCATGGAAAATGGGGTGACGAGATGCATCACTCAGGTGATATAGGTAACCTAGAAGTAGGAGAAGATGGAATGGCTACATTAGATTTTAGCACTGATAAATGGTGTATAGGATGCGATGATGAAACACGTAATATCGTAGGTAAAGGTGTAATCGTTCACGCAAGTGCTGACGATTTTGAATCTCAACCTAGTGGTGCTGCAGGAGCTAGAGAAGCCTGTGGAGTAATTGAATAACAAAAATATTTATCATAAAAATGCTTGACCCTTTCTAGGTCAAGCATTTTTTATGCATCTTTATCCCATAACTATATATCAATGAGTGCACAACCAGATTTATTAATTGAAAGAA
The DNA here is from genome assembly GCF_000332115.1 of Nonlabens dokdonensis DSW-6. Taxonomy (NCBI): domain Bacteria; kingdom Pseudomonadati; phylum Bacteroidota; class Flavobacteriia; order Flavobacteriales; family Flavobacteriaceae; genus Nonlabens; species Nonlabens dokdonensis. Next base: position 3,567,502 of record NC_020156.1, read on the forward strand.
TGAAAAGCGGTGATCAAACTGCTTTCACTCGAGTTTACGATCGTTATCAAGAGGCCTTGCATGGTGTTATCTATAACATTGTAAAAAACCGTGACGTCTCCGAAGAAATATTACAAGATGTTTTTATTAAGATCTGGAATAACTCTGACTCATATGATTCTGCGCAAGGGCGTTTTTTCACGTGGGCTTTAAACATTTCTCGTAATGCTTCTATAGATTATTTAAGATCTAAGCGACATAAAGACGGTTTAAAAAACCTAAGTACAGATAATTTCGTAGATATACTAGAAACCAGTGAAGATCTGGATAACTCAACAAATGCTATCTATCTTAAAAAATGGATTAACAAATTAGAACCTATGTGTATAAAAATCATAGATGTAATATTCTTTAAAGGATTTACATTCAATGACGGTGCAAAGGAGCTTGATATGCCTTCTGGAACTTTAAAAACCAGGCATAGAAAATGTATGATGGCATTACGTAATATGATACTGAACTAATGGATACTCAAGAATTAATTAACAGCGGTGATTTAGAGCTCTACGTATGTGGAGTGCTAGAATTAGAGCGTTCCATAGAAATAACTAAGGAACTCAAAAAGAACATTCCTCTTCAATTAGAAGTACAACAAATTGAAGAGACATATATGAAGCTTGCTACTGGTTTAGCACCTTCTAAAAATGAATTAGAACTATTTGATAGACTACAAACTATAATAGGAAAAGACACTTCTGTAGAGATCGTTAAAACTCGACCTAATTATCTGGCTTGGGCGGCAGCGGCAGCATTACTGATAAGCTCCGGTTATTTGTATGTAACAAATAATGACCTGACAGATACCAATTCTAATCTAGAAAATCAAGTAGTAACAGTCCAACAAGACAATGAGATTCTCAATTCAGAAATTGAGAACGTAAAATCGGTTAACAACGATTATGAAGAAGCTCTTGCCTTTATAAAAGATAAAAATACGGTAAAAGTCGACCTTGCTGGACAAAAAGGGTTTGAAAACTCCTATGCAACTGCTTTTTATAACGATCAAGAAGATGTTACTTACATAGATGTTTCAGGATTACCTGAAGCTCCTAGCGATAAGTCTTATCAACTATGGTCGCTTACATTAAATCCGCTTACGCCTACCAGTTTGGGAGTTGTAGAAAATAGCAATAGTCTATTACGAGTAGAGAATGATAATGCTTCTCAAGCCTTCGGTATCACATTAGAAGAATACGGCGGCGCTGCTGGACCTAACTTAGAACAGCTGTATACCTTAGGTGTTATAGATCAATAAGTACCAATTAGTAATAATTATTTTAAGATGACCTTTATTTTATAGAGGTCATTTTTTTTTAGACTGTTTTTAAAGTATTCCGCTTTCGCGAAAGCGAGAACAAAAACAATTAACACAATGACCAAATCAATCCTTAAGATAATAATCACTTTACAGTTCAACTAGATTAATAAAGGCTGTACTAATAATTTAAAATTGTGTTGCCAGCTATTCACATGCTTAGGGAAATATAAAACAGAATCCGAGAATAGGACTCTTGAAGAACGTATTCATAAAACCTTAAACATACTGTTATCGCAATAATATATTTCGCTCAATCGGATTCCTGATTGCTTTAATCACCAAGGAAAATGAGGTGATCATTTCATTAATAGTTCCAACTTGTGCTTCATTAATCGTTTCAGATTTGTTTATGCCGGAATAGCTTTAAAAATAATTTCTAGACAATGATTAGAAAGCTTGAAAGAAACAATTGGGATTAATAAGCTTAAAAGAAAAGAGGCTAGAGAGAATGAAAACAATGCTATCTATTCAACTTCATCATATAAGTGGTTTAAGCTACGCACAATTGTCTTACATGAAATTCTCGCAATGAAATTTATAGAACATATTTGAAATAAAAAATGCCCCACTATTTTACTAGTGAGGCATTCAAACTAACCAACCAAAACTAAACCTAACATTCCCCTTAGGCTTATTTTAAAGGATTATGATCCTCTTTTATTATATACGTAGAAATCTTAACTGCGGTTTTAAATTTCTTCAAGAATCTCATAATAGTTCTTCATAGTGACAGGACCCAACTCATAAGATGCGGCAGACAGCTCTTCCGTGTAAGTGAGTGCTTTATTTTTTTCATCATTTGCCAATAGGATTTCTAAGGAGTGTAGTTGTGCTACCGGTTCATAAGTTTTATCAATTACATACTTCTTTTGATTTTCTAAAGCTTCTTTAGTAAGGTTATTTTTAAGCATAGCATAGCTTAACAGGCTTTGAGTCTCTGGAGTTGAGCGGTTGTCAATTTCAATTTTTGCGATCTCAAGAGCTTTAGCTTTATCTGCTTCATTTCCAGACAGTAATTGTTCAATTTTATAAGTATTGTACATCGCTCCATAAGCGTCATTTTCAACTTCAGCTAGGAAGTTTTTTCTTAAAGAATCTGCATCCTCGCTTTTATTTTGAAACTCTTTTATTTCTGCAATATCAAGATCGTAATCTGGTAGTGGATGACGCTCTTTTAGTTTTTTTAATATACGTAATGCCTCTTCAGGATTTTTTTCATGAGAATAGGCTATCCAGGCGATTCCCTTAAGTGCATATGTATTATCTGGATCTAATTCGAGTGTTTTAATATAGTGGTCATAAGAATTTTGAATTTGACCATCATGTCCGTAGTAGTCTGCAATATTAGAATTGCTCCATATTTGGATAGAAGGATTACCACTTTGATCTGCAAGAGTTTTTGCTTCTTCCATTAATCGAATAGTAGCATCAAGATCACCTTTATAATCATTCCATTTTGCAGCTCTGATCAAATAGTTGTAATTCTTTTGATTTTGAATAGCGTTAAGCATCTTTTCTGCACGAGTATAATCTCCTAATTCCATAGCAATGTCAAAAAATAGCAATTGGCTTTCTTTTGTGCTTGCATCAGCGGCAAAAGAACGCATTAAACTATCTGCTTTTTTAAATCTATGTTGTTTGATATAGGCTTGAGCTAAGGCATATTTGGATTTCTCAGGCTCTATGTACATGTTTTTCACTACAGCTTCTTGCATCTCAACTGATCTATTGAGATGGTTCACATCTCCTTTTAAATCGTATAGTAAGTTGAGTTTAGAAGAGAGTCTTCCTAAGTCTAATACGCCAGTATTGTTTACTGCAATAATTTTTTCAAGACTATCTATATCAGATTTTAAGGTTGCTATTAATGCAGAATTATCCTTGTTCAAGTAGGAGTTATAGTCTTTTTGTACAGTTACTATATCGGCATTTTCTTGCCCATTCTTATCTGTCGTTTGATTACAAGATACAGTTATTATGGAAAGAAAAAGGAGGAGCAAAAAGGAATTTTTCATGGTAAGGAAAGTTAGAATTGTTATAAAATAAAATGCCGATTTTATTTAAAAAATCGGCATTTACAAAAAACTATATGATTAAAATGATGCTGGCACTAGATAAGGAAAAGTAGTACTAGTTACTCCAGGCTCAAGACCTACGTTATCTGAAACTAAATTAGGTGTTCCATTCATACCATCAAATCTTGCTCCAGTGTTACCACCGAATAGTACAATTAATGATACATCAATTACATCGTCTTCTAATCTACGACCAGTTAAGAAACTACTAGTATCAGTAAAATATGAAGTCGGTGCATTTTGTGCTACTTGTAATACATCTAATGATAAAACCGCAGTCGTTTGACCTTGATCTAGTCCTAAAATGTTGTTTTCAAAACTTGCTCCATAAGCATTATAATAAGCGACTAAGGTGTTGTTGAATATTCCAGAAAACTGAGCTAATTGAGTTTCTGGCGTAGTAACATTAAAATTATTTTTGTTTGCATCACTTCCAGAAAGAACCGTGTTAATTCCTGGTCTACCCATTTGATCTTGAGTCGTGAAGGTTCCAGTAAAATCTGTAGTTACAGGCTCTCCTGTAAAGTCATCGTCGTTGTCACAGCTTACAGTTAGAGTGGCTGCAATGGCAACTGTTAATATATATTTGAATATTTTCATTGTGTTTGTTTTAAAAATTAAATTTAATTTGAGGTTGTTTAGTTTCTTCTTTTAGTTTCTACCCAAACATTGTAAGAATTAGGTAATCCATAAACTGGAACTTGTAAACCTGCACGGAACTGATCTGCAAGGTGAGTAGGTGCTGTTCCTAATAAAGAATTAGGCACTTCTACTACTATTGCATTTACGTTTGCATTTGCAAAAGCATTAGTTCCTGTTGTTCCAAATCCATCAGCTGGTGCAGTACCTATAACTGTATTGAATTGTTGGAAGTCAAAGAAAAATGCATCCTGACGTTGTCCTGCAAACGCACGGATTCCACCAGTTAAAGTTTCTCCTTGAGAGTTGATTGCAACACTACCTATAGCTTCGTTAGTATCGATAGTACTACTTAAAGATGTTGAATCTGGAGCATAAGGTCCAAAGAAATACATTCTATCTCCTTGTCTCAACGCTTGAATTACTAGCTCTTCTGTAACACCTACTGATGCTGGAAAAGCTCCAGGAACATCTGCACCGGTATTATCTATATTGATTTCTATCATCACATTTTCATCAAAATTTGATGCTGCGCTTGAAGCAGGTAAAGTGACTATAAAAACAGTAGAATTAGGATTCTCACCTTCAAAAGCAAAAAAGTCTGCAATGTCAGATGGTTGTGAGGCTACATTAGGAGCGTCTAAGTGATCGGCCGCAATTATAAAACTAGCAATAGCTACTATCGCAAGTGTGGACCATAGGGCAATTTTTTTCATCGTAATAATGGTTTTAATTAATTTATACCCAACTTACGAGAGAAAGAAGACCGCGGTTTTAAATATTGTGTTAAAGCGTTCTTAATGCCATATTAATTTAAGATATATTTTTAATAAATCACCTTTCTAGCCATGATTTGAAGTCTTTAACTCGTTCTCTACTAACAATTAAATCCATTTCTTTAAATGTCTTTATTTTTATTTGCAAACGTGAATTTGTGTAAGAAATCATGTCATCTATTGCATTCACATGTATAATTGCTTGTCTTGAAATGCGGAAAAACTTTTCTGGATCTAATTCATTCTCTAGAGCTTCCAGTTTTGTGTCTATTAAATAATTCCTACCGTTATCTATATGAAGATAAGTTCCCTTATTTTCAGAAAAAAACAATTGTATGTCTTCAGTATGGAACAGCTTTAAGTGCTCGCCTACTTTTGCTGTATATCTTTTTTTAAATTTACGATCGACTGGATTACCTAGGAGTTTTGCAATGTCATCAAAGTTTATGGTTGCCGCTTTATTGTTGTTGTTCTCGCTTTCGCGAAAGCGGGATACAAATTGCTCTACTGCAATCTTTAATTCATCTTCATCAATAGGTTTGAGTAAATAGTCTATGCTGTTAAGCTTAAACGCCTGAAGTGCATATTCGTCATATGCAGTTGTAAAAATGATGGCGCTTTTAACATCTACTTGATCAAATATTTCAAATGATAATCCATCACTTAATTGAATATCAAGGAAAATAAGATCTGGTGCATCGTTATTTAATAAGTAGTCTACTGACTCCTGCACCGAGTGAAGCATGGCTTCTGGAACGATATCAAGTTCTCCCAGCATTCTATTTAATCTCCTTGCTGCTGGCTTTTCATCTTCAATAATTATTGCTTTAAAATCTGACATACTTATTCTTGAATTAGATTGATGTGTTTAAATATTAAATTGATCCTGATCAAGAATCTCTTGAATTTTACGCTTTTCCCATTCTTTATTAGTAAACGGATTGATTTCAAATACTCTAATGGCATGTGACGCAAGCCCGATTCCCCAACCCAAAACACTTACAATAAAGAAGAACATTAAATCTCCTTCAAAAAGTAAAACAAATGCTAGAATGGATAAGTTAATTATAGTAAACACAATAAGGTGATGATAAAAGGCTTTGATTTCCTCTACTCTTCTCGCTGCTTTTTTATATTTCTCTGATGCTTTGTTGATATGATCCATAATCTAAATATTATTTTCTTCTTTTTCTAGAATTTCTTTAATCTTACGTTCTTTCCATTTTTCATTTGTCAACGGATTCCCGCCAAAAGTTCCGAAACCATGGGCTGCTAGACCTATGCCCCAACCTAAAAGCGGAAAAATAAACCAAATAAAACTCCATTCATTATGGTAATAATTCACTGCAATTAATAAGATATTAATTACAACATAAATAATTGCGTGATTGTAAAAGGCTCTTATTTCTTCTACCTTTTCTACTGCCCGATTGTATCGGTCTTGATAGCTTTCATTAGGATTCATAATTAAAACCTTTCATTATTCATTAGTTCGTTGATCTTGCGCTCTTTCCATGATTCTCCTAAAAAGAAGTTCTTGTTAAATGTTCTCATGTATTTAAATAGCAAACTAATTCCCATTCCTATAGCAGGGAAAATCACCCAAGGAAAACCACCTGTAAATGCATTTATAGCTGCTAAGAATGCTAGGATTACCAGCGTCTTCACTGCATTATCATAAAAGTCTTTAATACTATCTACTCGCAGTTTTGCTTTAGTAAGTCTTATGTCCTCCGTATTTTCCATGTCAATTGTATTTAGGTTTACTGATTCTGATTGATTAGTAAGTATAGGAACACTTACTTTAAAAGTGTCTGTAGTTTCATTTATAGTCATTTGCCTCTTAGTAAGCAATCTGTATCTACTCTCAATATTTTGTAAACCTACTCCACTACTCTCCTTTATCACTTGTTTCTTTTGCAGGTTATTTTCTATGACTAGAAACTGATCTTGCTCATAAATATTGAGCTTCAAAGGTTTATTACTACTTACAATATTATGTTTTACTGCATTTTCTATGAGTAATTGCAAACTAAGAGGAACCACCTTTGCGTTTTCTATAGAGCCTTGCTCTGGTATTTCTATTTCAATGCTATCTTCAAATCTTGTTTTGAGCAGTCCTACATAAGTTCTAGCAAACTTTAGTTCCTCATCTACAGACACCAGTTCCTTATTTCTTTGTTCTAGTACATATCTATAAACTTTAGAAAGCGAGGTTGTAAATTTTGTAGCCGCTTTAGGATTTTCTTCGATTAAGGACACCAGAACATTTAGACTATTAAATAAAAAATGCGGATCTAATTGATTCTTAAGCGCATCAAATTGTGCTGTTGCAGATCTTGCAATGGTTTTTTGTTCGTTTACTTTTTGAGCTTGGCTCGCTTTATAAAAATAAATCGCATGATAAATAGCCGAAACAAAAAGTGTTATTATCAATCCAAAGACATACCATTCTGTTTCTTGATCATCTAGGAACTCTTGAATTGTAGTATCATATATTACAACGTACGTAAAGAAATTAAGAAAAGATAGCAATAACATCGTTAGTACAACAGATCCTATGGCACCGTATATTAAACGTTTAGTCGACTCATCCCGCCATGAAAGTTTTTTACCTAGAAAATCAAACCACCATTGATTACCTGATGATAGCACAATGGTAAACATGAAGTTGACCAAGAAACCTTCCAACTCTCCTTCAAAATTTAAAAATTTTCCTCGGAAATAAGCATTGATCAAGTTTATAGTTATAGATATGGCAATACTCGCTATTAAAAATTTGTAAAATCGTTTTAAGTTCATCTGGTTCAATTATGATTCTAAAAATAGTTTAATACTTTAGAACAGTTCAAATATGAAAAGAGAAAAAGCTATATTAAATTAAGAATAACCGAATTGTAGAAATAAGGTACTGAACTGTTATGCTTTCGCGAAAGCGAGATTAAAACCACCTTCAATTTTAATATAAACAGTAAATATAAAAAGACTAAAATCATATATTTACCTGATGGAATTAACCTACGATAAGAATAGAGTCAATAATTTTACCGATGCCATATTTGCCATAGCGATGACTTTGCTGGTACTCGACCTTGTTGTACCTAGTTATAATGAGCTAACTACAAAGGGCTTTGGGCAAGTAATGCAAGATCTTCTTCCTAAATTTATAGGGTATGCTGTTAGTTTTTTAGTCATCGCACTATACTGGAGCAGTCACATGAATATTTCTAAAAACTTAAAACACTACAATAAAGGCGCTTTAGGATGGAATATTATGTTATTATTTATGGTTGTTTTAATGCCTTTCACGACTTCTTTTTACTGTTCTACTTTTGTAGTTAACGAGCCTTTTATTATCTACTCAATTAATATTATAGCACTTAGCGTTTTTAAGTATTTAATGATTCGCAAAATTGAAAAAGACCAACTCATTGAAAAAGGCTATGATCCGATTTTATTTCAATGGGCAAAAACTAGAGATTTGATGGCTGGTTTGGTTTGGCTATTTGCCATTATAGTCTCTTTAAAATTTGCGTTGCTCTCTAGATTTTCTCCTTTACTATTATTTCCTGTACTAAAATTTGTAGACATCGTTTATAAGCGAAAATCTACCAAACGTATCAAAGTAAAATCGCGTAAAAAAAGGACATAACAAAAGTTCTTTTTTAGATTATCAAAGCAACTTGTTTATTATTAAATAGATCATTAACTCATGCCTATATTCCATTTATTCAAAAAAGAAAAACCAGCGCCGTCCACAGAGCACTGGGACGAGCTATTGATAGAATATGTGCCGTTTTTTGAAAAGTTAGAAGCTAGAGATCGATTATTTTTCAAACTACGCATGCAGGCATTTCTTGATGAGATAGAAATAGAAACCATAGACATGGAACCTGCAGAGTTAGATGCTTTATTAATTGCTGCCAGTGCCATCATTCCTATTTTTCAATTTCCAGACTGGCATTACAGTAATTTAAAGACAGTTATTCTATTACCAGAACATTTCAATGAAGACTTAGAATTTGAAGGACATGGTAACGGTAGACGCATTTTTGGAATGGTAGGCACTGGTAAATGGAACAACAAGATGATTCTTTCAAAAGAAGCACTCTATCACGGTTTTAAAAACGAAACAGATAAATTAAATACTGCCATACATGAATTTGTGCATCTCATTGATAAAATGGACGGCGCCATAGATGGAATTCCTAAAGTTTTAATGGATCAAAATGTAATACTTGCATGGATCAATCTTATGCATGAAGAAATGGAGCGCATTAATAAAGATAAATCTGACATAAGAAATTATGGAGGCACCAGCAAAATTGAGTTTTTTGCTGTCACTGCAGAATATTTTTTCTCTAGACCAGATTTAATGAAAAGAAAGCATCCAGAAATCTATCAAATGCTTCAACTTTGCTTTAATCCGCAAATGAAAAATAAAGTTTCCAGAAATAAAATAATATCTTTTTAACACCTAATTCACCTAGACAAGTGTGATGCAACTTACTTTTGCAAAAAAAATATCATGCGCAAATTATTCTTATTTCTTTTTCTAAGCTTTTCAATTTCTGCTTTTGCAAACGATTGGGGTAAAACCGGTCATAGAACTACAGGAGCTGTTGCAGAGCAATATCTTAATAAAAAAGCTAGAAAAGCCATTGCAAAATTACTTGACGGAGAATCATTAGCATTGGTCTCTACATTTGCAGACGAAATAAAGAGCGATACACTTTATAGAAAATACGGGCCTAAACATTACGTTAATATCCCATTTGACTCTACCTATGAAGAGCATCCTAAGAGCGAGCGAGGTGATATTATTGAAGCAATTGATACTTGTATTGCTACCTTAAAATCAAAGACTGCCACAAAAGAGGAAAAAGCATTTCAATTGCGTTTATTAGTTCATTTTATAGGCGATCTTCACCAGCCTCTGCACACTGGATTAAGTGAAGATAAAGGCGGTAACGATTTTCAAGTACAATGGTTCAGAGATGGAACAAATCTTCACCGTGTATGGGATTCTCAAATGATAGACAGCTACGGCATGTCTTATACCGAATTGGCAAGCAATATGCCTGCGTTAACAAGAAAACAACGTAAAGTCATGGGCAGCGGTACGCATAGAGACTGGTTAAAAGACAGTCGTGTTTTAGTTAAAGATATTTATGCCAACACCAAAAAAGGAGACAAATTAAGCTACCGATACATGTATCAATACTTTTACAAGCTACGTGTTCAATTACAAAAAGGTGGTGTAAGGCTTGCTGCTTTATTAAATGAAGTTTTAGGATAAAGTTAATTTGTATTCCGCTTTCGCGAAAGCGGAATACAAAATTGATTCATTCTAATTTTTAATAATTAATCAATTACAACCTTAAAGTAATTTGATTCATTAGCTGTTTTCATTTTAGTTAAGCGAAACCTAGATTTCAACTTTATAGCTTAGATAAAGCGATATTATTCTTTAAGAAATTTCAACGTTTGAGATAGATCACCAGATGTAACTTTTAAGAAGTAAACACCAGAAGATAGCCTCGATAATCCTGTAATTTGTGAAGATCCGTTTGAGAAATCTAATTGGTATTCAAACAGCTTTTGACCAGCCAAATTATAAATTAGTGCTGAAGAGTCATTTTCTGAATTAGCATTTACAATATTGATTTGAGCAAAGTCCAAATTTACAGGATTGGGTAGTAATTCCAGTCCAAGAGAAAGTTCGTTCTCTTCCATTCCCAAGGTTTGAGCTTCTATTTTAATTTGAAACCTGTCTGACGCAGCCGAGCTATTAGAAGCATCAATAGTAAAATTATAAAGGTTTACTCCATCATTTAATAAACTCATAGTACCTAAATATGTGTCTTCAAGATACACTAGTTTACCATAAACGTTATTTATCATTAATTTGTATTGATAAGCGTCAGTACGGTAGGTATGATGACTGAGTTGAATTACCTCTGAGTTATTAGGTAGTTGTCTATTATCAACAGCTAGTAATGAAGCCCCATATGCAACTGCTATGCTTTCATCTTGATTAAAAATTTTGGAAGCATCAAAGGAATCGACCGCATTGCTAGATGTGCTATTAAAGAAAACACCAAAACTGTCTTGTAATGAACTAGCAACGAAACCATCATCAATTCTGTACAATTGACCTATTATGGAAGCATTATTTAAAGGTGTCGAAAATGTATTAGTGTTTTCTCCTGCTGCCTTATGAGCCTCTGTAAAAAGTACATTACCAGCTCCATTTGCTAAAGTAGTTACAAAAATAGACTGACCTGGTTGTAAAAATCTATTTGCCATAGATCCTGAAGTATTTGAACCTGCTGGTAAATTTACTGTGACGTAACTACCTCTAGCCCCTAATTGAGGATCCCAAGCATAATAGAAATTAGGATTGATATTAGAAGAGGAAGCAAGCGCTAAATTCATATCTACCGATGACTGGTATGGGTTTCCTATAAAATTAAATTCTCCAGCATTTAAACCGATGTTTGAAACGGTAACATCTCCTATAACTAAACTTCCTGTAGCTTGTAAGGTTGTTGCATCTGCTGGAGACAGGTTAGAACTAAGGTCCACTATTCTACTACCTCTAACAAATAATCGATAAGGCGTTCCGGCTGTAAGTGTATTTACATCAGTATTTAATACCTGTGTCCACGTCTGATTGATATTATCGTATCCAAACATAGAAGCATTCCCTGATCCTGTAGCATCGAAACCATTAGCTCCTATAATCGAACCAGTAATGTGAGTACCAAATCCGGGATTAGGATTATCTCCTGCATTTACAGCACCTTCTTGCCAATTATTTTTAATTGATGTGTTAGTAGTTACTGAGCTCGATAAAAATCTATATGCTCTTTTACCTGGTATAAATCGCTCGACAATTACAGAGCCTTCACCAGAAATACTTCCAGTAAATGTATCTAATTGTCCTGTTGTAGTGGAATTACTTTTAAAAACCAGCTTTCCATCATTGGTAATATCACCATTTACATCAAGAATACCATCCGTACTCAATGTCTTAAATGGTAAAATAGTAAGGTCATTACTTGCAGTTGTTCCGGTAAGCGTCGGTTCACCATCTACAACAAGAATGTTATCTCCAGTTGTAGAGACACCACTTGGGTTTGTAGGTGTCCACGTATTATCGTAATGCACATAATCCTCGTAAATAACAACGGTGTAGTCTTCAACTTCTCCTAATGAAGAATCGCCACAAGGTGTAGTATTAGAAGTTCCACTATCTGCATTATTGATGCGTACTCGCATTCTAGTTTCTCCTAGAAATGCGCTATTAGGAATAGTGATATTTCCTCCATACGGGAATGCAGCATCATCATTTATAACTTGTTCTCCTGGATCAAGAAAGCTTCCGTTCTTGTTGTAATCGATCCATACATAAAGCTCATCTCCTATAAAAGGTCCAGGATTTGAAGAAGCTGTTAAAGTATAGGATTCCCCTCTTGATAGTAATGTATAAAGGTTACTGTAATCTTCATACCCATTACTAGACGTTGAAGAGGAATTATCAATAGTGTTAAATTCAATTCTAGAAATATTAGTAAAACTTGTTTGTGCAGCACCGGCATCGCAGTAAACAGGCATAAATTCAACTCCTATACTAAATGCTTGAGTATTGATATCAAAAAAAACGTTATCTGATGCTTTTACCATAATACGTGCATTTGAAGTTTGTACGTCTGGCACAATAATATCTGCGCTACCATCATTAGGCGTATTTGCGATTAAAATGGTAGGATAAGTTAAACCGTTATCGGTAGAAAGAAGAACGTCTACATTTTGCGCATTTACACCACTCGGATCATCAGTGTTAGCAATATCCCAAGTTATGGTTTTGGAACTATTTGCAACCCATGAATTTCCAGCCGTATTTTGCGACGTTACCCTAAATGGTCCTGCCGCATCATTAACGGTTACAATACTTGTTTCTGTAGAAACCTGACCTCCTAAAATGTTATTATCCCGAACAACAAGACCAAAATTCATAGTTCTACTCACAGATGGTAGAACTTCCCAAGTATTGGAATAAGAATTTGTAATTAAAGTACTCATTGAGGGAAAATAACGAATCGGACTGGCTGTAGGTAGGTAAGTTCTGAAACTTGGCCCTATCGTTGAATTTTCTAAAGGAGGCATAGCAGCGACGTCATTATCTATCTGCTCCCAACTATAAGTAAGGATATCTCCATTAGAGTCTGTAGCAGTTGCTTCCAGTAAAAATGGAGTGCTTTTAGGTATGACGTAGTTGGGACTTTGGGTGATAGTAGGTTCATCATTTGCAATAATTATTTCTGTTGCACAGTTACCTGTGTTCAAATTGTTGGTAACCGTAAAAAAGTTGCTTATTTCTAAAATACTTACATAATGAAACATGGCATCACTATTATTTTGAACATTAGGAGCACAAATACCTGCATAACCCATTATTGTATTTGCTGAGCCTGGTTCTACCGCTGTATTTGAATTTCTTTGACAAGAGTTATTTTGGGTATGGTTTGCTCCAAACTGATGTCCCATTTCGTGAGCTACATAATCAATATCAAAAAAATCACCTACTGGATTTCCTTGACCTGTAACTCCACGAGCTTTGAAATTAGTATTACATACAGATGGAGTACTGGCAATTCCTCCACCACCAGTGCTAAATACGTGCCCTATATCGTAATTTCCACTACCAATTACACTGTTGAACGTAGCTTGATTCTCACCTAACATCGTAGAACCACTGTTATTTGTATAAGGATCCATAGCTGTATCTCCTAAAAAGATAACATCTTGATTATTGGTTATAAGCTCTAAGGTTACGCCTAAATCTCTTTCATAAATTTGATTTACACGATCAATTGTAACAACTATAGCTGCTTGAACTGCATTTTTCTTTTGAGTATCACTAGCACTTGCTGCTAAACCTGCAGCTTGCCAATGAAAATCAGAGTATTCCACTGTAGTAGCTACTCCAAGACGGTATTTTCTCAATATTCCTTCACTAATAAATTTTGTTCTAATAGGAGCTTGAGTAGAAAAGGTAGTAGAAATATTAATAGTATTTACTCCACATTCAAATGAGTTTTGATTAGTATTTCTCGTGTCTCTTTTACTAAAGACAGTGTAAATATTAGTGTTTTTAGCATAAGGGTTTATGTAAGTCTGACCAAAGTCAGATCCAGTTGTCATACCAAAGAAACCTTGAGGTGTTATGGTAATTCTCAGTACGTGTAGAGGATTAGTTACATTTGTTCCTACAAAGCTTTTTACATCGGGCAGTTGCTCTGATAATTCTGGAGACATAGTGAGTGTCGAAAAAATTTCAAAAATCTCTTGTTGCCCTTGAGGATTAGGTATATTTAATTTTATAGGAGAATTTGTAGTTTCAAATCTATTTGGGGCATTCGACAAAAGAGTTGAAACAGATCTGCTGTCTAAAGTAAAATAAATAGGATTCAATACATCTGTCGAATAAGTAATAACGTCCTCTTGAGGAATGCCTTCAACGTTTGTTATATCCCAATATTTTTTTTCTTGTGCAAAAAGAAATACTGAAACTAGTAAAAGTATAGCTGTTAATACGGATTTTAAAGACATAGTAGCAATTTTGATTTGTGGAGAGGAAAAGTAATCAAAATTTACCTAACAAACTCATAATCATGAAGTAAAGATTTTTAACCTCTTGAAAAATGGTGCGTAATAAAGTTCAATACAAACAAAGTTGCTTCGAACAATTTTTCATGTTTACCGACTATAGTTTTCATAAATCAAATATTTGAGAAAGAATATTGTAAATTTCATGGAAATTGTTGACCATGAAAGATTTAAAAAAAGAAGATATAAAGCAGGAAGTTTTTGATTTATATGATGATTATGCTCATAATAAATTAAACCGTAGGCAGTTCGTAGAAAAATTAGGAATTTATGCAGTAGGCGGAGTAACTGTAGGTTCTTTACTAAGTTTTATGTCTCCAGATTATATGGAAACTTTGTTGGTAAGTCCAGACGACCCTAGTTTAGATAGCGACTATATAATTTATGATTCTCCTAAAGGTGCTGGTAAGATGAAAGGCTTATTATCTACTCCTAAAAATACCAAGACAAAGTTGCCAGGTATCATAGTCGTGCATGAGAATAGAGGTCTTAACCCTTACATTGAAGATGTAGGAAGAGGCGTTGCAAAAGAAAATTTTATTTCTCTCGCTCCAGATGCTTTAACACCTTTGGGCGGTTATCCTGGCAATGATGACGATGGTAGAACTTTACAAAAGAAAAGAGATAGAAATCAAATGCTTGAAGATTTTATAGCTGCTTATGAATATCTAAAAGCGCACGAAAATTGCAATGGACATATAGGAGTGGTAGGCTTTTGTTTTGGAGGTTATATTGCAAATATGATGGCCGTTCGCTTACCAGAATTGGGAGCAGCAGTTCCTTATTATGGGAGACAACCTGAAAAAGAAGATGCCGTAAAAATCAAAGTGCCCTTATTGTTGCAGTATGGTGAATTAGATAAAAGAGTAAATGCAGGATGGCCAGCTTATGAGGCTGTTTTACAAAAGAATAACATCGAGTATCAAGCATATATATCCAGAAGTGAATCATGGTTTTCATAACAATACAACGCCTAGATACGATAAGAAAATGGCAGAATTATCGTGGACTCGAACTATAGATTTCTTCAAAAAGCATTTGAAGTAAAATAAAGTTTACTTTGAACTATCAATTGATTTTTTCACCTATTGTCATGACGTTTTACTAGCTGTAAATGGCTAGATAATAACATGAAACGAAAAAAGCTCAAAAAATACGGGACTATTTTTTGAGCTTTCTGTTTACTTCTTGTTACGCAGTTGTTTTTTACGTCTTTTTACTCGCCAAGGTGCGTTTTTATCTACATCGCCAGCCATGATACAACCGTAAGGCATGACTTCATCAATCACCGTCCCAAGATTAAAATCTTCCATTTGCTGTCTTACCGCCGCCGCATTTTTATACGCACTAGGAAGTTCAGAAATATCAATTTCATTGGAGTAAAAACGAATATCAAGTCCTTTTGTTTCTTCAATAAAAATCTCTTCATCAGTTTTATGAGCAAGATTACGCTTATGTTGCGATCTACTCATATTACGTCCAGCGCCATGCGGTGCAAAGCCTAAATTAGTTGCTGTCGTTGCACCTTCTACAATTAAAACTGGCTCTGACATATTAAGTGGAATCAATCGTGGACCAGTAATATCGGGCATAAATTTAGGATCAAGAGGTGTCGCTCCTTTTGCATGGTAAAAAGTATCACCATCTTTAAAAACAAAGTTATGCTCGTTCCAGAAACGATTTTTGACAGTCGCCCCTATTTTTTCTTTAACGCCATCGTGAATCAATTCATGATTTAATTTAGTCCATTTTCTAATCGTTTGTAAAGCTTCCCAATATTTCTCTCCTTCATGCGTGTCAAAAGGGATCCATGCATTCTGTTTCATGGTTTGTGGCGAGATCAATTTTCTAAACTTCTCTGCAACATTCATTCCTTGCGAGTACAATCTTGCACCTGGCGCACGAGAACCATGATGAGTAATCATCATCGTGTTTCCCGTCAGCTTGCTTTTACCTACAAATAAAAAGTGATTTCCGTCACCTTGAGTTCCTAAATGTTCTTGTGCTAGTGAAATACTTCGCGCACTGTTCAAAAAGAAGTTTGCTTCAAACTCTTCTCTCAACTCTTCTGGAAGTTGAAACTGTTGTCCTCTAGGTCTTCCTCCAGGTGCAAAGTGCGTTGTAGCACTTGCCGCATCCAGAACCTCTTTAGGATCTGCATCACCAAAATCGGTTAACATCACAGAGCAACAAATATCTGCACTATGCATACCTGGATGGATCGCATTCTTTGCAGCTACCACTCCACCTACAGGAATCATTCCTACTGGTCCAGCTGGACAAGCGTCTGGCATCACACTTCCATTAACAACAGTAGGCGTTTTCATAACGGCATTCATAGTTGCAATAACTTTTCCTACATTATCTTCTTCTTGCTCATTTTCTGCCTTTAGATTAATAGAAAAAGGTACTGGCTTTTCATGAATCCCTACTTCTGGTGGTAACCTAAATTGTTCTAGGTAAGCTTCCATTTGTTCCAGATTTAATTGATTAGAATTTATATGATTTATGGCTTCTGTAAACCATTGTCCACTTGGGTAACCTAAAGCTACAATTTCTTTACCAGTGATATTTTTGAAGTCCGTTTGGTTGGTTTCTTTTTTCATCTTATTTGATTTTACATTCTTTTAATAAGCTGCGCCATCTCCTCGTATGACGCAGCACTACATTTTTGAAAGCCTTGAATCGCTTTCTGTTTAACTATGCAACAAATATGCATACAGTACTACGCAATCTTTTTGCGTAGTTAAAAAAGATGTTTATCATTGTAAATAGTTATTGCTGTTCCGCTTTCGCGAAAGCGGAATTACAACTATCCTAACTATCATTAAAACAGACCTATGGCTATTAATAAAAATGCACTCATAAGATATAAAACTATAGATCGCTGTTTACAGAATACCTATAGAACCTGGACTCTGGACGACTTAGTAGAGTATTGTTCTCAGGCATTGTATGATTTAGAAGGTCGAGAAATAAATGTTAGCAAACGCACTGTACAGCTAGATATTCAAACTTTGCGCAGTGATAAGTTAGGTTACGATGCACCCATAGAAGTCTACGATCGTAAATATTACCGCTATAGTGATCCAGATTATAGTATTACTGATATTCCTATTACCGGCACAGATATGTCTGTGCTCACTGAGACCATGGAAATGTTGCGACAGTTTAAAGATTTTTCATTCTTTGACGAGCTTAATGTAATTATCAATAAGCTGGAAGATAAAATCTACACGGAGAAAAAAAATAAACCGCCCATTATCTATCTGGAGAAAAATGATAAACTTAAAGGTTTAGAATACTTAGATGAGTTGTATCAGGCTATTCTTAAGGAAGTGGTTCTAGTCATCACCTACCAGTCGTTTCAAGCAAAATCTTCACAACAGTTTACTTTTCATCCACAGTTTTTGAGAGAGTATAATAATAGATGGTTTCTTGTAGGACTTAATGAAAATACTCCTGTGATTAAAACACTAGCCCTGGATCGTATTATATCTATCGATTACGATTTGAACATAGATTATCAGGATGCTGAGTTTCATCCAGAAGAGTATTACAAAAACACCATAGGTGTAACCGTTCTAGACCATCACAATACTGCACACGTTGTTTTTAAATTAGACAAGAAGAACGCGCCTTATGTAATGACAAAACCTTTTCATCATTCTCAAAAAGTCCTTTCTAAGAATGATGACGGTAGTATTACCTTCCAGATTTTTGTAAGCTTAAATTTTGAATTAGATCGATTGATTCTTGGTTTTGGAGAATCTATTGAAATCTTAAAGCCTAGAAATTTACGACATCGCATTAAAAGAAAAACCCAACTTGCGGCTCAGGTGTATCGTAAAAAATAACTGCTATAATTTGTATTACTAATAAAAACTTATCTTGTTATTGCAAACGTTTGGTTCCGCTTTCGCGAAAGCGGGATCATAAAAAAAGCTCAAAAAATAGTTACCTACTTTTTGAGCAATTTATCTAATTGAAATATGTTCTATTTCTTTGGAATCTCCTTCAATAATTCTTGAAGTAAACTCCAGAATTTCTGCACAGATTTGATCTCTACATGCTCATCTGGACTGTGCGCTCCTCTAATGTTAGGACCAAAAGAAATCATGTCTAGACCAGGATAACGTTCTCCTAGTAATCCACATTCTAATCCTGCATGGCATGCAACAACTCTAGGTTCATGGTTGAAAAGCTCTGTATATTTTGATTTTGCTATTTCTAGCATCGCACTATTAGGATTAGGCTGCCATCCTGGATAATCTCCAGATAAGTTAGTTTCCATACCAGCCAGTTTCATTACTGCTGCAATGCTCATGGCAAGATCTACTTTAGAACTATCTACTGAAGATCTAGTTAAACAAGCGATTTGCAAGTCACCATTTTTCAACGTTACTCTGGCAAGGTTATTTGAAGTTTCTACCAGTCCGTCTATATCTGGACTCATTCTATAAACACCATTATGAACACCTAGTAAGGCATAAATAAGTTGCTTGCTATCTGTTGCACTTAAGGTTTCATCATTTGGAGCATCTTCTATGCTTATGTATAAATTCTTTTCTAAAGACTTATACTCGTCTTCAATTGCTGCTTTGCAACTTTGAAAAGCTTTCATTGCTTGATCGAGTTCACTTTCTTCTATACTGAAAACGGCAACGGCTTCTCTAGGAATGGCATTTCTTAAACTACCACCTTGAATCGATTGAAAATGAAGTGATGCTTTGCGCTGTATAGCATCGGCAAGACGGTTGATCATTTTGTTTGCATTACCAAGGCCTTTAATGATATCCATACCACTGTGACCTCCATTCAAACCTTTTACAGTTATCTTTTTAGAAACAAAACTATTTTTAGCAGGTAACAACTCATACTTCTTAGTAGCAGTGACATCTACTCCACCGGCGCAACCTATATCTATCTCATCATCTTCTTCTGTATCAAGATTTAATAAAATGGTAGATTTTAGAATATTTTTATCTAACTCTTTTGCTCCAGTCATTCCAGTTTCCTCGTCAATGGTAAATAATGCCTCAATTGCTGGGTGAGCAATATCTGTAGAAGAAAGAACTGCCATAATTGCGGCAACACCAATACCATTATCTGCACCAAGTGTGGTACCATTTGCTTTAATGATGTCACCATCTACTGTCATTACTATTCCTTGAGTAAGAAAATCAAAGTCGGTATCATTATTCTTTTGATGAACCATGTCTAGGTGCGACTGTAAAATAATGCTTTTGCGATCTTCCATTCCCAAGGTAGCAGGTTTCTTAATAATCACATTACCTATCTGGTCCTCCACAACTTCTAGATCAAGACTTTTACCGAAGTCTCTCATAAAAGCTCTTACTCGTTCTTCTTTTTTAGAAGGTCTAGGAACAGCGTTTAGATCTGAAAAATGATTCCATAAAGATTTAGGCTCTTGATTTCTTACTTGTTGTGACATATATAATTTTGATTTCTGCAAATATAAAGTTACTCCTTGCTAGGATACTTAAGTTAATACTAAATGATTGTATAAGGTAATTAGAACTCTTTGCTTGCTCTAAGCATTTCTCTTTTTCCAGGTGGTCCTGGCAGTCGCTCAACCGTAAAACCAGCGCTTTGCATGTTGCGTCTTACTTGACCAGCAGCACAATACGTGGTAAGAACACCACCATTTTTCAACGATTTGAAAGCGGCGTCAAATATAGGTTGCGTCCATAATTCTGGTTGTGTTCTAGGACCGAATGCATCAAAAAAGATCAAATCAAACTTTTGATCGTAATCTAGTTTTTCAAAGGTTGTTTGAATCTTTTCAATGAAAAAAGAGTCGGAGATTTGTGTTTTTTTATTCCAAGAGGCATTGTGCAATTGAGCAAATAACTCTTGATCTTCAAGAAGTTTACCGTAATCAATAGCCTCAACTTCTTCTGCCGCAATAGGGAAAGCTTCTAATGCAGTGTATTCCATGAAGGTATTAGATTTATGCTGCGCAGTAAGCATAGCATTCAGGCCAGTACCAAAACCATATTCTAAAATATGAAGAGGTTCTTTTTTAAAATCCCGCTTTTGCGAAAGCGAGACCTCAACAAAGTACTCTAGACCTGTCTCTATAAAAACATGAAGCGCCTCTTGCAAGGCGCCATGTTTAGAATGATATTGCTCATTGAGATCTGGCATGTGGATGGTTTTTGACCCATCACCAGTAATCATGATCTCACGTTTCATTTACTCTTCAGTTTTCTCTACTCCTTCTACATCTGGATTTTCAAACTCCTCTACCATTGCGCCATCTGCCACAAAGCTAAGTGTTACCTCATCTTCGGTAATAGCAGCAATTTCTTCTTTAGTTTTCCCAGCATCTTCAGCATAATGTTTCAATTCATCTACTGGAGTGATGTTTTTAAAAGCTTTACCACTCAAGATAACTTCTTTACCTTTCCCGTTTTTAGGAAGAAAAAAACCGTAGTCTTTAAATTTTACGGTAGCAGACTCTTCTCCTACTGGCATTTTAATCCAGCATCCTTTTTTTACACAAACATCAGCAATGGTACCTTTTACTTTTACGGTTGTGGTATCACCTACTTTCATGTTTTTGTACATCGTTCCTAATTCCATAGCGTCAATAACGTCGGTATTAGAAAATGTAGCACCATAATCCATGTAGGCCATTTCTTCAACTTGCTCGTCGTTTACGGCTGGCATTTCTTCTTCTTCTTGTTTTTGTTCTTTACATCCTACTAATAAAGTCAATGCAAATAATCCTATGATGAACTGTTTCATGTGTTTATATTTTACACAAATTTAGGGATTCGTTTACATTTATGCTAAATGATAATGAAGTATATTTGCAAAAACACAAAAACACCATGACCAACACGCACGCAATCGTTATAGATAAGGTAAAAGAATCAAAAATCGCAAAAACTGATTTTGATAATTTAACTTTTGGTAAAACATTTACAGACCACATGCTGGAATGTACATGGCGCGATGGTGAGTGGCAATCGGTAGAGATCAAACCCTATGGACCTATTGAAGTAGAGCCTAGTTGTAAGGTTTTTCATTATGGTCAAGCTATTTTTGAAGGGATGAAGGCTTTTAAGGACGCCACTGGTGATGTTTTCTTATTTAGACCAGAAGATAACTGGCAGAGGTTTAATGCAAGTGCAAAGAGACTTGCTATGCCAGAAGTTCCAGAAGAGATCTTTATGGAAGGTTTAAAAAAATTAGTGGCTTTAGATAAAGATTGGGTACGCTACGGTGAAGGTTTATCTCTTTACCTAAGACCATTTATGATTTCTAGTGAAAATGGCGTTGCTGCTGCTCCGTCTACAGAATATAAATTCATGATTATTATGTCTCCTGCTTTTGCTTATTATAAAGGAGATGTTAGGGTAATCATTGCTTCGGAATTTTCACGTGCTGCTGATGGCGGAGTTGGGTATGCAAAAGCAGCTGGTAATTATGCTGCTAGTTTTTATCCAAATAATCTTGCTATTCAAGAAGGTTACCAACAAGTGATTTGGACAGACGCCGCTTCTCATGAATACCTTGAAGAAGCAGGTACTATGAATATTTTTGTTAGAATAGGTGACAGTTTATTTACCGCACCACATAACGATCGAATTCTTAATGGAGTCACTCGTAGAAGTGTTATTCAAATGGCAAAAGATCATGGAATCCATGTAGAAGAACGTCGTATTTCAGTAAATGAAATTAGAGAAGCTGCTAAAGATGGTAGTTTAAAGGAAATCTTTGGAAGTGGAACTGCTGCTGTAATCGTTCCTATAAAAGGATTCAAACACAAAGACTTTAAATATGAATTGCCGCAATTAGATGATTCTTATGCGAGTCGTTTAAAAGAAGCATTAAAAGATATTCAATACAATCGCGCCGAAGATAAACACGGCTGGAGAGTTAAAATATAATTAGAATTATTACCAATTAAAAAATGCCCATCTAAATAAGATGGGCATTTTTATTTCTATCGAAATGAATATATAATCTAAAGCATTTCTACAACAAACTGGCCGTTTGTAATGGTGAACGTACTACTAGGATTATTAGGATCTGTTGCTGTAAAATCAAATGTACCAGTGATTACATCGCCTGTTCTATCTGTAATGACTATAGATCCAGTTCCTGCAACAGAGTCGTGTTGAGCGCCCATATTAACAGAATCGTTTTCATAATACCCACTATAAGTACCACCTGAAAAATTCTCAATAGGATAAGTCCCTGCAGTAATATTAGATGGAACACTTATCGCGATTCTTTCATCAAGACCACTATCAAAAACAATAGTCTGTCTATTGTTTATTTCTCCTATAGGGAATAAATCAGCAACAAATGGCATTCCGTTTACATCTGCAGTTGCCATATCACTTCCTTCATCAGTTGTGTAAGGAATGTTTTGAAAAACACCATTAGTAATCGCACGATCTGTATCAGATCCAAATATTTCTTGAGCAAGTCCTTGAAAAGTTCCTGTCACTGTTTGATTTGTCATATCAATTTCAGTTATAACTACTTCACCGGTACTAGCTATCCATGCTAAATTAGATGGCTCATTTGCATATACTAAAAGAGCACCAGTCATAGAGCTTGCAGTATCCACATTGAAAGTTCCCACTACAGGATCAAAAACTTGAAAACCTAACGAAAGATTTCCTTGTTCACTTTCGATGATTAAACCATCACTATTTAAGGTTGCTTCAACTATAGAGCCTACGTAGGCTGTCCCATTAACTGTTGCAGTAAAAACTGCATTAGTGTTCGGATTACCATTTCCAGGGTTACTTCCATTGGGATTTAAGCTAGGGTCAAGCGGCTCAATATCGGTAGTACAGGAGATTAAAAGAGCAAAAAAAGCAAGGCTTCCAATTAATTTTTTCATTGTTATTTTTTTTACGAATATATAAAACCTAACGCTACCGTTTTAAATTAGTCTTTATTAACATCTAATTTTTATGAAGATATAGAATTGATTACATATTTTTAGACAGTGAAAAAATACCTCATCCTATTCTTAATATTGACATCAACTGCATGTTTATCTCAAAATGAAGCAAATTGGTGGTTCTTTGGTAGCAATGCAGGAATAGAC
This sequence comes from Nonlabens dokdonensis DSW-6, assembly GCF_000332115.1. NCBI lineage: Bacteria > Pseudomonadati > Bacteroidota > Flavobacteriia > Flavobacteriales > Flavobacteriaceae > Nonlabens > Nonlabens dokdonensis. The sequence continues at coordinate 3,591,124 of NC_020156.1, forward strand.
TTCAATAGTGGTACTCCTATTCCAACAGATGTTGGTCAATTAAATACCATCGAAGGATGCTCAGCAATTTCTGATGCTTGTGGTTCTTTACTTTTTTATACCGATGGGATTACAGTATGGGATAGAAATCACTCCATAATGCCTAACGGTATGAATCTGTTAGGAAATCCTTCTAGCACACAATCTGCTATAGTGATTCCTTTACCAGATAGCTCTAATCTGTATTATATTTTTTCTATTTCTATTAATTCAGCGACTGGTTTATATTATACCGTAGTTGATATGAATTTAAATGGTGGTACTGGAGATGTTATTGCCGCACAAAAAAATATTCAGCTATTGGCTAACAGCACAGAAAAACTGTTTGCTGCAGTCGCTTCAAATGGTCAAGATGCATGGATTGTATCCTATGCAGAAAGAGTTTCTGGAAGTTTAAATTTTGATCAGTTTTATGCTTTTAAACTTACTCCTAGCGGTATAGATTTATCAGCCACCGTGACATCTGCAAGTCCTTCTACTCGCACAACAGACAAAAGAGGTTATTTAAAAGTTTCTCCCGATGGTACTAAAGTAGCTATGATGACTCAGTTTTATGTAGATCTCACTAATCCTAACGAAGCTGGTTATGGTGCTTGGTTATTTGACTTCAATAATAATACAGGTGTAGTAAGTAATCCTTTAAGACTTAATTTCCCAGCTGCCTATCAAGCTTATGGAACTGAGTTCTCGTTAGATTCCAGATTAGTTTATGTGGATTTAAATACCTTAGGCAGCGGTCTTATACCTGGAGAACGATTGTTACTTCAATATGACACAACCGCTGCAAATTTTCAAAATAACCCAATTACTATTTACGAAAGTGACCCTTTAAATGCTAGTGATGACGTGACTCGAGGCGCTTTACAAATTGCTCCAGATAATAAAATTTATTACTCTCGTGATGAACAGCCTTGGCTAGCTGTAATCAATAATCCAAATGGTATTGGAGCCTTATCAAATTTTCAATATGACGGACTGGCTTTAAGCCCTGGAACCAATAGCAATGAAGGTTTACCTCCATTCTACAATGCCTTTTTCAATCCGTCTTTTGGAGTAGTAGAAGGCTGTAGCGGTACTGCCACTCAATTCTTTGCAGTTGATATAGCCACTTGTCCCAATACCAGTGTGCTTTGGGATTTTGGCGATCCGAGCAGCGGTTCTAACAATAGTTCAACCATCATCAATCCTAGTCATATTTATGCTACCGCTGGAATCTACACGGTTTCCCTTACCATTAATACGCCTTCAGAGGTTTTTACTTCTACTCGAGATGTTACTATAGTTGATACGCCATTGATACAAAACGTACCTGATATTAACATCTGTGATGATGCTCTTAATGATGGTGTTGCCCTTATAGATTTTAGCACCACAAGAGTTACCGCTTTAGGAAATCAAGACACAACTATCTTTAATGTTAGTGTTCACTCTTCTTTACAAGATGCACAACAAGATTTCAATCAATTGAGCGATAATGATTTTTATGAAAGTGGCACCTATTATTTGCGCATTGATAATCGCAATTCAAATGGTTGTTTTGTAACTACTTCTTTTGATCTAAATATTTCCGAAATCCCATTGCCAGTAGCTATTGATGATTTGATCACCTGCGACGATTTTTCTAATGATGGATTTGAATTATTTGATTTGACTGCTGCAGCAATACAAGGTTTAGGAACTCAAGATCCTAACTTGTTTTCTTATACTTTTTATAACTCAAGAACAGAAGCAGAAAATGATCAAAACGCCTTGAACAACATGTACAACGGTACTAACAATGAAGAAGTTTTTGTGCGTTATGAAAACATCGATAATTCAGACTGCTTTGACGTCACGTCTTTTCAATTACGTGTGATCTCTCAACCATCCATTCCTGTTTTGAATGATTTTCAAATTTGTGACGACGAGTCTAGAGACCTGACAGAGTTATTTGATCTAGCTTCTTTGGTTTCAACTATTGAAAATGGACAATTAGGTAATTTGACAACTACATTTCATGCGACACAGCAGGAAGCAGAATCTGATATTGCCAATCTCAATTTTCAGTACGAGAATTTAACACCTCAACAAACCATTTGGGTACGTTTAGAGAATAACGACTTGATTACTTGTTATGATGTTCAACCTTTAGTTCTAGAAGTTTTGCCTAAGCCAGTAGTAATCTCAACACCTGATTTTTCAAAATGTGAAGATGATGAAGCCATAATTGAATCTAGTTCAGGTTTTGTCTCCTACTTATGGAATACTGGAGAGACCACACAAAATATTACTGTCAGTCAAGACGGAACATATACCGTGACAGTAACGGACTTCAACGGCTGTGAAGACACCACTTCTACCACAGTCACTAATTATCTAGAAACTCAAATCGTAGATATAGAAGTACAACAATTCACCATAAGAGAAAATAGCATTACCGTTTCAGTTACTGGAGATGGGCCTTTTGAGTACAGCATTGATAATTTTTTCTACCAAAGCAGTAATGTTTTCACAAATTTACTTCCTGGATATTATACGGTATATGTACGCGATTTAAACGGTTGTGATTTAAAAACCGCTCCTGCAACTATAATAGCGGCACCACCTTACTTCACGCCTAATCAAGATGGTTTTCATGACTACTGGCAGGTAACCGCCATAGAAACAGAACCTGATGCAGAAATATTTATTTTTGATCGGTTTGGTAAATTATTGAAACAATTAAGTCCCGTCGGACCAGGCTGGGATGGCATGTACATCGGTAATCCTATGCCTAGCACAGATTATTGGTATCGCGTTGAACTGAACGATGGACGCAGTTTTAAAGGCCATTTTACTTTAAAGAGATAATTCTTTCTCCAGAGTTCTTTTATGAATAAAAAGTGTTTTTTTAACCTCGCTTTCGCGAAAGCGGAATTACAAAAATCTTATTTTTACATTTCATGGATTTTAATATTATATCAGACTTTTCTCCTACTGGAGATCAGCCTCAGGCGATAGATAAATTAGTCAAAGGAATCAAGGCTAACGAAAAGTATCAAACACTCTTAGGTGTTACCGGAAGTGGTAAGACTTTTACTGCGGCAAACGTGATTCAAGGAGTGCAAAAACCTACTCTTGTACTGTGTCATAATAAAACTCTTGCGGCGCAATTATACTCTGAGTTCAAGGACTTTTTTCCTGATAACGCGGTAGAATATTTTGTGTCTTACTATGATTATTACCAGCCAGAAGCATTCATACCTTCCAGCGGAACTTACATTGAGAAAGATCTATCTATCAATGAAGAAATAGAGAAAATGCGATTGAGCACAACCTCTTCCCTACTTTCTGGTCGTAGAGACATTATTGTTGTGGCATCGGTTTCATGCTTGTATGGTATAGGGAATCCGGTAGAATTTCAAAAAAATGTAGTACGCATTAAGCGAGATGAAGTTATTGCAAGAACAGCTTTATTGCATCGATTAGTGCAATCCTTATATTCAAGAACTACTGCAGAGTTTAATAGAGGTAATTTCAGGATTAAAGGAGACACACTGGATGTATTTCCTAGTTATGCAGATACTGCATTTAGGATTCATTTTTTCGGTGATGAAATTGAAGAAATAGAACGCTTCAATCCAGTAGATGGATCGGTTATTGAAAAGTATGACCAAATTACTATTTACCCAGCAAATATGTTTGTTACCTCACCAGACATATTGCAAGGCGCGATTCATTCCATACAAGAAGATCTGGTCAAACAAGTAGAGTATTTCAAGGAAATAGGAAAACCACTTGAAGCTAAAAGACTAGAAGAACGTACGGAATTTGATCTTGAGATGATCAGAGAACTAGGTTACTGTTCAGGAATAGAAAACTACAGTCGTTATCTAGATGGTCGCTTGCCTGGTACAAGACCTTTCTGTTTATTAGATTTCTTCCCAGACGATTACTTAATGATCATCGATGAAAGTCATGTAAGCGTTCCTCAAGTAGGTGCCATGTATGGTGGTGATAGATCTCGCAAAGAAAATCTGGTAGATTATGGGTTTAGACTTCCGGCCGCAATGGATAACAGACCTCTTAAATTTGAAGAATTTGAAGCTTTACAAAATCAAGTATTGTATGTAAGTGCCACTCCAGCAGATTATGAGTTGGAAAAAAGTGAAGGTATCTATGTTGAGCAAATCATACGACCTACCGGATTATTAGATCCTATTATTGAAGTACGACCGAGTCAAAATCAAATAGACGATCTGGTTGAAGAAATACGCATAAGAGAAGAAAAGGATGAGCGCGTTTTGATCACTACGCTTACTAAACGTATGGCAGAAGAACTTACTAAATACTTAACACGTATCAATGTGCGCTGTCGCTATATACATAGTGATGTAGATACTTTGGAGCGAGTGGAAATTATGTCAGATTTGCGACGTGGAGTATTTGATGTTTTAATAGGTGTAAACTTACTGCGAGAAGGGCTGGATTTACCAGAAGTTTCTCTTGTTGCTATTCTAGATGCAGATAAAGAAGGATTTTTACGTAATAATAGATCCTTAACCCAAACCATAGGTCGTGCAGCAAGAAATGTAAATGGTCTGGCCATTTTATATGCCGACAAGATTACAGATAGCATGCAAAAAACGATCGATCAAACAGAATACCGACGTTCTAAACAAATCGCTTATAACGAGGCAAACGGTTTAAAGCCAACTGCTATTAAAAAGAAATTAGAAACTGCATTATATCGTAAAAATGCAGCTACTTATGCTATCGAAGAAACGCTGACCATGAAAGCTGCTGAAGAAGAGGCAGAATACCTTTCTAAAGCACAGCTGGAAAAGAAAATAAGAGATACTCGTAAGATGATGGAAAAAGCTGCTAAAGAATTGGATTTTATGGAAGCTGCAAGATTGCGCGATCAGATTAAAATGATGCAAGAAAAAGTCAAAAACTTGTAGATAACTGGCTCGCATAAGTTCCAAGTACCATTTATCGACTTTTTAAGAGGTTATTTAATCGATGATTTAAAACGTATAAACGTTTATTTAAGTCTAAGCGATTTAAAATAGAGTTGAATGGATTTTTCCATAGTATGATATTAACTTTCATACTCTATAAAACAATTAAATTTTTATCTTTAAAGGCTAATACAATGAATATATCCCTATGAAATTTTTCTACTGTATCTTATTTTCTTTTGCAAGTCTTTTATCGTATTCTCAAGTAGGAATAGGCACTGCCGCTCCTACTGCCGATTTGGAAATTATTTCAAATACTGGCCTTGCTAGCGGTGAGTTTAATGGAATTATTATCCCAAAAGTCCCAGTTCTTCCTACTGGAGCCGCTTTACCTAGTGTTGCTCAGACAGGACTTATTTTGTATTTAGATTCTAACGATGCAGCCGAAGGTTTTTACTACTTTAATGGGACGTCTTATCAAAACGTGAATGCTACATCTGCATTTTATACCGATGGAACAACTGACAATGCTACTTCTACAACTTCTGACATCGTAAGAACTGGAAGAACCTCTTTTGGAACAGAATCAGTTGCTGCGGCTGTTGTAACAGTAGAGAATCCAGGCGCTGTGGCTTCAGAAGAAAGAACGATTTTAAGCGTGACTAATAGGCATACAAGCGTTGCGGCAGCGGCTTCAACGCCAGATACTAAAACATTAGATTTGACCAATACAAGTACAACAGGTCGAGATAAGATAGGTATTGCTAATGAAGTTTCTGTTTCCGGTTTAGGCGCTCACATTGGTATCGACAATGTAGTTGCTGTTAATAATAATAGTAATTTCACCAATTATGGCATCAGAAATGTAATAGGATCAAGCACGACTTCAGGACAAGATATTAATGGAATTTCTACAAGAGCAGGTAATGCAGGTGCAACTGGAACCGTTTATGGAATAAGAAGTATTGCTTTGAACGATGGCTCAAATAATTCGTTTTCTGGATATTTTCAAGGAGATTCATTTGCGATAAGAAACGCTGGTGACACAGATGGTTACACAATGCCAGTAGATTCTGGTACGGCTGGTCAAGTACTGACTACAGATGGTACTGGTGCAGCAACGTGGAGTGGTCTTTCAGATTTTTCTAGAGCTGATGTATCTGGGACTACATACACTTTGAACAACCCTGCACAAGGTGATACAAATGATGATTGGGAAGATGTTGTTTTCAGTAATGAAACTGTGACTAGTGCTAATTATGATAATTCAAATGGTGTATATACAGCTCCTGCAGATGGTGTCTATAACATAAATGCAATGGTTACTTCTGACTTTACCACTGGAGACACATTTAGATTTGGTATTAATGTGGTGGTTGATTACGACGGTGGAGATGATAGTTATGTATTTTATAAACAAATAGAATATTCACATTCAGGAACTGGTACGGTTTCTAGAGAAGTAAACGCAAATATTTCTTTGCTAGAAAACGCGAATATTAAAATCCAATTTTTAATGCCGGATTCCTATGCTAATTTCACGGTTGACGAGTTTGGGCCAAAAACCAATTTAACGATTACTAAGCTGTAAGTTATTTACGCTTTCGCGAAAGCTTAACACTACATAAATATAAACTTCATAACTTTGAAAAAAAATTATGAAGTTTTTTTATACCTTAATAGTTGTGTTGACTTTAATGTCATGTAAAAACGATGCTGAATTAGCTAATAATACACCAGCCACAAAAGCTGAAAAACCTGTTTCACAATTAGAAAACAGACAACTAACACAAGAATTCAAAGACTACTGGTATAACGGTACGGCAGAGATATCGAGTTATGACATCAGCGTTGCTCGTTATGGTGAGATGAGAGAAGGAACTGGTGTGATGATTTTTGTTACTGAGCCATTTGATAATAAAGATCAAATAAAAGCAGACCAACATAAAGAAAACAATCGACCTGTTCTTAAATTAAATGCAACTCGAGATTTCTACACAGGAATTTATCCTTATAAAATAATGAGCAGCACCTTTTTGCCACTGGACAAAAAAGATAATGCGATTAAAATAGCGACTTCTATTCAAGAATGGTGTGGTCACACTTACATGCAATTAAATCAAAATGAAGCTAGTTATGATGTGACGCTTCACTCCTACTTTCAAAGTGAAGGAAATAAAGATTTTGAAATCGATAACGTAATAACTGAAAACCAAATAGCAGCGCAACTAAGAATTGACCCTAAAGACATGCCTACAGGCGAATTAAAGGTAATTCCAAGCACTGAATATTTGAGATTAAAGCATATGGAAGCCAAACCTTATGATGCTGTTGCTAAACTTAGTGAAATCCCTGATGGTTATTTGTACAGTGTTAAATTCACTGATCTAGGTAGAACCATTGCTTTTAAAACCGAAAAAGAATTTCCTTATAAAATTCTTTCATGGATGGATCGTTATAAAGACGGAGCAGCACCCATGGTTTCCTCTGGTACGCTCAAGAAAACCATAAACACTGCTTACTGGGGAAAGAACGCAAATAAAGATGCTGTTTTAAGAGATAATTTAGGTTTATGAAAGAATTTTTACTGAGACCACAAGTTATACTCACGTTATCATTGTTATTGTTAACTTTTATAACACATCGTTTTATTATTTGGAGTGCGATAAAGTTATCTAAACGAGTTTCTAGAACAGAACTACGTAAACAATATCTAAACAGATATACTGGCTATGTAATTTGGAGTATTTGTGTCATTGCAATTATTCTCGTTTGGGGTTTTTCTACTGATGGATTTTTTGTTGCACTAGGATCTACCTTTGCAGTAGTAGGTGTTGCATTATTTGCAAACTGGAGTATTCTAAGTAATATCACCTCCAGTTTTATTCTTTATTTTACCTTTCCGTTCAAGATAGGTGACCGCATTCGTATTCATGATAAAGACTTACCGGTAACCGCCGTTATAAGTGATATAAAAGGTTTTTATACCTTACTCATTACAGACGAAGGTGAGAATATTACCTACCCAAACAATTTGCTTCTTCAAAAAGGAGTATCTATACTTCAAGAAAGAAAGGAATCTATTTTTGACATTAATGATCAAGAATCAGATCCTACAGTTTAATAATTATATAAATTAAAATTGCTTATTATGGACTTAAGCGACCAGCTCAAAAACCTTTTTCCAGATCACGACTTCAAAGAAGAAAAACAAACAGAAAAAAGCAATATCTGGTTACAAGAGCAACCTCTAGAATGTAAGTTTGAAAAACGTAAAGGAAAAGTAAACACCATTATCGATGGTTACACAGGAGCAACAGCAGACTTTAAAATTTTAGCCAAAGAATTAAAAACTCAATTAGGAGTAGGTGGAAGTTTTAAAAACGATCAAATAATCATTCAAGGTGATTATCGCGATCGCATCATGGAAATGCTCAAAGACAAAGGATTTAAAGTAAAGCGTGTCGGTGGATGATTTCAAAGATAAGTAAGTTTGATAAAAGTCTTGTACTATATTATTTCTCCATTCAACAACATAAAAAAAGCTCCAAAATCAATTTGATTTTGGAGCTTTTATCTTTAGAATAAATTGAATTACTCGTCACCTACTATATGTTCAATAGCAGCTGCAAGTTTAAAATCCTTTTCAGTTAAACCGTTGACATCGTGAGTAGAAAGCGATATTTCTAACGTAGCATAAACATTATGCCAGTCTGGATGGTGTTCCATCTTTTCTGCTTCCATCGCAATGCGCGTCATTACTGAAAAACAATCCATGAAGTTATCAAATTCAAATGTAGTATGAATAGCATCATCATAATAATCCCATCCTTCTACATTCTCTAAATGCTTTTCAATTTGTGCTTCTGTTAATTTTTCCATTTTGGTATTTATTTACCGTCAAAGGTATTTTTAATTTTCCTCTTAGCCTCACCTAGTCCTTCTTTAATTTTTCCTTCGGCCTGATCAGCTTTTCCTTCGGCTTCTGTAGAAGAATCATTGGTCATTTTACCTACTTCTTCTTTTACTTTTCCTTTTGCTTGATCTAATTTTCCTTCTAGTTCCTTGTCGCTCATAATATTTGTTTTTGTGATTATTTTTAAATATAGTTACGCTTTCGCGAAAGCTTACACAAAAAAATCTTAATCCTGCATTAATGGAATCATAATAACCATCAAACTATTATCTTTAAACCATGAAAAATACCACTCTTTTATTATTACTTGTTTGCTCCATGAGTCTCGCTCAGGTGGACTCATTGAATCAAGATACCTTTAAAGATCCCGTACATTTAAGAGAAGTGCCCAGACATAATTTGATTATTGATTTAGGTGTTGCTCAGCCAGCTGGTGATTTTAAAGATGTTTCTAGAAGCGGATTGAATCTAGGAGCTGAATATGGGTATTACTTTAATAAAAAAGTAGGGTTAGGCGTGAGTTTGCGTCATCAGTATAACGAATTTGGGTATTTAGATTTCAGAAATGACGAGAACACAGCCGTAAGTGATAATAATTATACCAACACTTCTATAGCGATAGGACCGACCTATTCTTTTACTAAAAAGCGATTTCAATTTGATGTTTTTGCAAAAGCTGGAGTTGCCTTTTTAAACAATCCAGAAAATAGTATTTCTCAGGTAGGTATTGGGAATTCGATGCCTTTTTCTAGTGATAATGAAAATTCGTCATCATCTAGTATGTACATAGAAGGAGGATTGAGGTTTAACTATTACTTCCGTAGATCAGTGCAAGTTTTCTTTTCTCCTCAATTCAATACAACATTGGGAAACCCTTTAAGTTATTCTTATAGAGACGAGAATGCTACAACGGTTATCCAGCCTGCCCTAAAAAACGATATAAATATTTCTAATATACTCTTTAATGTAGGAGTTAAAATTGCTATAGGTAAAGAGTATAGCAATGGAGAAGATCGTTTAGACGATTAAAAGTTTGATCTTTAGTTAAGGAAAAGCAAGAATATTGAACTAGAAATTTTCAGTTAAAATTCCAGTGAATTAGTTCTGATTGAGAGCTAGACTTTGTCTTTTCATATAAGTTCAAAACCTTACTTTTGCAAAAACAAAAAATAACTCATGCTTATATTAGGGATTGCAGGTGGAACTGGTAGTGGAAAAACCACGGTAGTGGAACAAATGGTACATGAGTATCCAGATCACGAGGTAACTGTCATTTCTCAAGATTCATATTATAAAGATACCAGCGACCTCAGTTATGAAGAGCGCACAAAAATCAACTTTGACCATCCAGAAAGTATAGATTTTGATTTGCTAGAAAAACACCTTCTAGAGCTCAAAAAAGGAAATTCTATAGATCAACCAGTTTACAGTTTTAAGGAGCATAATCGAACAGGAGAAACGATTAAAACCGCGCCATCAAAAGTTGTTATCGTTGAAGGAATTCTTATCCTTACCATGCCACGCATCCGCGAGTTATTTGATATCAAAGTTTACATCGATTGTGATAGTGATGAACGTTTAATACGCAGGCTTAAAAGGGATATTGCAGACCGTGGACGCGATCTTCAGGAAGTGCTAGAACGTTATCAAAATACATTGAAACCTATGCACGAGCAGTTTATAGAATCTACTAAACTCTATGCAGATGTCATTATTCCTACTAATCGTTTTAATACGGTAGGTGTTAAAATCTTACGTACGATTATTGATCAAAAGCTGGGATAATTTCTTAAATTTCCAGTTATGGGATTGAAAAATTTAAAAACAAATCCGTGGTGGAGGTTTTTTAGTAATAAATATACCATCATCACTATCTTATTTGCTATCTGGATCTTATTTCTAGACGGTAGCGCATGGACTACTTCTCATAGACAAATCAATAAGGATCTTGCTGAAAAACAAGAAAATGCAGATTTCTATAGGAAAGGTATTGCGCGTGATAAAGCAAAAATTGCAGCCTTACAGGACAGTGCAGGTCTTGAAAAATTTGCAAGAGAACGCTATCTGATGAAACGCGATAATGAAGAAGTATTTATTATCCAGCATCCAGATTCTGTAAAAACTAAAAGTAATGAGTAAAGGACTTTTTAAAGATTTTAATCCTGTTTCTGAAACACAATGGAAACAAAAGATCCAAATGGACCTCAAAGGAGCCGATTATAATGAAACGCTTCTTACCGCTACACGAGAAGGAATTGATATCAAGCCTTTTTATCATCGTGAAAATGCGCCTAAGGTTCATATTCCTAATCGATCTACTCAAACTAACGATTGGTATATTTCACAAAGGGTTTATGCAGGTAATGCTGTTGCAGCAAATAAAAAGGCACATGATATTTTAAACCGCGGTGGTGAAGGTGTCATCTTTACTATTCCTAACAAGGATATTGATCCTGCTGCTTTATTAAAAGGACTGCCTAAAGTTGGTATTCAGATTCATCCTCAGTTTTTTGATCTAGATTATATCAAATCGATTCATGAAATTGAACCTAAGGCCTATGTCCATATAGACATTATTCATCAACTGTTTAGCGATGGAAATTGGTTTCATAACAAGGATCAAGATCATAAAAACCTAGATAGTTTTATCAATGATTTTCAAGGATATTTCTCTAATATCACAGTAAATACAAGTATCTATAAAGAAGCTGGAGCAACAATAACCCAAGAACTAGCCTATTTTACAGCTCATCTTAATGAGTATTTGAATCATTTGAATGATTCTGGTACTTTGTCGGCTTTCGCGAAAGCGGAAACAAAACACTCATCATTACAAGAGCCAGCAACTGATGTCAGTTCGAGCGACAGTCGAGAACGGTTACAGAATGAAAAAGCTCGTATTACCAAAAGAATCAATATAGACACCACAATAGGCAGCAACTACTTCTTTGAAATCGCAAAATATCGCGCCTATCGCATTTTAACTAAAACTCTAGGCGAGATTTATGATCTAGATTTAGGGTGTTACATAACCGCTACTCCTAGCCTACGCAACAAATCCTTAATGGATTATAATGTAAATATGTTACGCACAACTACTGAATGTATGAGCGCAATTTTAGGCGGTGCAGATACATTATGCAACATTCCTTATGACACCTTTTTTAGTAAAGAAAATGAATTTGGCGATCGTATTGCACGCAATCAGTTACGTATTTTAAAAGACGAAGCTTACCTCAATAAAGTGGGCAACGCTGCTGATGGTTCTTATTATATCGATTCTATAACGCAACAGTTGGTAGAGAAAGCTTTAGAAATATTCAAAGACATTGAAAACGCTGGTGGTTTTGTACAATCACTATTTGATGGTACGATACAGCGCAAGATCAAAGAAAGTGCGCAACAGGAACAAGAAGATTTCAATTCTGGAAAGCGAGTTCTTA